>JAJZJV010000017.1 GCA_021809925.1 Microcaldota archaeon | reverse complement strand
ACTATCCATTAGAGAATACAACTGCAACAGATGCGGCATGCAGATGGACAGGGACATAAACGCATCAATAAACATACTCAATAGAGCTACCCTCGGACAGAGGGGAAGTCACGCTCAGGGAGAGGATGCAAGACCTCGACAGGAGGCAGTCCTCGAAGAACTGAGAACCGATAAAACACATCCTTTGCGGGATGCAGTGATTGCATGACGCAGAGGAAGCCCACACCGTTCACGGGTGGGAGGATGTCATGGTATAGAAATAACGTGCATTATAATGATAGGGATAATCTGCTCTTCTGTTGACATCGCCTCGATGAACATGTTTGGATTCATCTCAAACGAGTATGACTTCGAGGAAAACGGTGGCGAAAAGCCATACAGGCGGTTTACAAATGGCGAGGTTGATCTTTATCTAACAGATCTTCCTCTTATAGAAGCTGACTTTGTCGATGACCTCTGCATGGATCGTGCATATTTCCTAAGCAAACACAAAAGCTCCTCAGGCAAAGTATCTTTCACCACACACTCGACGGGAAATTGGGGAAAAGGGGCACTCTTCGGAGGCAAGCCAAGGAAACTTTCCGTAGCAGCGCCTTCGTACATGAGATCGATCCTGCAATCCCTATTCTCGCTTGGCCTAGATCATGGGGTCGAGAGGACATACGAAGCTACCCACCACGGACCGCTTCTTAGGACCCCCTCCTTATTCATAGAATTCGGGGGTCCGGAGAGTGCCATAGAAGACAAGGGCTTCGCCAAGGCCTTAGGTAAACTCGCATATTCAAAGATAATAAATGATATAGATTCAATTCCTGATGCCTCAAAAGTGGTTTTTGGAATAGGTGGGAGCCACTATCCTGAGAGATTCACGAAGCTTGCATTGGAAAAGGATTATGCATTCTCCCATATAATGCCAAAGCATGCAACAGCCGATGAAGACGGCGAGGAGAATCTCATCATGCTCGAAGAAGCCGCAGCAAAGAGTGGAGAAGAGCTTGATTCCTGCGTGATTGACTGGAAGGGCTTGAATTCCGAGATGAGGGGAAAGGTAATTAAATGTCTTGAAGAGATGGGACTTGATTATGAGAAAGCATGACTTACTTTTTGCAACATTCATTGCCATTGTTCTAGTTTCTGCTCAGGCAGAGGCAGGCTACTGGTTTCAGACTGGCGCAAAGGCTGGCAGCTCTTCTACCTTTAATCAGGGCGCGAGCGTTCAGATAAAGACCGTGCAGCAGGAAGCGCTCATCAATGGGACCTTTGCTTTCTGGGTTGGCGAGAATCTGCCAAACGGCGCCTTCCTGCAGGCTGGGTATCTCATCGAAAACCAGACTGGCAACTATCCTACACAATGTAACCTTACTTCTGGGTGCAATGGATATCAGCCCATAACAGCAGGATCCGCAGAGTGGTTCTATGAATACTTCCCAGCAGGATTCAATGGAGGTTTCCTCGGAAAGATAGGCCCTGACGGGTCAGCTGGTGTAAACAATACCTACAACACTTATGGTTTCTACTCTAATGGGAATACTTGGTACTTCACATTCGACAATGTTATAGAAGGAAGTGTGAATCTTGGAGTATCTTCCTCAGGATACGATGTTCCGGTTGCATTTGCAGAACTTGCCAACACTACCTCAAATCTCTATCGGATGAATCCAGTAACATTCTCTAATCTTTCAATGTATAAAGTAGGAGTCCTATATCCTGCTCCTACTGGATTCTCGTATATAGGCTATGGGGTCGGTAGCCTTCAATACTTAAGAAATCCCTACGGTGTGGAAGAAGTATCAAACAGAGTGAATTCATTCATGGTGGGGTCGGGGATGCAGCAACCATCAAACAACACGCAATTATGGTCGCAGGGATATATATTAACAATAACATCGCAGTATGGAAATATCTCCGCAAAGGACGAATATCTCTCACTATCAGAAATAAACTTATCCGCTCCGGCTTCTGTCTACCTAAACAACAATACAAGAATGGCATTCAAAGGGTGGGAAGGGAGTGGAAGTGGGTCATACTCTGGCAGCTCAAGAAATTCAAAGGTTCTTATGTCCTCAAATATAACTGAGACTGCAGTATGGCAGCTACAATACTTTGCAAATGTCACCTCTGAATACGGGTCTACTTCGGGCTCAGGCTGGTACGATGCAAACCAGATAATAAACTATTCTGTTATATCAAATACTATCTACACCGGTCCAGGAGAGCGCGAAGTCTTTTCTGGTTGGAGCACAGGCGTTTCTGGAATCGACGGAGTTGGCAATGTTACATCTCCTCTGCATATATCCGCATTATGGAAACGTGAATATTACCTGAATCTAACCTCTACAACAAGGCTCTCGGAGCCGACCGGCTCAGGCTGGTACGATGCCGGTTCAGAAGCCGAGATTAATGTTTCAAGGGCCTTCTTCTACAATACGACATCGGCAAGGCTCTCCTTTTATAAGTGGAGCAATAATGAGACAAGCCCTAATGCAACCATAATAATGACTGCGCCAACAACTCTCGTTGCGCAGTTCAGGGAGGAATACCTTATCCAATTTTACGGAGAGGATCAGAAAGGCCAGAGCGTGGCGGTGGACTCTTTTTATATTGATGGCGTAAAGATCGGGAGATCTGCCTTCCTCTTCGTAAATCATACCTACCTTCTAACCGACGCGTCATACAATGGATATCTGCTTCCGCTCAACGAGCAATTCACAATCAACTCTTCTGGGGTGCATTATGTCGTGCTACCATTAAGCGAGGTCATGATACTAACAAACGACATCTTTGGAATACCTCTAAATACAAGCGCCTCGATAACTTTTCCAAACAACACCAAGATAACAGAATACACAGGGTCAAAGGGAGAGCTGATCTTCAATGATGTTCCATTCGGAAGCGTGACTGGGAATGTTACTTATCTCGGGATAACGCAAGATATACATACTTCCTTCGGCTCAGCCAGGATATTCTTCGTCTCTCTCCTGAACATCCTTGCTTTCGCAGCCGTGCTCATAATTGCTGTGTTCATGTATCACATACACCACCATCATATAATCAAAGCACCGAAACAAAAGAGATAAAACAATATCGTTAGATATTGATATGTGTGCTGAATGAAAGTTGCAATAGTTATACCTCCTACAGAGTTCAGGGACGAATCCCTATCATATGCGTCGATGATGCTGAGAAAGTGGGGGATAGATTCTGTCATAACCAGCTACTCAAGCAAGGAGTGCGTTGGCTATCACGGTGCCGTGGTCAGGCCCCATATGAATGCTGGCAGGGTCAACTCTGCAGACTTTGATGCTATTCTACTTCTCGATGGACCTGGTGTAGAGATTTCAAGATTGTATGATTTCAGGCCGTTATTGGATACTGTCGCATTCTTCAATCTAAGCAAGAAGCCCGTAGCTGCCATAGGCAACGCCGTAAAGATTCTCGCAAAAGCGAACATAATCAGCGGAACAAAGATCTCACTAAGCAAGGATAGGGACTCTTCCAACATGGTGAGATTGTTCAGAGGCATACAGTCTGAGAATCCAGTTGAACTTGACCACAACATACTCACTGCAGGCAGAAGTGAGGACATCACAGAATTCATCGAGAGCCTGCTCTCACTGCTTGGGGCGAAGTAGCTCTCTTATATCTTCTCCTCGTAATATATCCGCAAGTGCATTTATATATTAAGAAACCTCCGGAACTCCTAACACTGCAATTTATCCCTGGCGTAAGAAGTGAACCGCATTCCTTGCAGATTCTCTCCCTGATCCCCAAAGGCATGCTTACTTTGTAATGCCTGCTTATCTCCATAGCAATCCTTAGGTATCTCTTTGAGAGCTCCTCTGAATCTACATTATTATCCTTAATCCTCTCCTCAGCAAGCTGGAATAGCCTCTTTATCCTGAAAAGAGCAATCTTCTTCACCACCTCTGCGTTCTTCATCAATCCATACCTTTTTCCATTCTCTGCGCTGCAGAGTGTTTCAACGTCAGTGGGAGTACTATTACTGCAAGGACAAACACTGCAAGGAAAGCAAACGCCTGAGTAGGGTTGAAGAACCCGGGAAGAAGGAAGACAAGAAAAAGTGCCAGGTTGATGAATGCGAATAATGGAGGAAGAGCAGGCAGGCCGACTTTGTACTTCTTCAGGAGCCTCATTGTCGCTATTATGCCAATTCCTGCACCAAGCGCTATCGCCACAGCGATGAATATGTTGGCAAAGGTAATATATGATGCTACTGCGAGCATGGCTGGAAATGCAAGGTCTCCAGTCCCTAAGTAAATCTGGGAGATCATTGGAACGCTGCCTTTTTTGATTGTCTTGAAGATCTCCGGATTCTTGATCTTGCTCTCAGCAACATTCTTGCGTATCTCCTCTACCTCTTTCTTCTTAAAGCTGCTTTCTGGCACGATCTCAACATCTGATGATCCGACCATCAGCGCAAGATCGAGCTTCTGTGCCTCCCTTCCCAATGCGATCATGTGCTTTGTTATGAAAACTGCAATGTAATCATAGACCGCAGCAATGGCAAAGAAAAGATAAACTATGATAAATCCGGGAGTGAACGAAATTGAAAAAAGAGCACCAGTCAGGGTTCCATATCCAATGCTCGATATCATGGCAACAGCATTCTTCGATGCCTTGTACGTATTCTTTATCTTGACTATTGCAACAGAGAGCAAGGCAACAACAGCAAGCCAGAAAAGGAAATCGCTATTAACAAAAGAGAATATTATCAGGAAGAAGAATTCAAAAGACCCTACCAGTATGGCGAAAGTCTCCAGTGCTTTAAATAGCATATTTCCTTTGTATGATCTGAAGACTATCATGAATACTAGAGCGATCACAACAAACGAGAGTGCAATATATCCAAGAAAGGAAGCCCCCCCGCTGCTTATTTCCTGCTGGCTCTGTATCGCTGATATCTGAACTAGAGAAGATGGCGGAAAACTGATGTATGCAAGCAGTATGCATCCGAACTGGACCAATAGGAACAGCACTAGAATGTCCGTGCTCTGCCTGTTTCCTATTCTTCTCTCCAATAAACCACCATCACACCTCCTCTCTTCTTATCGTCTTTACTATTCCCGGCCTTGGGCTATAAATGTCTCCGCTTCTTTCAAGCTCATTTATGTACCTTGTCGTTGTTCCCCTGTCGATGCCTGCTTTCTCTGCTTCCTCAAGCACTGCGACTATCTTCGGATTCGAATCAGACTCTTCAATCTTCTTTATTATTTCTACTATAACATTAATCTTATCTATCTTCTCCCTAGGCATTCCTGTTGTAAGCATGTCTATATCTCTCCTTCCTCCCCTGTCAACTGCAAGTGTGTTCAGCATGTACTCAAAGAGGGCTATCGCAAGGTCGGCATCCTTTTCTTCTATAATCGAGGAGAGCCTTGACTTGGCGCTGCCTTCGGCAAGCCTGACAAGTCCTTCTATCTGTCTTGGCGTCATAGGGACAGCACCCTGCTTTATCCCAAGTTTTCTCAATCCTACATAATAATTTATGATCTTCACGCTCGCTTCCTGCTGAAGCCTTGGTCTCACATTCTTTCTTGCGTATGCTATATACTTCCTTATCATTGCATGCTCAAGCGGAGGCTTCTCCACCTGCTCCGAAGCAACTTCTGCAAGCATCGCCCCGGCAGCCTGGTGCTGTATCAATATATGTTCTGCTATGCTCTTATCTCTCTCTTCGTCAAGCACATCCTTTATCGGGAATATCAGGTCAAATCTTGAGAGAAGCGCTGGAGGAATGTCAAACTGCTCTGCAGGATACCTGTTGGGCTCAAATCTTCCATACTTTGGGTTTGCAGCTGCGAGAACCGATGTCTTTGCTATGAACTTCGCGACTATCCCTGCCTTTGCGACGCTTATCGTTTGGGATTCAAGCGCTTCTAGAAGCGAAGATTTGTCTTCATCACCTATCTTGTCAAATTCGTCAATGCTGACCTCTCCTCCAGATCCAAGGACCAGGGCTCCAGCTTTCAGTGTCCATCCTCCCTCGGAGAACTCATCTCTCTCCGCTGCAGCTGTAAGTCCTGCCCCGCTTGTCGATTTGCCGCTTACGTAGATCCCCTTCGGAACTATAGAAGAGACGGCTTGCAGAAGCCTTGTCTTTGCGCTTCCCGGATCTCCTATGAGAAGCATATGTATATCGCTTCTTATTGAGCCTCCATCTATCAGCTTCTTGTCAGGGGTGCCTCCGAAGAGCTGAAGGGTAAGTGCCTGTTTGATCTCATCATGGCCATAGATTGATGCAGCTATGGATTTTGCTATCTTCTCAAAGATCTTTGGGTCTTTCGAAAGCTCTAGTATCTCCCGCTCTTCCTCTGGTGTTATATCTATCTCGGCGAATTCCTTCTGCTTGGGCTTTAAAGAGACAGCTTCAAAGAACATCGTAAACAATACCTTGTCTTCCTTTCCCTTCGAGGTTTTTCTGGGTCTTATCCGCAGTATACCTGTAATATCAACCCTGTCTCCAGGGACAACTCTGTTGATCAGATCATCCTGCAACCAGACCTCAAGCTGCCATGTTGGCGTATTTCCCTTCAGTTTCTCTAAAGGATCCTGCACGGCTATTTTCTGCAGATTAATGAATTCAGACTCGCTGCTTGACTGCTTCAGCGATCTTCTCTTGCATTGCGGGCATACCTCTATGAGCTCCTCTTTGTCAACCTTTGTCTTAAGCGTTGTGCCGCAGAACGAGCATTTGAAAACAGCTATATGCACTTTAGGAGTGATCTCGGAACGCTTTACTACAAGGGAGTCGAGGGTCAGTAGCTTGCTTATGTATTCAGAGCCAACGTCCTGTATCATTGGTATGTTTATGTCGAGCCCATAGAAACGTGCATATACTGGCTCCTTTAACTCCGGGTTTGGGCTGAGCCTCTCAAGCGCTGTGTTGGCGCAGTCAAGAAGCTCATCTGGTCTGTTGATGAGCTCTGTAGCAAGATCTGCATCAAGCTTCTCCAAATCCTTTATATCTATCAGCACGCCTCTCTTTTTGGGATACGCTATATACATCTCATTTATCTGGTCTATGTAATACATATTAAAGAATTCAGTGAACCTGTCAACAAGCCCTTCTTTCAAAATCTCATCCATAAAAACACCAGAGGGGCGCTGAAGATGCATCTTTCTAAAGGAATAAGCCCTTAATTATAAATGTCTGGAAAGGAATAAAAAACATAGCTGCTAAAGTATATAACATCCTATCTTTTGCTGCTTACTCGGTGGTTCATTGGAAAAGAAAATAATAACTTCTGCGCTTCCTTACTCATACTCGATACCGCATCTCGGGAATTTCGTAGGCTCAATCCTTCCCGCTGACGTCTACTTCAAATACTCGATGATGAATGGGGACGATGCAATATTCATATCTGGTTCTGACCAGCACGGCACCCCTATAGAGCTAAAGGCGATTGAGGAGAAAAAAGACCCAGAGAACCTATCCAACGAGATACACGCTGAGATAAAGGATCTTTTTGAGAGGTTTGGGTGCACGTTTACCTATTATGGAAAGACGCATACTGACTACAACAAGGAGGTAGTATATTCTGTATTTGATGCATTGTATAAGAAAGGATACATAATAGAAATAGAAGGCGAGCAGGCATACTGCAACATAGACAAGCGTTTTCTACTAGATCGGTTCATTGAGGGAAAATGCCCCCATTGCGGGGGAAGGGCAAGAGGTGATCAATGCGACGATTGCGGGAAGCTTCTCGAGCCAACACAGATTATAGATCCGATATGCAACCTCTGCAAGAGGAAGGAAATTGTCTTCAAACATGTTAAGAATCTGGCAGTCGACCTTGCAAAACTGCAGCCAAAGATCAAAGCGTTCATAGAAAAAAATTCAAAGAACAACTGGAGCAAGAACGCAGTGAATAAGTCCCTAAGCTACATTGATGAGGGACTCAAGCCACGCGAGATAACAAGAAACATCAAATGGGGGTTTCCAGTGCCAAAGAAAGGTTTTGAAGATATGGTCTTTTATGTCTGGTTTGATGCCTTTCTTGGATATATCGGAATAACAAAAGAGTGGGACTCTGAAAGATGGAAGGATTATTGGCTTGACTCAAAAGCAAGGTTAATCCAGGTCATGGGAAAGGACAATATAGAATTCCATACTCTAATGTGGCCAGGTGTCCTGATAGGTTCAGAGATGGGATTCATTCTTCCATATACAATAAAGGCATCAGAGTACCTAACATCAAAGACAATAAAGTTCTCGAAGAGCAGGGGCGTTGGACTCAACTTAAAGAGTGCAATAGAAATACTCGAGCCAGATTACTGGAGATTCGTCCTTATGTATCTTTATCCAGAGACTGCAGACAGCGAGTTCTCTGCAGAGCTCCTCGAGGAGATAGTCAATACTGTGATGAATGACAAGGTCGGGAACTTCGTGCAGAGGGTATTGAAGATATTTGCAAGCAACAGGGCTTCTGTGGGGGAGAAAATGCAGTTGGATGATGATACAAGAAAGAAGGCAGAAGCGATAATCTTTTCCTACAAAACGAACTTTGAGAAGATGAATCTGAGGGAGGCGCTCCACTCCGCCGTGGAGCTAGCATCGCTTGGAAATTCCATACTTAGCACGAAAGAGCCATGGCTCTTGGTAAGGAAAGGGGATCAGGCATCCCTTAAGGAATTCTCTGAGACAATATCCTCACTTATTGTGCTTGTGCATCATCTCTCTCTGCTTCTCTGGCCATTCGTTCCAACCTCAAGCATGGAGGCGCTCTCCTACTTTGGAATCTTCCATGAGCCAGATTTCAAGCTTCTAGAAGCAGATGTCAGTGTGGTCAAAGAACTCGATCCCCGGCCGATCTTCAGGAAGATGGGAAAAGAGGAGATCGCCAGGCTCGAGCAATTCTCAGGCAAATGATCATACGAATATCGTAGCCAAAGTACGAAACATATATATTATATCTGGGAGATAAATTACTGTGATTACATGAGACTCGAAGGCTGCATGACTGCGCTTGTTACTCCTTTTACTGGCTCTGAAGTTGATTATGAGGGTCTTAGGTCAAACATACGGTTTCAGATAAAAAATGGAATTTCAGGGATAGTTCCTCTGGGGACCACCGGCGAGTCCCCTACAATAGAAGAGGGGGAAAGGCAGAGGATTGTTAGAGTCTCTGTTGAAGAAGCTTCAGGGAAGGCCAAGGTCATAGTCGGCACAGGCACAAATTCAACAAAGAGCACGATAGAACATACACTCATGGCGCAGGATGCTGGAGCTGATGCGGCCCTGATAGTCTCTCCATACTACAACAAGCCTTCGCAAGAAGGCCTTTACAGGCACTTTGAAGCTGTCTCAAAAGTTGCGCGTATCCCTATAATACTGTATAACATCGCAGGAAGGACTGGAGTAAATATCGAGGTCAAAACGCTTCTCAGGCTTTCCGATATTAGTAATATAGTGGGGGTGAAGGAAGCATCTGGGAACATGACCCAGATAATGGAGATCCTAAGCCGCATGCCAGAAACCTTTTCAGTTCTCAGTGGGGACGACAGCCTCACGCTTCCCATGATCTCTGCAGGAGCAAGAGGAGTTATATCTGTTGCAAGTAATCTCCTTCCAATGAGGGTTGCTGACTTGGTCGAGCAGGCAGGTTTGGGAAATAATGATCATGCAAGAGAGATTAATTCGAATCTCTCTCCAATCTTCAAGGCCTTGTTCATAGAGACGAATCCCGTGCCTGTCAAGACCGCAATGAATCTATGCGGAATGCCCGCAGGACCTGTCAGGCTGCCTCTTGCGGGGCTAAGCGAAGAGAATCTTCAGTTCCTGAAAAGTGTAATACGCAATTACCCTGAACTAAGAATTAGTGATAGAAGGGTGAGAAGATGAGGATAGCATTGATAGGCCATGGGAAGATGGAAGGTAAGATCGATAATAGCTCCAACTGACCAAAAAGCTGCAAGCAGAAAAATAACAGGCATGTCTCTCGATTGGGTTGATCTTGCCATAGATATTCCAGGCCCAAAGGCACGATCGATAATCTAAGTCCGTATCATCGACTGGGATTGAGATTGTAACAAGTACTATGGGTCGGTACGATGGCTATGGTGAAGCACATTCTATATTAAACACCAACAACACCTGCGCCATTTACCGTCCAAACTTCTCGATAGGGCCAACATACTTCTGGAATTAGTGCGAGAAGCGTCAAGGCTCATCGACTCAAGGACAGCGTATGATAGCTTGCAGATCTTTTGAGAATGCAACAGCCACTCAGAGGTTCGCGCCACTTATTATGCAGGCAGCCCTCTTCCCCTTTTTGTTGAGTGCCTTCTCTGCAGAGAGGCTTGCAACAGCTGCAAGCTCTGCAAGGATCCCTGATCTCTCAAAGAACTCCTTCTGCTCTGACCTCAGGCGAGCATCATCAACCCTTGCCATAATTCCGCCGAGATCTCTGAGAAGGCTTGCGGCAGAGTCGCCGAATGTCGGAAAGCCAACCGCTATGGCGTCAGCATCTGTCTTCGGACTTACATACCTAACCCTCTTTCCAGATTCAAAGGCTCTGACAAGAGGATCGCATTCCGATGACTGCACACCTATAACTTTTGGCATCTTACTTATCTTTCCAGAATCCTTCATCTCTACTATAGCACGGAGAACCCCACTTAGCAGTGTGGCATTACCGACAGGGACAAAGATCATATCAACATTCCGCATCTCCAACATTATCTCATAAGCGATTATCTTCTGGCCCTCTTTCCTATAACAGTAATCTCCGCACAAGAAGGCTCCTTTCTTCTTCGAATATTTTATTGCAGCCTCCTGCGCTTTGTTGAAGTCTCCATTTATCCTTTGGACATCAGCATCTCCAAGACTTTTAATGTAATAAACTTTGTCCTTGTTTGCATCATTGCTCAAGAAGACCCTGGCCTTCATCCCGAAAAGCTTGGCATAGTATGCTATTGAATATGCCATATTTCCTGTCGATGCGCATACCACCTCGTCAAATCCATATTCTTCCGCCTTCCCAATCTCTATGATGGAGCCCCGATCCTTGAAAGAATGCGTAGGATTCTCGATTTCCATCTTAAGAACTACATTCTTTCTCGTTGGGCTCTGGACAAGCCTGGTATTGCCAACAATATACTTAGGATACCTCCCTTCCGGAAGCACTCTCTCATAATCAACAAAGTCTGGATTAGACGCAGCGATTCTCGGAATGCCATCATACCTGACATCAAGTATTCCCGAGCAGGCTCCGCAGATCTGTGATGTATAATCGCTCTCATACTCTTTGGAGCAGGAGATGCATACTAAGTGATATTTCATGCACTCAAACCTTTCCAAGTATCTTTCTTATCACGTAATTGAGTATCCCACCACTCCTATAATACTCCATCTCTATTGGAGTGTCTATCCTGCAGAGAAGCTCTGCGCTACCCTCTCTTCCATCTCTCTTACGATATCGAAGCAATACTTTTGATCTCGCTTCCAGCTCGCCATCAAATTCTATGCTGATCTCTTTGGTGCAATCAATTCCCAGGCTCTCATGACTTTCGCCATCCTTGAACTGAAGCGGAAGCACTCCCATCCCTACCAAATTGCTTCTATGTATCCTTTCAAAGCTTCTTGCTATTACCGCTTTAACACCAAGAAGCGCAGGTCCTTTTGCAGCCCAATCCCTTGAACTACCAGACCCATATTCTATGCCTGCAATAATCACCAATGGAATCTTCTCTTCCTTGTACTTCATCGCAGCATCAAATATGCTCATCTTCTCCACGCTTGGAAAATGCATGGTGAACCCACCCTCAGTCCCGCTTAATAAAAGATTCCTGATTCTGTTGTTTGCGAATGTTCCCCGCATCATGACTTCGTGATTTCCTCTTCTTGACCCATACGTATTGAAATCCTCTCTCTTCACACCTCTATCCAATAAGTATTTTCCAGCAGGGCTATCCTGGCCTATTGCCCCCGCAGGGGATATGTGGTCTGTAGAGATTGAATCCCCAAACAATGCAAGAACTACAGCTCCGGTTATCTGGGTTACCATGGCTCTCTTGTCCGGATCAAATCCGTCGAAAAACGGCGGCAGTCTGATGTAAGAGCTAGATTCTTCCCATCCATATTTCATGCTCTGTGGTGCTTCAAGCCTGTTCCAATATGGATTAATCTTGAAAATATTCTCCCCATATTCCTCCTTGAAAATTCTCTGGCTAAGCACTCTTGCCACTATTTCATTGATCTCTTCCTGGCTTGGCCATATATCCTTAAGGTAAACATCCTCTCCATCCTTTCCCTTGCCAAGCGGCTCCATTGTCAGATCCTTCAGTACGCTTCCCGCTATCCCGAATGCTATAAGCAAAGGCGGCGACATCAGGTAATTTGCACGTATATCCCTATGGATCCTGGCTTCGTAATTCCTGTTTCCAGAGAGGACGGCTGCAACTGCAAGATTATTGCTTATGATGGCATCGCTCTGCCCTTCTATGAGGGGTCCGCTGTTGCCTATGCATGTTATGCATCCAAACCCAACAAGCCCATATCCAAGCTCCTCAAGTGGTTTCATCAATCCTGCAAGCTCAAGATATCTAGGAACAACTCTCGACCCTGGTCCAAAGCTGGTTTTCACTTTCTTTGTATTTATGCGCAGGCCCTTCTCAAGCGCTTTCTTTGCAAGCAGCCCTGCGCCTATCATGACAGAAGGGTTGCTTGTGTTTGTACAGCTTGTTATAGATGAGATTACTACGTCTCCGTCTGACAATGAAAGCTCTCCATCACTGCCCTTTATCTTGACGCTCCTGACATTCCTGTGCGTTGGCGCATTCTTTATGCTTCCATTCTCGGCAACCTGGCTCTCAGAGGACCATCTCGTATAATCCTTGCTGCTGATGTCATGCTCTCCTACATCATCTATCATGAATGCATTCATGAATGTATCCCTAATATCCCGCAGCGGAACCTCTTGCTTCGGCTGGCTCGGACCGGATACGCTTGGTACAATGCTACCAAGATCAACATCAAGTATATCACTATACTTGAGCTTTGAATAGTCTATCTCAAACATCTTCTGACTCTCGTAATACTTCCTTACAATCTCTATCTCTCTCTCATCTCTCCCTGTGCTCTTCATGTACCTCAGGCTCTCTTCATCAACTGGGAATATTGCTATGGTAGCACCATACTCGGGACACATATTGGAAAGAGTCGCCCTATCTGGAAGCGATAATGCCTTTACTCCATCGCCAAAGAACTCAACAAACATATTCACTACTCCCTTCTCCCTAAGCCTCTTCGTCAGAGTCAATGCAAAATCTGTTGCTGTAACTCCTTCATTCAGCTTTCCCCTAAGCCTCACCCCCAATACCTTTGGCGTGGTAAACGATACTGCCTGCCCGAGAAGTGCAGCCTCTGCCTCTATTCCTCCGACACCAAAACCAAGGATCCCTAATCCGTTTATCATCGTTGTATGCGAATCTGTTCCTACAAGGGTGTCAGGAAAAGCAAGCTCCATGCCGTTCACCTTCTCTGTCCTAACACACTTTCCCAGATATTCCAGATTGACCTGGTGGCATATGCCTGCGGAAGGCGGAAAGACACGGAATCCCAAGAATGCGTTGCTCGCCCACTTCAAAAGAGTATATCTCTCCTTGTTCCTTTCTATCTCTTTTTCCTGATTCAGATGCAATGCACTTACCGCATTGAATGCGTCTACCTGAACCGAATGGTCTATTATCAAGTCGACAGGTATTATTGGCTGTATATGTTCCGGAGAAACCCCGCGTGTTGATGCATACTCCCTGATTGCTGCAAGGTCTACAACTGCAGGAACCCCTGTAAAGTCCTGCATCAAAACTCTTGATACCTTGAATGGAACATCCTTATCTGAAGCATTCTTTCCATCCCACATTGCAAGAGATGAGAGATCCTCAAGCATTATCTCCTTTCCATCAAGATTCCTAAGCAACGATTCGAGGACTATGCGTATAGAAAATGGCAATGTATCTACATCCCCAATGCCCATCTCCTTAATGTGTTCAAGTGCGTAGTATACTATCTCTGTATTGTCAGAGAGCCTGAAACGTTTTAGAGCCTCTTTCTTAAGCTCATCCCAACCATATCCCATAACTCCATTATTGTCTCTCATTATTAAAAAAGTTACCAGCTATCTTGTAACTTCTAATAATCCTTGAGGAGCTCCTTCTTCAGCTTCCCAGAGTCCACACTGCTATCTAAGTAATCTGCTATCTTATTAACGTCCTGTATGGAGTTGGCAAGCGAAGAGCTTGCTCCTGGCGAAGGCGTTATGTTAAAGATTATGCCATCCTCCATTATCTTAGATTCCCCTATAACAAGAGATCCTTTCTTCTCGTCGATAATCTGGGGGCGTATGCCTCCCTGGTCACTTGCAAAAGCAAGGTCTTCATGGTGCAGAGAAGGCACTATCTTTCCAGCCTCATTCTTTAGGAAAAGCCCCTTGCCTACTACGGGCAGATAATAACTTATGTTCCTCAAGAGTATTCTCTGAATATCCTTATTAAACAGTATTCTCTTCAGGCTCGCCATTGTTGCTACATCAAAGTCAAAAGTCTTGATGTAATCAAGCATGGTATCATTCCTGTGCCTCTCAAGCTGCAAGGGAAGTGTGACAGTCGGACCGAAGCGCGTTATCTTCGGATTCGTTATATCCGGATCCCCATGTATTGCAGCGAAAGGGATTCCCTCTGTTTGCATCCTATATACCTTGCCGTTAAGAACACGCCTCGAAATGTAAAAGTTACCTGCAACAGAAAGAACCGAGAGGTTTTTTTCATAGCCCAGCGATTTTGCAAAATATAAACTGTATGCGCCTGTGGCGAAGACGACGAAACGAGACGAGAAGTTGCCTTTGGTTGTAGCAACTTCATATTCCCCTCCATTCCGTTCAATCTTCAAAGCCTTTGCATTAAGGATTATTCTGCTCTTGCTCTTCTTAGCTCTCTTCCCAAAAGATCTTGTCAGCTCCCCAAAATCTACCATGTAACCTTTATCAGACAGAAGCGCTGCAATCTTCTCTTCAGGATCTCTCCCCTTCACAACATTCGGCTCCACTCTTGCTATCTCCTTTTTCTCAATCCTCTTCAATCCCGGAAAGAGTTCCCGCATGCCTCTGGAGTATATTTTGTCCATCCTTTCCAGCTCTTCCTCTCCGACTGCAAGCACCATCTTCTGGCACTTTGCGATGACTCTTCTCCTCTCAGCAGGAGCAAGTCCCATAGTGTACCTTAGCACGATCTCTGCTGCCCTTTTTGTCTCCCTAGCTTTGCTTATGGTGTAATTGGTCTCTATATCCCCAAAGTGCAATGTCTGAGAGTTGTTCCTGCTGCTCGAGTTGAGTGGTGCCAACGAATCATATTTCTCAATAAGCAATACTTTTTTAATATCGGTATAATTAGAGAGCAGATAAAGAAGCGAGGTTCCTGTTATTCCGCCTCCAACTATTATCACATCAAATCTTTCTCCAGCCATAAGAGAAAAACTACTGCAAGATATTTAGTTAATTCTACTCTCAACGGGCAGACATCTATAAACTCTTCCATGCATACTCAATCATCATGGAAAAGATCAGATTTCAGGATGGCAAATGGGTAGTCCCAGACAATCCAATAATCCCATACATAGAGGGGGATGGGGTAGGGAAGGAGGTTACAGCAAGTGCAATATCTGTAATTGACGCTGCCGTGGAGAAGGAATTTTCAGGAAAGCGAAAGATCTTGTGGAGGGAGATACTCGCTGGAGAGAAAGCACTCAAAGAGACCGGAGAGAGACTTCCGGGATCAACTCTCAGAGAGATAAAAAGCTACAGGGTTTTGTTTAAGGGACCGCTGGAGACCCCCATTGGTTCTGGCTTCAGGTCACTCAATGTGGAGATAAGGATGCTTCTCGATCTGTATGCAAACATACGTCCGGTAAAGTATGTGGAAGGGTTAGAAAGCCCTCTCAAGAAACCAACTGTGGACATGGTGATATTCCGCGAAAATACCGATGACATATATACCGGGATAGAATGGAAGTATAATAGCAAAGAGGCTGCCTTAATGCGCTCTATTCTGAAAAGGGATTTCAATGTCGAGATCAAGGGCGATTCAGGAATAGGCATCAAGCCCATGAGCAAGTCAAAAACAGAGCGAATAACAAGGATGGCGATAAGATATGCGATTGCAAATAAGAGAAGAGCGATAACAATAATGCACAAAGGCAATATTATGAAATATACTGAAGGCGCTTTCAGGGAATGGGCATATTCCATTGCAAGGAGAGAGTTCAACAAGAATATACTTGTTGATGAGACAGGCAGAATGCAGAACTCCGGAAAGAAGATACTTATGAACGATAGGATTGCAGACAACATGTTCCAGCAGATAATTGCCAAGCCGGAACTTTACGATATCATCCTGGCCCCTAACCTTAATGGAGATTATGTCTCTGATGCGGCCGGCGCCCTGATAGGTGACATAGGGATCTTGGGAAGTGCAAATATAGGAGACATGGGAGGAGCTTTCGAACCAGTCCACGGAATAGCCGCAAAATATGCTGGAAAGAATCTGGCAAATCCTATAGGAACCATAAAGGCAGGATCGATGATGCTTGAGTTTATGGGATGGGGCAGAGCGGCAGCCGTGATAGATTCCGCAGTAAAATCCGCAATAAAGCGGAAGATAGTCACACAGGATATAGCAAGAGCCTGGGGAAAGAAGGGTCTTGGCACAAGAGAGTTCACAGAGGCACTTGTCAAGATAATAAAGAAAGGATCATAACCTTATTCTGCTTCCTATCTTAATTCCTCTTCTACTAGCCTCTCCAGAACCCATCTCAAGTACATACTGCGATTTTTTTCTTGGGTAATAACTCTTACATCCGAAGAAGCCTCTGCACGGAACTGCGTTCTCCTCCACATCAACGACCTTCTCCCCCTTACTTATCCATATGATATCTATTGGGAAGTTCATGTTCATCATCCAGATAGGATAGATGCCTTCTCTTCTAAAAATGAAAAGCATACCTTCGCCCTTTCTAATGCTCTTCCTATACATAAGGCCGAGCATCTGCTTCGGGAACGAGTCTGCAATCATACAATCAAGAGCACTCTTGCCTGCGCGTATTGTCCTCCTATCAAACCTTAATCTCCTATAAAGAATCTTTGTTACGAACATATCCGCATCATCTTACTTCTGTCCGGCTCTGCTCCCGCATGAACTGCTGCAAGTAAAATCTGCTTCCAGTGCCTTTCCCTGTCAGTCCGCTACCCTTCCAACCAACAAATGTATGGAATCCCACTATAGCTCCCGTCGTTGCGCTTATCTCTCTATTGACATACACCACGCCAGCATCCATACTCTCGAGGAATTCATTTATCTCGCTCTTCTTGTTGCTGTACAATCCTGCAGTAAGCCCATACTCCGTATCATTGGCATTCTTCAAAGCCTCTTCAAAGTTCTTGAAAGTATCTATTACAAGAATCGGCAGGAAAAGCTCTTCATGGAAAAGCCTGTTTTTGTGATCAATCTCGATAAGTGTTGGCTCTGCATAGAATCCACCATTTCCAAGATCAATAATATTGCCGCCAAATATCACTCTCCCAGAGTTCTTTCCTTCTTCGACTGATTCCTTGTACCTCAAAGACGCTCTCTCGCTTATCAAAGGGCCCATGTAATTTTCTTTCTTTATTGGATCTCCTATCTTGAATGTTCTCATCTTGTCAAGTAGCTTGCTTACGAACTCCTCTTTTATTGACTCATTAACATAGATTCTTGACGCCGCACTGCATTTCTGTCCTGAGTACCCAAAAGCTGCGCTTGCAATCCCCTCAACAGCAATGTCCAGATCCGCATATTTTGATACAATTACTGGATTCTTGCCCCCCATCTCAACTACGAAGATCTTTTGCATGCCAGCAGAGTAGCTTCTCGATATCATATCCATACCGGTGCCCCTTGAACCGGTAAAGGCTATCCCTGCAACCTTCTTATTCATCAATATCTCGTCTCCGACCTCAGATCCCGGTCCGGTCACATAATTGAAAACGCCATCAGGGACTCCAGCTTCCTTGAATATCTCATAAATCTTCAATCCCGTAAGCATTGTCATGTTGTCAGTAGAAGATGGCTTGAATACTACGGTATTTCCTGTTATAAGCGCACCAGAGCTCATCCCTGTAGAGATTGATACGGGAAAGTTGAACGGAGCTATAACACCAAATACGCCGTATGGGCGCATAAGTATTGAAACTCTCTCTTCTTTTCCCGGGGCTCCCTGAAATCCGGCACTTACTTTGGCACTGCTTCCAGAGAGCCTGGCCTTTCGCACAAATCCCTTATTTCTCTCAACCTCGAGTGAATAATAATTCAGGAAGTCTATTGCCTCATCAACCTCTCCTATTGATTCATATCTCGTCTTCCCATTCTCTATACTCATTATTGCAGCTATCCTAAATTTATCCCGTGAGAATATCTCAGCAGCCTTCCTGAAAATCGCAATCCTATCTGCATAATTCGTCTCCTTCCACGATTCAAATGCCTCAGATGCACTCTCTACTGCAATCCGCGCCTCTTCCCTGCCCCCTTTTTGGAATCTCCCTATCAATCGTTTGTCAATAGGAGAATGCTCTTGTATTTCCTGGGAAGCATACACCCCCTTTCCATTGATGTACATTGGAAATCTCTTTCCGAGAGCCTCGCTGTTTGCCCATTCAACAGCCTCTTCAAATTTTTTGTCAAACTCATCCTCTCTGTCTTCTTCAAGAAAGTGCCTATAAGTAAATTCGTTTTTAAAAACCTCCACATAATCACTATTATCTATCTATCAAGCAGAAAAATATTAAACGTCTCTCTAATGTTTGGCGCAGCTTAGCCGAGCAATATGCTATTCCTCTTTCTCAATTAAATCCGAATCCACAGCAAGATATATATCCTTTTAATATATAGGCAATATATGGCGACAGTCCAGGTTAATGAGATTGCCGTAAAAGGGGAGAACCTTATAAAGGACTTTGACATCGTAAATCTAGTTAGCGAGGCCACATGGAAGGATCTCCTAATAGAGCTTGTAAGAAAGAACATGCTGGATCCTTGGAACATAGACATAATAGATATTGTTGACAAGTATGTCTCAGCAGTAAAGGCTATGAAAGTCTTAGACTTAAGAGTACCTGCAAACATCATACTCGCCGCATCAATACTCCTTAGGATGAAAAGCGAGATGCTTCATATCGACGAACCTCCTGAAGAAGAGATAGCCGAAGAGAGGGGCGCAAGGGAAGAGATCAATCCTGGAGATCTCACATTCAGGCTAAGGATCCCTCCAAAGAGAAGGGTAACGCTGAATGAGCTGATCTCTGCTCTTGACGATGCAATGAAGCTCAAGGAATACAAGGAGACATCAAAAAAGGAATCAAACAATATAACAATCCCGATCACAATCAACAAATTCGACATAGGGGCAGAAACAAGAAAGCTCTACAAGGAAATAAAAAGCATTGTGGACAAGGACAACACGATAACATTCAGTGCATTGCACGACCATGTAAAAGTCGATGATGTCCTGTTAGAGCTCTTCATACCTTTATTATTTCTTGCAAGCAAGAACAAGATATCTCTCATACAGGAACGCTTCTTTAGTGAGATAGTAGTGGCTCTGAACTAGGTGTTTTCATGGAAGAACAGGCAGATTACAAGAATATGGTTGAAGGCGCGTTATTCATGTCGCAGAATGCGGTAGGAATATCCGAACTAAGCAGAATAACTGGAATAATGTCGCCTGGCCACATACAGAAGATATTGGATGAATTGATTTCAGAGTACAATGGCAGAAACACCTCACTCACGATTCTTTCCATAGACAAGAAATATATGTTTAGTTTGAAGGAGCCTTATGCATCGAAACTGAGCAGCATGGCCAATGGCCCTGACATAACAAAAGGGGCATTAAGGCTCCTTGCATACATAAGCAAGAACAACGGGATAGCACAAAGCTCACTTGTCAAAGCTTTCGGGGCCTCAACTTATGACCACATAAAGGAGTTGATTGAGGCAGAGTTCATAGAGGCGAAGAAGTCAGGGAGGACAAAGAAGATAACAACAACCAACAAGTTTAAAGAATACTTCAACGTATAATTCAGTACAACCTTATTCTATGGGCTCGTAGTCGAGTGGTAAGACGCCACCTTCACACGGTGAAGATCCGGAGTTCGATTCTCCGCGGGCCCACTTT
>JAJZJV010000016.1 GCA_021809925.1 Microcaldota archaeon | reverse complement strand
CCCTTGCCAGTTCCATGTTCGCCATCTATTTTATCTATATGTTCCTAAATTTTTATATCTTCTTGTTCTGCGGTTCGCTTTCATCCCACCCATAAATGGCGTGGGATTTCCCGCTCACGTTGTTAAGTTCGCCACATCCTATAAACATATAAGGTAGGTTACATATAATAAATACCTTTAATATGGTGGTGTGTTGTTAATGGAGAAAGTTCCAAGTCTTGCTATAATACTTGCCGGAGGGGAAGGAACGAGATTGCGCCCATTGACTGAAGATACTCCAAAGCCACTGATTCCAGTCAGGAACAAGCCAGTCTTAGCTTACATAATAGAGGAGCTGGAAAGAGAAGGAATATCGGATGTGCTTATATCTATAGGATATAAGGGGGAGAAGATTATCAATTTCATAAATAGCTTAGGTAATCACCCTAATATCAAGATAAGTTATATAATGGAAGAGAAGGCTCTCGGAACTGGTGGCGCATTGAGATTTGCCATAAGCAAGGCGAGAAAGGATTATGAGGATGTATTTGTGATAAATGGTGATGATTTATTTACACTTGATCTTGCTTCGATGTATGCGTTGCATAAGAGAGAAGGGGCTTTCGCCACCCTCGCTGTGAAACAGGTTCAAGATATCTCCGGATATGGGGTATTGGAAATTAAGGGCAATAAGATAACAAAGTTCATAGAGAAACCCGATACCTCTTTAATGCAGGATAAGAGTGGCACGATAAATATAGGGAAATATATTTTCAGCAGGGAAGCTCTGGACTCCCTTCCATATCTCGAGAAATTTCCCCTAGAAAAAGGATTTCTAGAGGGAGCCGTATCGGATAAGAAGATAATCGCCTTTGAATCTAAAGGCAAGTGGATGCCTATAGACACCCATGAACGATACAAGAATGTGATAGAATTCTGGGAGTAATCTCACAATTTACGTTCTATTATACCAACGCCGCTTAAGGCTTCTCCAGAGTAAAAAAGAAGCCTTCCCAGTTCCTGGGATTCGTTGAAATTCTCTGCTGGAATCTCTTTCTCAAGAATAATCTCGACTGATGCTGCTTTCAAAGGCGCAAGCTCTTTGCCTCTCATCTTTTTCCTCTCTCCGTCTGTTGTGCTTATCTCATCAATGAATTTGATTCTCGCTCTGATCTGGTTACCTATGAACTTTATTGTGGACTCCGATCTCATCGGCTCTGTTGCAAATATTAATGCCATAAATCTTCTTGATGCGTTGAACTCCTCGGATCTCGGCAATGCTACCATTCCTCTCGGATTGAACTTTAACTCCTCGTCAAGTTCGATTGCAGGATTATCTCCATCTCTGCATTTTCTAACACTCTTTCCTTTGACATAGAGCCTTTTGATCCTTCCCCAATCATTTCTCGGCAGTATCTTTATCTCATCAGATACTTTAGCCGTTCCACTAACCACTCTTCCGAAGTACCTTCCATCGCTCTCCCCCTGTATGATCATCCTGAAATTATTCTTTGGCTTCTTCTCCTTCTCTCTTCCCATCTCATACAAGATATCAAGCAACGTTTTTCCCCTATACCACTTCATTTTATCTGATTTCTTAACAAGGTTCTCTGAGCCGTACGCCGAGATCGGGATCGCCTCATAATCCCTGCTATCAATGCCTATTTTCTCTAGATACGCTCCTATGCTTTTTGCAACAGAACCGAATCTTTCTTCAGAATAGCCTATGCTATCCATCTTATTTACTGCTATGATGATCTTTTTTATCCCGAATATCTTCGCAAGGAAGAGATGTCTCTTCGTCTGATCCATAATCCCCTCGTCCCTCTTTGCAGATACTATCAGGACAGCGAAATCTGCATACGAGGCCCCGCTTATCATATTCTTAATCAACTCCTCATGGCCAGGAACGTCTATGAACTCAAATCCAATATCTTTGTATCTGATCTGGACTCGTGTGGTATCTATTGTAAGCCCTCCTTCTCTTTCTTCAGAGAAGCTGTCCAGTATAAATGCTGGCTCAAACTGCCTCCCTAAACTCCTGCTTATCCTTCTCGCTTCATTGATCCTATCCTTTGTAGCGGTTCCTGTGCTTATAAGGAGGTTTCCTATTAGTGTTGACTTTCCGTGGTCCTTGTGCCCAAGCAATGTGACTCTTTTGATCTTCATACCGGCATCACATGTATCCAAGTGACCTGAGCTTCTCCATCACATACTGCCTCTCCTTATCCTGTTCTCTTCCAGAACGCTCCTCAACAGAAGTGTCCTTGAGCTCTTTTATTATTGCATCTATGCTTTTTGCATTTGATTTTATCGGAACTGTACAATGTGTGCATCCGAGGCTGCGGTATCTGTATCCTTTATTTGAATAATACAATGGATTTATCGGAGTCTTATTCTTCCTGATGTAATTCCATATGTCTATCTCATTCCAATCGAGCAGGGGATGAATCCTGAGATGACCCTTTGAATCCAGCTTTGAAGAGTAATCATTCCATACCTCCGCCGGTTGTTCCTTATAATTCCACTTGAAATTCCTGTCCCTCGGGCTAACATATCTCTCCTTAGCCCTTATGCTGTGCTCATCCCTTCTTATCGAGACTATCAATGCATCAAAGCCATGCTCATCCATAACTCTCTTTAGCGCTTCTGTCTTATTGGCTCCGCAGCAGCTGTATCCGGATATCTCTGGTTTTATCTCACTCTCTGCAACTATCAGATCGAGCTTCCATTTCTTTGCTAGTTCCTCTCTGAAAGCATACGTCTCTGGGAAGTCTATTCCATTATCAATGTGTATTACTGGGAATGGAACCTTCCCAAGGAAAGCCTTCCTTGCAAGAGTCAGCATTGCAGTCGAGTCCTTACCCATACTCCACAGGGCAGCAACATTCCCGAACTTAGCCTTTGCTTCTCTTATTATAAATATGCTCTTCTCTTCTAATTCTCGCAGATCTTGCTCTATCATTTACTCACCATTGAATTTCGTAAGGCCTTTCAGGTAAATCAACGAGCCCCGTATCTTCTTCCCTTCTTTCCTGAAGATCGGTATCTTTGCGATGAGCTTTGCCTTAGAGTCGAATATCTCTGCATAAGACTTTCTAAGGTCGTCAACCCTCTGGACCTTTCCTTTTTCAAAATTGACTCTGTAATACCTGGCTTTGCCCTTCTTGAGCGCAGCTCCAAATCTTTTCCAATTCGTTTCGTCCTGATCTTTCCACAAAGATTCTCCGAGCTCTCCCAGATCCATAATATCATCCTACATATCCCAGTGCCTTTAACTTCTCCATCACTGCTCCTTTCTCTCCTTTCTTCGTCTTAGATAACTCAAGCTCTGCTATTGTTTCTCGCAGTATGAATGTTACATAATCAGATACCGATGAGAATCCTGTATCTTTTATCTTTCTTTCCACTTTCTCAAACAATGCGGCAGGTATAGTGATCGTTGTATATTTCCTTTTCTTGCCAACTACTCTGCTCTTTGAACCCATAAAATCATCATGTATAATAATGTTATAACATTAAGATATAAAAGCTTAACTGGCTCCCCTACACCAATCTCCCTGTAACGCGCCAGCATATAAGAATCGGCTGCAGCATCTGCCTGAATGATATGCTCTTAAACTCTAAGTCCACATCCACATAATAACTATGCACCGCGGTTTTTTAGAAATTCTGTTCCTCTTCGAATATGCATCCTTCGCAACTTCCTCTTCTAATACAGCATTTTATAAGTTTTCCCTTAGTATTTATTATGTGTCTTCATGGATGAAACAGCTTCCGTTTCACAATCAGGCCAGTCTGCAACCTTGGATTTCCAGAAGGAATTCGAAGAGACATTGAAGTCCCTGGCAGTTCTTCTCGCTAAGATATCTACCAGAGAACTTACCAAAGCGATGGAAAACAAGAATATTCAGGACATATCAAAATCCGACCTCTCACCATATCTAGCTGCCGTGTTCACTCTGGCCTTCACAGGAAAGGATATCGACAAGGAGAATATCTCGAGGCTTATTAAATCACTGGACCTGATACCGAGGACTGAGATTCTGGAGAAGCTTTCTTCTGCGCACTTCAAGAATAATCTGATATACGCTGCAGCCGTATATTTCCTCTTCCTCTCAAACCGAGAGCTTAATGTAGAGAACATAATGGTAACAATCCGCGCCCTCGAACTCCATCCTGATAGCGAGATAGCAGGGTATGTTCTCACGCTATACAAGCTTTACAAGGGAGCAACATTGTAGTCGCATAATCCGAGTGCTGAGACATATTCTTATTAATATTTGTAATCTATGTTAAACTTGATGTCAGGTCTGATATTTTATGGAAGATAATGCATCTGCTGCCGAGATTAAAGACATAGGAAAGGCAGATCTTCAGGACAAGCTCACAAAGGTCATAGTCGAAGGAACAAAGCTCATGAGTAATATACTGGCAGACAGGATAAGAAGCACAATAGAGTCTGAAGGCCTTCTCACAAAGATCTTCATGATAGTTGATGAGAACAAGGCGATAGAGCTCATGTCACCATACATCGGTGCAGTATCCGTGCTTGCATTTTCAGGAAGAAAGGTTACATCGCAGAATGTAAGCCTGCTCATAAAGTCTGTAAATCATGATCCAGATACCAGGATGCTCCGCTTTATAGACGCGATGAATATAAAGGATATTATCCCTTACATACTTTCTCTTTATTTTTTCATAGCGATAGGCAAGGATCCTACACAAGAGAGAATACTCAAGATGGCAAGCGCTCTATCCATAGAGCAGGATGAGAAAGCAGCCGAGTATGTCATAGGCATATACAAAAGCTCTTCAGGCACCACGGAGAAGAAGGATGACAAGATAGGCGAGCTGATAGACAAGCCGCTAACAAAAGCTTCCGAAATGATGTCCAAGATCCTTATAATGGAATTGAACAGGACGTTTGAGGATAAGCACATTACCGAGAAGATAAAAGAAGGAGTCACTCCATATATAGTTGCAGCAGGTATCCTGGATTTCACCGGAAAAGGGACTCAGATTACAAGGGAGACCCTTAGCAGCATGGTCAGTGCAGCTGGCTTCACCCCTAATAACGCAATGATTGATTACGTATTCACATTAAACTACGGACACATAGACTTCTCATACATCCCTGTAATATTCTTCATGGAAGCTACCCATCGCCCGATAAATACGACTAATATAAAGATGGTTCTCGATTCGATAAGCATAACGTTTGACGAGCCACTTGCAGATTATATATTGGCGCTATATGAAAATATTTGATGCCTTCAAATACCTTCCCTTGACTTTATGGCTTTCTTATATATCTCAATCGTATTATCACATGTCTTCTCCCAAGTAAAGCTTCTCGCATACTCAAGCGCTCTCCTCATCGTCTTTTTATCATAGCCTTTTTTCCTCAGCATAACGAGTATTTTTGCCATTTCCTCTTCGTCCCCAGCCAGGAAGCAATACTTCAACGTCTCTTCAGGGATCTGTGCATTCTTACATGCTATCACAGGCAACCCCCTTGCCTTAGCTTCAAATATGGGCAATGCGAATCCCTCGTATAACGCAGGAAACACGAAAGCATCAAACCCATCATATATGTCAACTATCTTATCCTCAGGAGCGAAGCCCATGAACTTTATCCTATCATCGCCTCTCGATAGCTCAAGAAGTCTCTCATATTCATATGCCTTATTCCCCCACACCTCAAACCTGAATTCTCTTCCCTTCACTTTCCTGAATGACCTGATTGCAAACTCTACATTCTTCTTCTTCAGGAAGGAGCCCACATATCCTAATATGAATGTTCTCTTTCTCTTCTTTGCCTTTATCTTCGAGAAGAACCGCGCATCTCCGCTCCCAGGATTAATCACAAATATTCTTTTGCTATCAAATCCCAAGAGCCTTACCAGATCTCTCTTCGTGAGGCTGCTAGCTGCTATTATAACATCAGACCTCAAGACTGAAGCAAGACTCAGCCTTACAGTTATGCCTTTCCATAATTTCATCTTCACGCTCTGCTTTCCAGTCCCACCAAGCTCTCCTCTCTCAAACCTGGCCAGGTCATGGACAGTGCTCAGAAGAACGAATCTCTTTCTGCCAAGGTTAAAGAATGGTTTAAGGCTAAGGTTATGGACAACATCATACTTACTAAAGTCCCTGAAAAGATTCGCAAAAAGGAAGGTCAGCCCAAAGGCAGTGTGAACTATTGGCAGGCTCGGAGCTTCAATCTTATCTATTATAACATCTTTATCCTTGTCTTTCATCCCATTATACAATTCATACATATACCTGTGGACTCCCCTTCCATTCGCCTTGCTGAAATCTCCTTTAGTACCTATTAAAGCGACTTTCGTAAGATCACCTATTCTGAAGCATATCTTTGGCTGCTGCAAGAATCGCGCCTTCAGATCCCATGCTCGGCTTCCATCCAAGCTTCGATATCTTTCTTATGTCGAGCAGCATCTCCTTAACATCTCCCGGCCATCCTCTGCCCTTATATCTATTAATATAATGGTGCTTTGGCTTTATACCCATATTACCTTCTATTATCTGCGCTATATCCTCAACACTTACCGTATCGGTGTTTCCAACGTTTAGCACTGCGTTACTTTCTTCTATTCTTATAGCTAGCAGCAAGGCTCTTACCACATCATCTATGTAAACATAGCTCTTGCGCTGCCTACCATCACCCAATATCTCCAACTCACTCTCATCCTTTTCAAGTTTCTTCACAAAATCAGGAACTATTCCATGGCTTGCCCTACCTCCGACAACATTTGCAAACCTCAATATGCAGGTCTTTATTCCGTAAGTTCTTGAATAAAAGCTGACCATCCCTTCTCCAATGCTCTTGAAAAGCCCGTAATTTGATATTGGATCCATTTTCGAATCCTCTGGAGTTGGGGTCTTAGCATCCCCGTACACTGCAGACGTTGAGGCAAATATCACTTTCTCCGAGTCCTTTTTCCTAGCAAGTTCCAGCACGTTTAGCGTAGAGGTTACATCATTTCCATAATGCTCAATTATTCTCTTCATCGATTCCCTAACATCCGGATTCGCAGCAAGGTGGAATATCAGAGACCCTTCAGGTATATCAAGAGAGCTTACTTTTTTCTCATCCCTAAGGTCGCACTTGATCCCCGAAGCCCTCCCATTCGCATATTTCCCAGATGACATATTGTCTATTGATATGGTATTCCCAGCTTCAACAAGGCTGTCCACAAGGTGCCCTCCGATATATCCTGCGCCACCAGTAACAACAAAATCTTTTTTTTCCATCGAAGATCTCCAGCAATTAATAAGACAAAGAAAGCAGCATACTAAGTTGGGAGATAATCTTTATATACATTTCAGATTCAGTTAATATTCGATAAAGGTCCTACGATGGCTGGTCACTTCCAAACAGAATAGATCCCTCAGGATCAGCAATTCTTGGGAAATCAGCCTATTCGGCTATTGATAAAAGCAGGCAGTGCCTCTGCGCTATTTTTCCGTCCTGCAATACGCTTAAAGAGTTGGTATTAAAATTATATTTAAGGGTGCAAAGATGAGAATACTCCAGTTTGATGTAAATAATGTGAGCTACGAGCCTATAAAGCCAGAGGCAAGCGTGTACGAAGACATTACTAAAGAGAAGGTAAGCATTGATGATGTTCTTGTTATATTTACGACAGTGGAAGAAGGCGATGATAGGGAGATGGCAAAGAAGGCGATACAAGATACAGACTCGTTCCTGAAGAAGCTTGCCAGAAAAAAGCTTTTGATATACCCGTTTGCGCATCTAAGCGGCTCGCTTGCAAGCCCTAAGGAAGCAATGCAAATACTAGCTTATATGTTCGAGGAGGCAAAGGCCATGCACGGGATAGAAGTATGGAAGGCACCGTTCGGGTGGAACAAGAAGCTTGACCTTGACATAAAAGCCCATCCATTAGCAGAGCAGTCAAGGAGCTACGGGCACAATGCGGCGGAGCACAAGACTTACACCAAGGCAAAGCCTACAAGCGTTAATACTGCCATAGTGCGCAAGAGCGATTGGTCAGGGCTGCCTGCAACAGACCACAGGACAATAGGCGAGCGTCTCGATCTTTACAGTTTTCAAGAGATCTCTCCTGCGATGGTCTATTGGCATCCAAAAGGCCATGTGATTTACAGGATGCTAACCAGCTTTATAAGGTCTCTCGAAGAGAAGCAAGGCTATATGGAGATAAGCACACCGGGTATGAATAACGTTGCATTATGGTATGTTAGCGGGCACGCTGAGCATTATAAAGAAAACATGTTCCTATTCGATTCCGATTTCGGGAGCGTAGGCCTCAAGCCGATGAACTGCCCTTCTACTATATTGATATACAAGTCAAGGAAATGGAGCTACAGGGAGCTTCCATTCAGAACAGCAATCTTCGATAAGCTTTATAGGAAGGAATTGAGCGGCGCTCTCACTGGTCTTTTCAGGGTCAAGGAGCTGACACAGGATGATGGCCACATCTTCGTAACAGAAGAGCAGATTGGAGATGAGGTTAGCATGTTCCTCAGTCTAGTCAAAGATGTTTACTCTGCATTCGGAATGAAGTTTGCAGCCAAGCTCTCGACGATGCCAGATGACCATATAGGAGACGAAGCCATATGGGAGAAAGCGACAGAATCTCTAAAATCTGCATTGGATGCAAACAATATAAAATATGAAATCAAAGAGAAGGAGGGAGCTTTCTATGGTCCCAAGATTGACTTTGATGTCTTCGATTCGATAGGCAGGATATGGCAATGCGCAACAATACAGATTGATTATCAGATGCCAATTCGTTTCGGTTTGGAGTATGCCGGAGAGGATGGCAAGGTCCACACACCAGTCATAATACACAGGGCCGCTCTCGGAAGCCTTGAACGATTCATAGGCATACTAACCGAGCACTATCAGGGCAAATTCCCGACATGGATAGCTCCCGTACAGGTGCGTGTGATATCGATATCAGAGCAGGCAGCCGACTACGCAGGCAAGATATATCTTCTGCTTAAGGAAGCGCACATCAGGGCAGAACTTGACATCTCAGACAAGACTCTCGAATACAAAATCCGTGATTCAAAGATGCAGGAAATCCCATACACGATAATAGTGGGAAAGAGGGAAGTGGAGAATGAAAGGATCTCGGTAAGGACAAGAAATAACCTTCAGAAAAACGGAATTGGGCTTGATGAGTTCATGAAGGCGGTATCAGAAGAGATCAATCTGCGATCAGAGAAGTTATCATACTGAGGTGCACTTTAGGAACTTGACAAATTAAGAATCTTTCCTTTAAATTATATTCGGGGGTTTTCTCCCTCTTTTTTATCGTCGGAAATCGGTAGTGCAGAGTCTCCTGGAGGCCGATGCGCTCGCCGCATCGGTCGCCTTGCCAGGAGAACGAAAACATGAAAATATCGAAAATAAAGAATAAGATACCAGAGGTTTGCGCCGCAACGCGCGTAATCGTGCAGCACTACGGACATACGAAGAAGTTCGCAAAACATATCGTCGCATTAGTGATAAAACAGATGGATGGATTGACTGATGTAGAACTCGTTGATCTCGTTGGTACGAAAATTGGAAGAATAATCGGTTACAAGAAAAGGCCAGATTATTCTATCTTCTCTAAGGTCAGAGAACGCGCAGAACCTGAAATATTCGAAAAACTGAACAACTGGATTCTACAGAACAGATTTAACGGAAGGCAAATACGGCTAATCGCACAGGATAGTACTGATGTGCTGCATTTTCGCGCAAGGATAAGTGTGCGAGAACTGGACATAAGGCCCCATCAAAGAGGGAAGAGGAAGATGCAGATGGAAGGGCCAACGACATTTTCTTTGGTTACAAATTGCATATGATTTGTGATGCAGAGACTGAAATCCCTGTAAGTCTCTACATTGCACCTGGAAACAGGCATGATTCTGCGTTCTTCGCCAGATTATTTGACGATTTAAATCAGAGATTTTGTATTACATATGGTGCGAAGTATCTTGCAGATTCTGCCTTTGACGCAACCCACATATACAAGGAACTTCATGAGAACGGAGTAAAAGCAGCCATCTCCGCAAACGGAAGAGGGCATAGAAAGTCAGAGGTTCCAAAAGATCCGGAATATAAGAAAAGATGGGCAACTGAGAGGATCTTCTCAAGGTTAAAAGAGGTTTTCGGACTTGCAAAGAACAGAGTAATAAGGATGAAAAAGGTAGCGATACACATTCATTCTTGCATTACTGCATATCTGGCCAGTTATCTGATGTGATCAATTATACATCTTGATGATGGTGGCCTTATGTAAATGTCAACTTCCTAGAGGTGCACTCAAATCTGGAAAGGCTTTTATCTTTTTCTTTCCTATCCTGATGTGATGATTTTATGCGCAAAACTAGTATCAATCTCTATATTGCTTTATTCTTAATACTATTCTCAGGAATCTTCATCGCTCAAGGTGGGTACGGAACTTCCTCAGTAAGCCTGACTGCCAACTCCATAACAGTATATCCTGGAAACTCTGCTACTCTCGGTTTCAATGTCACGCTAGCAAGCGGCTATTACTGGGGCACTGAGATGAAGGCCATAAACAAAAACCCTGGCATCAACATATCTTTCAATCCCTCTATCGGAGATCCTAATTATTCCGGGAGCGCAGCAATATCAGTATCCGGAAGCATGAAGAAGGGTGTATATTCCTTGGTATTGTATGCGAGCGGTGATGATCCATCAATTAATAATGTAACATTGCTTGTGAATGTTCCAGTTTCCGGAACGTCCTCACCTACAAATTCGAGTTCGAATTCGAGTTCGAAATCATCTGCTTCCAGTAATTCTCTTGTAGCTCTATTCACCACAACAGCAAGCAAAACAATTCTTGTTAATGCCTCATCTTCAAGCCCATCTTATGTGAGTGTGGGAAACATTTCCGTTACTGTGCTTCCCGGAACCTACATGCAGGAAGGAAACAAGACTTTCTCATCATATAACTTCACTCTTGTAACTTTCTCGTTCAGGAATCTATCCAATCCAGACTCAAGCAATACGGCGACATATGCGTATGCGTTCGAGGCAAACCACGAGATCAACCTCTCGATCTCATTTGTCGACTTTTCCGGGAATCCTCGCGCTCCGGTAAGCGTTGTCAAAGCTCCATCAAACCTGAGCTCATGGACATACATAGGAGGCACATTCAATAACACTGCCGGAACTTATTCCGGAGGCACATATCTAGGAGAGGACAAATGGGTTCACAATGCCAATGGCACTATGACAAACACTCAATTCTTCAAGCCTGTAGTATGGGTATTCACAAAGCCATCTTATAATCAGACCAATTCCTACAATCAGACAACAACACTTAATCAGACGACTCAGACTCCGCAGTCAGGCACTCCGACGATTACGAATATGTACATACTAGCAGCGATCATCCTCATCGTAATAATAATACTTATAATAGTCTTCTTCAGGATGAAGGGGAGGTGAAGAGCATAGAAGAAATGGACCCCAAGGGAAAGAGGATGCTTGGGGTCTTCGCGCATCCGGACGATCTGGAGTTTGCTGCCGGAGGCACCATATCAAAATGGATCGAAGGCGGAGCCGAGTTCTATTATCTTGTCTGCACTGACGGCTCTCTCGGGACAACAGATCCATCAAAGTCTAGGGATGATGTCTCACAAGCAAGGCGTGAAGAAGAGCTCAATGCATCGAGGGTTCTTGGAGTAAAGGATCTCTTCTTTTTGAACCACAGAGACACCGAGCTCATGCCAGATAGCTCTCTCAAAAAGGAGATTGTACGGTATGTGCGCATGCTTAAACCTGATCTTGTCATGACAACAGATCCCTCTGCGATCTACTATCCCTCAAGGATGAGATTGAACCATGCAGATCACAGGGCAGCTGGACTTGCGACGATAGATGCCGTATTTCCTCTTGCACGAAAGAGGTCTGCATTCGAGGAATTGGAAGAGGAAGGTCTTGCTCCTCACAGAGTCAGCGAGATTTATATAACCAACAGCGAGAGCTTTAATATGGTATCCGACATATCTGGCACCATAGAAAAAAAGCTCGCTGCCTTGGCTGAGCACAAGAGCCAGGTAAATGAGCTCGCACTTGAACGCGTAAGGGGATGGGCTGAAGATCTCGGAAAAAAGACAGGAAAAGGATATGCAGAGGGTTTTGTAAGGATAATCCTCTGACAAGATAGAATCAGGCCGAAGCCCTGCTCCTCTTGTAAGACTTCTTTCTGCCTGCTTTTGACCAGCAATCCTTGCATATAACAAGATGTGCTGTCTTGCTTATCTTCTTGGAGCTCTTCATGCAATTATTGCATATTCTTCTCTTGCAGTAATCGCATCTCACTGAATTGTATATATTCTCGTTGCATCTCTCGCATAACATAAATACCACTAACCTTTGATACTATCTAGTTTATAACACAAAATATATAAAATACTGGCTTTGTTGCCTTCTCCCATGATATATATAAATAGTTTCTTGATCATATAGTAAGGATTCTGATGACAGCTAAAGTCAGTGTTGTAATACCTACCATAGAAGAGGAAAGCATCTTTCCTCTCATCGATGAAATATATTCCATGCTTGGCAAGAATACAGAGATAATAGTTGTAGACAAGAGCAGCGATGAGTATTACAACAAGCTCAAGAAGACTGGGGTCACTATCATAAGGCAGAAAGACCGCGGAGTTGAGAAAGCCATAATGATGGGCCTGAAAGCCGCAAAGGGAGAGATCCTGGCAAGCATAGATGCGGATAGGACTCACGAAGCTAGGGGCTTGCTAGAGGGAGTCAGGATAGTCGAGAAAGGAGATGCCGACATAGTTCTCGGAAATAGGATGGCTGGACTGGAAAAGGGGTCAATGTCATTCTACCTTAGATTCGGGAATTCGTTCCTGAGCTGGCTTTTCAGCGTTCTCTACAAATCAAAGGTACATGACATACTGACAGGTCTCTTTGTTGTGAGGCATGATGCCTTCGAGAGCATAGCTAAGATCGAGCCATACCGTGCAGGCATAGCCTTCTTTGTCATAGAGCTTGCAAATAAAGGGTACAGGATCAAAGAGATACCTATAAAATATTCAAAGAGGGAACATGGTGAATCTGTCCTTACGAATTCAAAGCTGGGATACGGCTTCACTGTTGCCTCGCACATGGTGAGGAGAATAAGAGATTACAGCCCGCTCCTTGTTTTTGGCTCTTTGGGGGTAATTTTCGTGTTAGCCGGGGTTATACTTAGCATTTATGTACTAGCAAACTTCCTCTCCACTGGCCTTTTCACAGAGATAGGCCGAGCACTTATCTCGTTCATGCTCTTCGTTGTTGGGATCCTTTCCATAATAGCGGGCTTTATCCTAGATCTTCTTCTTGAGATAGACAGGAAACTTGATAGGTAAGAATCAGCTCTTAAGGAATTCATACACTGATATCAGGAAGAGAGCTGCAACTGCAATATGCACTGTTGTGCAGTATATGCATATCTTACCTACCATATACTCTGCATACAGGAAATAAAAGACAAAGCCAATGCCAATTGCATTCACTGCAACAAGTAGCTCTTTCTTATACCTGAGCACAAGCATCTCTAGAATGAAGAAAAGCACCCCATAGACTGAGAGATGAACTCCCAGAAGCGTGGAGTATGGGCTTGCGAGAACTGTTGCGCAATCTATTATTCCTGTCTCAGGGCATTCCAAAGGCACGCCAGCATACTGATATGTTACTAAGTATATTGAGACAATAAGGCCTATCAGAGATAACAGGATTATTATCCTGTCAGGTGTGATCGCGTCCCTCTTGAGATCCAAGACTTTCACCATCAAGACACTTTTCTTTCTATGCTTGTAACATATGGCTCCGAACATACCGATGCAGGCGTGTTGTTTGTGAGCATGCATATCTCTGCAGTAAATAGGTTGGCAGTTCCGACGATGTATCTTGCCTGAACGTTAGATGAATTCGAGAGGTTTTCTGCTATCTGGTTCCAGTCAAGGTTCGCCAGAGCCTGTGGATTGTAACTAGCGCCTATTTGTACTGATTTATTTGCGAAGTCTATGAAAGGTATGCATCCTCCATAGGGACATGATTGCGTCGGCACGTCATATACTTTCATTATATTATTCTCGGTATTGTTTGGATTTTGCAATGTTGGATAAGTTCCGTTGACGAGCTTGTTTATCGTCATTTCAATGCTGACGAATTTTATATACTGGCTTGTGTACGTTGAATTGTAAAATGTGAAGGTTGGAGTGCTTGGGAATGAATCGCTTGCGCTTGAAGTCATAAGATGCAGGTTGGAGAATGTTCCAAATCTCATCAGTGCTATCACCATAGGCCATCTCTCAGCAGCACAGTAGGGGCAGTATTCTGCTCCCATATAAAGGATCTCTGGCTTCCCACCGCTTTGCAATGGCGCAGAAGAGTTGATCTTCGAAGGGCTGCCCTGTACTAATCCCATGCCTACATTGTTGCTCACGCTGTTTGGTATTGTGAGGGCTGAGAGTATGCTCTGCGGAACGAGCCTGTTATCATAAGATGCCAGAGCTGCGCTCTGTGAATCTTGCATTGCAATCAATATCAATGCGATAGCCACTATAACTACTACTCCTAAAATTATGATTAGCCTCTTCTTTTTATCCATTAAATCAACACGGAACTCACTAAACGATATTCTATGCTAACCAAGCATATAAATACCATATTGCTGCGCTTATTTCTTTCCGTAAGGCTCAGAACTCTTCGGAGAGAATCTTGAGCATTGATATCGCCTTCATCCTATTGGCGGCTTTTTCCACAATCTCCTTCTTCCTCCCCCTACTTATCTTGGCTTCAGCTGCAAGAATGCTTGATACCTCCTTTTCCATCTCCGGAAAGCTCAGGACAACATTCTCAAGCCATGGAATGTCAAGCATCGCGCTCTCTTTCGCAACTCCAAATCCCGAAAGTAGCTTTATCCTTAATCCAAATCCCATTTTCCCCCCAATTAAACTTTAAATTTTATGATATTTAAAGCTTATCTGCAAGTAGGGATTGGGACATAAGTCACTTCTAGCCATTTAACAACCTGTGTGGGAGATTCCACACGCGCTTTAGCTGTGGGGATCTCACTAATTATCTCATACCTGGCACTGGTAAGATACTATACTGGATGCCACTTTCCTGCGATTGCCTCCTCCCCACTTTTCTTAGAAAGATCCTCTACAATGCTCTCTTTCTTTACTCTCTCAGCATACAAGTACATGCCAAATGTCTGCAATATGTTTGTCAGTAGCAGTATAACAAATATCAGCTCTAGAAAGTTTGGAGGAGCGTTAAGGTACGCTGGAAGCGAGATTACTATTGTAGCAATGACAACCGCTGACAATCCTTTGCCAATGTCAAAGGTTGCAAGAGTCCTCTCGCTCCCTGCGTGTTTTTTGTCAGATATAAATGGATCCAACATCCTAACAAATACCTTCCTTATTACAATCATCATCACCGTAAGCGTGATGCCTGCCAGTATCATCAAGATAGTTATTTGGGATAGGCTGACAAGAAGGCCTATATAAACGAAGAAGAACGTGCTTACGAAGAAGGTTATCTCCCTTTGGTAGCTCTGTATATGCTTGAATTGTGGTCTTATGCTTTTAGTGTAAACGCTGAGCTTCTCAGAGATCCCTGTCATGTTAGCGAAGAATACACTGAATGCAAAAGTGGCTATCGCCCCATTTAACCCCAAATAATTTGCAAGACCGTACGTTGCAATGACTGTTGTTATAGTAAGCATCCAACTATACTGGCTGCTGTACTTCTTGAAATAGTTTAGGATAAAAGTCCAGAATAATGCAGAGAGTACACCGAAGACGGCAGAGACTACGAAAAAGTCGAATATAAGTATTATATAGCCATTCGCTCCTCCCAAAGAGCTCGAAGAGACACTTTGTAGCAGGCTCAGTAGTATTAAAGGTATCAGAAGCTGCACAGAATCATTTGATACGGCTTCAAATATCAATGCTGACTTCATCTTCTTTCCAGCCTTTGAGAGCCTTGTCACCACAGCAGCGACTATTGAGCTGGGCCCAGCAATGACAAAGCCAGCTATGAATGAATATATCAGAGACCATCTAAATGCGAGGAATATGCCCAAACTCATCATGATGGCAGTTATGACTGTTACGGAAAACATGAACTTTAGGACCTTCGGTGCATCAAGATCTGAGAGTCTTATCCCAAGCCCCACCTCGAAAAGTATGAATGCTATCGCTACTGAACTCACATACGAAGAGATCTCCACTACGAAACTATTCTGTGTTGTGTTGATCAGATGCAGGACAGGCCCTATAAAGAGGCCTATCAGCATCAATGGTATTACGACTATTATCTTGATCTTGTAGAAAAGCATGTTCAGTATGTAACCAAAGAATACAATCCCAGAAAAGAGCAGGAATAGTGCAGTTACATCTATCATCGCATTACCTTCAAAGGCGCCTCTGCTTATCCCCGGCAATCACTCTTTCTTTTCTAAGGGAGTTATTTATGGTGTCTATAATTGAGAGCATCTTTACTTCCCTCTGCCTTGATATATATAAATATATCTGGTCTTTTGTATTATTAGCAACAAGGATGTAAACATCTCCTGTCCTGAATCTGCCCGTTCTCCCCCGCCTTTGTATATTCCTTATCTCGTTAGGTATAGGCTCATAGAATATTACGAGGTCAACGTTTGGTATGTCTAAGCCTTCCTCACCTATCGAGCTTGCAACCAAGACCCTGAACTTTTTCTCCCTGAACCTCTCGATAGTCTCCTTCTGCTTTTCTTGGGTCACACCATCTTTCTTTCCAACAAATGGCATCGCAGGAAAGTCATTATTATTGAGGTATTCTACAAGCATCTTTATTGTAGACCTATACTGCGCGAAGACGATTATTCCACAATCATTATACCTTCTTATTATATCTAAAACCGCCATCACTTTCGGATGCTCTTCTCCATTCTTCAGGGCATCCTCAGCCATCTTCTTTGCAGCAACAAGGTTCTGGTTCTTGAGCAGATTTTCCAGTGCCTTGCTCTTATTTTCTCTTTTGTAAAGCCCATCAATATAATTCAGGAATGGATAGATCCCTTCTGTGTTGAGAAGATCATACGCATGCGTCATATTGAGCAATCGTACATAATTGAAAGCAGCCGCAAATCTATACCTCTCTGTTTTAATCTTTTGTATATGATCTCCTAATTGTATCAGCCTGCCTTTGGGTATCGTATCAAAGTGTTTGAAATGAAAGACTCCAATCCTGTTAAGCGCAGATAAGCTGTCTTCTATTATCGGCCTTAGTGCCCTGGAAATTTCTCTTATTCTATCAGTCAGTTCAACGTTTATCGTGTAGATATCTCTTCCTTTGACATATTTAGCAACATCTGCCGAAGAAGAACCTCTTGCTTCTATCTGCCTTATATTCAAAGTCCCTACAAGCTTCTTTATCTTGTCCATCTTTCCGCCTGGGGAAGCTGTCAATCCAACTATACATATGCCAAGGGCGACGCATTCATTTGCAAGGTATGTGTATGCATACTTTCCTACTGCCCTGTGACACTCATCAAAGATGACAACTCCAAAATCCCTCATGCTAGTAAGGCCATTTTTTATATCATTTGTTATTGTCTGCGGAGTAGCTATTATCACATTCGCCTTGTTCTCGCGCTCCACCCTCTCTTTCTTATTTATCGAGCCTATTAAGAGAAGCATGTTTTCTTCTCCTATATTCAATGCACTCATCATGGTCTTATGGTGCTGCTCAGCCAGTGGCTTTGTTGGGGCAAGCAGCAGTGCCTTTTTCCCTCTTGCTATAGAATCTGCCATCAGTGCTGTGGCTATGAATGTCTTTCCCAACCCTGTGGGGAGCACAACAAGAGTATTCCCGTTCTCCAATATTGACCTGATTATATTGAATTGGTACTCCCTGAACTCAATACCTTCAAGGTTTATCAGCCTTGAGCCGTTACCGATGGCATACCATCGCTCATCGATAGCCATATAAATCATCTTGATAGATATATCAAGAAAGATTAAAAGCTTTGCAAGCAATACATATATCGTGCCGCAGTAGCTCAGTTCGGGAGAGCGTCCGGCTGAAGACAAACTTTTTCTGAAAAGTTTGATCAAGAAGCAGAGACCGGAATGTCGTCGGTTCAAATCCGATCTGCGGCATACACTAAATTGTTCAGATCTGAATAGTTTTACGGTGCACATTAAAAATGCGTGTCAATCAAGAAACCTCTGATGGGAATAAAGTTAGTGGACAGATTTGTAGGCACAAGACAGATACAGAGAATCTCAGGATGCCTTTCATCATTATAGAATATCTAGACATATAAGCGACTGGTTTATTCAACTTGATATAACATTAATTGCATAGGAGATTGCCAGTATCCCAGCTAATCCTCCAGCAGGTGCGGTATGTGCCTGTGGCCTTGTTGATATAATCTTGTAATTCCAGCATCAGAATGGCAGACTATCCTCTCCTGATAAATGATTCGCCACGCAAACCCATCATTTCAATGGTGGGTTAGGGGCGTAAGAAGGTATATAACCTAACCTCGCCAAATGTGATTCCTACCTCTAATTCTAATGCGTGATGCAGTTCGCCAAATACGTTTTACCAGCGCAGATTCAGATATTTTGTGCCGTATTTATCCAGAAAATCACCGAATATTGTCAGTATTTGGGACGAAATGTTGCTGACAAGGGTGAATTTGAAGGCATTATCCGACTTTACAATGGTCACTGTCAAATTTATCAGGGATTTTTTGAGTAGCTTTACATTCTTGTCGATGGAAATCTTCGCAGAAAACAGTGTCAAACTCTCTATGGATTTTGCAAGGAAGGACAGGAAGACGATGCCGATTATCGCATCTGTGGTCCAGTGTCTTATGGGCCCCAATTCAATACCTTCCTTGAGATCTCGTATGAATTTCTCTGCCTTTCCCCTGTCCTTGTATATGAGCAATGCCTGTTCAGGATCCATGTCTACTGAACTCTCCAGTATGAAGAAACCCTCCAATCCGTTGATGTACGGATTATCTATGATTTTCAGCGTAGCCTGAACCTTCGGATATAATCCAATCCACCCTGCATCTGAGGGTATCATTTCGATTGCCTTATGTTTCTCCGCCTTTTTGGCAAGCGCGTTTCCCTTCTCAATCTGCCTCTTGAATTTTTTCTCCTTTTTCCTGATCTGGTCTTCGAAGAGATCCTTTGAGAAATATATGTACTTGAACTCTTCATCTTCTTTGGCTTTGGCGCAAAGATATTCCCTGCCGGATCCGACTTCAGTATCGTGTTCTTCTCCTTCTGTAGCCTTCGGTTTTATCGTTATCTTAACTGGCGTAGAATTGTTGAAAATATCCAGATACCTCCTGTACGTACCGATATGTTTTGGCCTCAATGTCAAATACTCATATTCGTCCTCGATTATTCTTTCTTTGTTTTTCTTTGTATTCGCACCGCAGTCAAACACGAGAAGCGAGCTTTTCTGCATTACTCTTTTCACGACATTATACGTCTGTATGAAGTGTTTCTTGTCATTCGTGTTTCCTTTTTGAATCGTAATGGCGGAGGGAATTGCATTTGATCCTATAGAAATGCCTATTCCTATCTGCCTCTTATCAGGTCTTTTGTCCTTCGAATAACCGTATGCTGCAAGTTCTGACATACTGCCTTCCAGCATCGCACTTGTCCAGTCCAGACTCTGTATCTTGCCAACGAAATCATTCCTCTCCAGGAAATTTTGGTACCTTGCCTGAATAACAGGAAGAGCCTGTCCTATTTTCGCGACTGTCCTATTAAGTGACCTATCGGATATCTTAGAGAGGCCAAAATATGACAAAATCTCTGGATCTATCATGTTGGAAATCTGAAGCACAGATACATTGTGGGTGAGTCTGTTGTTCAGATGCACTTTCACTCTCCCAACGAAATCCTTCGATTCGCCTATGTTGGAGAAGAGTTCCGTTATCAGACCGTATTCTTTTTCTACTTTGTCAATCGATGCTATACCGCCCAGTGGCGTCGTAATGTTTTTCATGTTTATCGATGAAAACATTGCACTGGGCACTTAAAAATTAGCCTGATCAGGAACTACGTTGGCGAAGTTAGGTATATAAGAATGCAAAACAAGAAATATGGAAACTATGCGTGCCTACAAGTTCAGGATATATCCTGACCAGAAAAGGCAGACGGCCATAGACAATTCCAGAGCTCTGTCCCAAAG
>JAJZJV010000015.1 GCA_021809925.1 Microcaldota archaeon | reverse complement strand
AAGAGGAAAACATACCTTGTAGCTATCTCAGAATCTTTCGTACGTTTTGTCATACTTATACCAACCTAATAGTCCCACAAAGTTGCATTGCGATGCCCTCAGGATCTCCTTCCACTTTTCTTAAAGTAAGATACAACTGCTGATATTATTAAAAGTATTGCAGATATCCTGACGACTTCCCTAAATCCCCGCATGTATGCACTGCCTATTGCATCAGGGAAGAATGTCAGGCTCGTTATCTTGTTTATTATGCTTCCTGAAAGTTTTGCTGTTACTTCTGGAAGGCCTGAAAGTATTGATGATACTGGATTATATCCGAGAAGAGCTGAAAATAGGGCTTCTGTGGGGCTGATTGAGGATATATATGGTATAATGCTGCTTGGCGCTCCAGAAGAGTGTAGTGTAGATGACAAAGCATTTGGGAGGGCTCCTCCCATCGTTGTGAATATTATTGCAAAGTAAAGAGGAAAGCTTACTGCCATGGCGCAATTAGTTATCGTAGTTCTCATTCCAGATGCGGCGCTTCTCCTCTTTCTTGGAACAGAGCTCATTATGTCAGCAGTGTTAGGTGAAGAGAAGAGGGCCATCCCTGCTCCTATTATGAAGAGAGCTGGGACAAACCATATGTAATTGAAATTGTATGGCACTATAGTCAGCAATAGAAATCCAAAAGCTGTGGCTAGGAGCCCGCCAATTGTGAATATCCTGCCACCATATTTGTCTGAGAGATAGCCGCTCACAGGGCCCATTGCGATAAATGCAAGCATGAAAGGCATTGTATAAATGCCAGACCAGAAGGGGGTAGATGCATACGAGTAGCCATTGAGGGGGAGCCAGATGCCCTGGAAGAGCATGATCAGGATAAGAATCAGACCTTGCCTTGTCAAAGAGACAATGAAAAGTGACAAATTGCCTGTCCAGAAATCCCTTATCTTAAACAATGAGATATCAAACATGGGTTCCTTAACCCGCTTCTCAATCAGTACAAACATACCAAGAGCCAGAATCCCGATTATTATGCTTCCTATGACAAAGGGATTTGTCCATCCCTCGCTAGACTTTCCATAAGGCACAAGGCCATATGTTATACCTATTAATATGAGCAGCAGACTTATAACGAAGACAAGGTTGCCTAGCCAGTCTATGTGTATCCTGGATTTTTTCACAGTCTCCTTTAACGAGATGTATGACCAGATTATCCCTATCATTCCAAAGGGGATATTGATTATGAATATAAGGTTCCAGCTTATGCTTGCAAAGAGCCCCCCCAAAACCAATCCAAGTATTGTGCCTGCAACGCTTGATATCTGGTTGAGACCCATGGCCTTTCCTCTCTCTCTGATCGGGAAATAATCTGTTAATATTGCCGGGCCATTTACCATAAGCAGGCCTCCTCCGACAGCCTGCACCATTCTATATATTATAAGCTCAAGTATACCTGCATCTCCTTTTATTGTTACAGCTGACAAGAGCACGGATGCTATGGTAAATATTACGAAACCTACATTGTAGAGCTTTACCCTTCCCAACATATCTGACAACTTTCCGAATGTCACTACCATAGTTGCAGTCACTATGAGGTAGCCTGTTATCAACCATATTATGTAAGAAATCGCATCAGGAGCCCCAGTGCTGAATTGGAATGCGTTGAATATGGCTGGCATCGCCACTATTACCATTGTGATATTCATTGTGCTTAAGAGTGTAGAAAGGATAGTGTTAGATAACGCAATCCATTTTTCTTTCATCCCAAAATCAACTGGTGTCTAATATGATATAGAATCCATACAAATATATAAAATGTTTTGTATGCTACTCCCCCGTAACCCCTCTTTCTACAAGCTGCTGTCCATCCTCACCTTCATCTTCCTTGAATAGGCTTTCATACCTTCCTTCAATGATCTTCTCAAGGGACTTCTTAATCTCTTCTTTTTCTCTTCCTGTTATATCGCTAAGATCCGAAGAGAGTTGATTAACATACCTCATTATCGTCTTGTACTTTGATTCCTGGAGGTTCTTATTCCTGATTCCGCGTATATACTTGTTGATGTTTCTGGCGCAGTCCATAACTGCAAGTTTGATCTCGTCTATTATCTCTTCTTCTTGCGCTATCGCTTGTTTCCCAACTCCAGAATAAGGTATATAAACGCCAGAAACATTAACGAATACACTGACAGGCTCCTCGTCAAAATTGCTTATGCCATATCTTTTCCATTGTATTCCTTTCACTGCCTCTGTTATTGCGCAGCTTGATCCATCGAATAGCAATGGAACCTTGTTCGCAAACCTAAGAACGTTACCGCTAGCGCCCCCATCGTTGCCCGCCTTTCCCGCTCCTCCTCCATAAGCTATGCCTGCCTCGACTACGAAAGGTATGCCTCCACGGAAGACTCTTGGTTTTCTCTCTATCACGCTTATGAACTCAGGATTTAATATATTCTTTATTGCCACCCTAATCTGCTCCTCGCCTATTGGGGAGACTGAATCAAGCTCTGGTGCTATCCACTTGATTTTTTTGAATGCATCAACTATGCTCTCCGCATCGTCCCATTTAAGATTCCTGGGCTCTTTGTCAAGGTCCAGGGATGGGACAAGCTCCTTAATCTCTGCAATCTTTCCCTGCGAAACTCTTGAGAATGTATCCATCAAGAATTGCGATATCTTCCTTCCAGTGCTCCTATGTGCAAATTCAAGGAGATCATTCGTACCTACTCCGAGCGGATGTGGCTTTATAAGCTTCGGCTTCTTCGGCATTTCATTCACAGCCCTTGGAAATACAATATCTTTCCCATCCGGCTCAACAAGCCTCAGGCTTATATGCGGGTTAGACAGGGCAGTCCTCTTAAGATATTCGTAAACCCCATGGTCGCTCCGTTCATACTTCACTTCACCGAATTCACCATATATTGACAAGCCACTGCTTCCGCCACCAAGACTATTAACATTATCTACAACAGGAGAATTGGTTTTTATATCAATACTAATATCACACTCAAAGCTCTGCTTCCCTGTAGATGATATGACATGGATCGGCTTTCCTGTAGTTATAAGCGCGAATAGAGTACATCCTGCAGCTCCGATACCCTGCTGGCCTCTTTGCTGTATGTATCTGTGGAACTTCGTTCCTGCAAGGACTCTTGCAAGAGCCTTTCCGACTATCTTTATTGGAATTCCAGGACCGTTGTCCTTCACAACGATACCGTACTTGCTCTCAGAGATCTGCTTTATCTCGACTGATATATCTGGAAGGATGCCTGCTTCTTCGCATGCATCAAGGGAATTTGTCACGTATTCATGCACTATGGTTGTAAGCGATTTTACCTTTCCAGAGTAGCCAAGCATCTGGCTGTTCTTCCTGAAAAACTCAGATATGGAATGCTCCTTGAATTCTGAAAATATCTCCTCAGCGCTAACATTAGATTCCGGCATTATAAACACCTTCCTTGCTCTTTCTTCGCTCATTTTCCATAAGCCTGTACGCCTTTTTATGCGTGCCGCCATTTATAAGAACTTGCACAGCAGCCATTGCTATCTCTATCTCCTGTATGGTTCCAATCAGGCTTATCCTGCTCCCATACACCGCAATGTCAGATCCGCTCACTGATTCGATATATATCTTTGTCTTGCCCTCTTTTCCTATAAGCCTGGCCTTTATTCTCCTGACCTGGTCTCTGTTCTTGAATAGCTCCTTTAAGCTTATGCTCTTCATAAAGTAATCCTCATCCAAGAGCTTCCTAGCAATTCTTATCTCAAAGCCCCTCCCAAACGCCTCTATCACTGCCCTCGCATTATACTCATCATACGCCTCTCCTTCTATGATAATTTCGTTGTCCTCTCCTTTGGCTATCTTGCATTTAAGCTCTTCTTCAAGCTTCTTTATGAACGCCCTATCCATTGTCTCGAATCTTTTTTGTGGTATCGATATCTGCTCCATACTCAATCTTCCTTCCTGCTCCGCTCTCTATCTAGTAGGCAGAATAATGATTGTCGCCAATCTTTTTATATTTATTTGTAGAATTCTTCTTTGATACGGGCTTCTCGGGTCCATGCTATTCCTTATATAATAAAAGGGGAAGTTACACATATCTAAGTAAGATTTAAATATCTTTCTAATTATAATATGATTCAATCGTGATTCTTTCATGCACAGACTATATGGGAATCATGATGTGAATAAAAGAATCATGGAATTGCGTGATTGTTGATCTTATGGCAAGACCTTCTGACCAAATGGAAAGAGAACTTGAAAAGCTCAAGGAAGAGCTCAAGCTTCTCAGCGTAAAGAAAGAGAATCCGCCACTAGATGCTGATTTATCAAACATTATAAAGTATATGATGGAAGAGAGGGAGAAGACTAACAAGCTCCTTGTAGGAATTACTGAAAGGATAAAGAAATTGGAAGAAGAACTTGGAAATGCTCCTTACGAAGAGAACAACTCATATTCTGTAATAGAAAACAGGGAGATCCCGATATCTGGGCTTGATGCCAGGATCCTCGGCTATGTGCAAGCCAAGGGAATGGCCTGCGCAGAAGATGTAAAGGTTTATATGGGATACAATGGAAAGAATGCAGCCTGCGCACGGCTGAATAAGCTCTGCAAAGACGGGCTTCTGGACAAGTTTCAATTAGGTCACAAAGTCTTTTACAAGTATGATGCTGGCAAGGCGACTAATACGCTTATAATCTCACCACCAGAATAGAGACATCTGGTATGCCTGCCTTTTCCCCCAAAAGGCAGGTATCCTTCTTCTAAAAATAAGCGTGCCAGTTCTCCCTTTTTCAAAAGGGTTTTAAATTGGGGCGATAACATCTCAGGATGCTATTGCTCCTATAATAATTGCTATTATAAATCCCATTATCCCTAGAGCAAGAGCTCCAAGAAGCACTATCTTAAGTGTTCTGGTAAATGTATCAACATCTGGTCTATAGCTTACGCTCATAACATGCCTAGAATCAGAATAGAATCTCTTCAAAGAGCCAATTATGTTAAGCTTCATAAAAATCAGGCCTTGGCCATTCAGTCAAATATCCCGTCTATATTCACATCCCTGCTTTCCTCAAGCCTCTTCTTGATTCCGCGTTCAGTATATTCTGCGAATTCGACTCCGCCCATCACAACCATAACTTTGATCGCGCTCTTTTGCATTGATGGGTCTATTCTCGCTCCCCACTTAAGCATTGCATCCTCGCTGATCCTGCTAGCGACTTCCTGGAATACATTCTCAGCTTCTCTCAGTGTCAGGTCTTCTCCACCTACTATATTTACTAATGCTCTCTTTGCAGTTGACATGTCAACATCGAGCAGTGGGCTCTTTAAGGTGTTTTCAACAGCCACAGCAGCTCTATCTGCATTCTGCGTAGAATTTGCTTCGCCTATGCCTATGACTGCATAGCCAGAGTCCTTCAGCACACTCCGTAGATCTGCGAAATCAAGGTTGACCATTCCTGGCTTTGTTACCATCTCTATTATGCCTTTCGTTGCATTTGAGAGAACTTCATCACTAATTCTGAATGCCATATTCAGGGGCAGATCCGGAGCCACAGAGAGCAGCTTATCATTTGGTATTATTATTGTTGTGTCTGTAGCCCTCTTAAGTTTTGCAAGGCCTTCGAGTGCGTTCCTCATCCTGATCTTGCCTTCGCTTGAGAATGGAAGCGTAACTATTGCTATAGTAAGTGCCCCCGCCTCCTTAGCTTCATGTGCTATTATTGGAGCAGATCCTGTTCCTGTCCCACCACCCAAACCGCATGTTACAAATACAAGCTGCGCGTCGTTTATAAGGTGCTTTACCTGATCCCTGCTCTCGACTGCCGATTCCTCGCCGAGTTTAGGGTCGCTGCCTGCTCCGAGACCTCTGGTTAGCTTCTTTCCCAGCAGTACCTTTCTATGTGCTCTGGCCCTAGCAAGGTGCGGAGCGTCAGTATTCATGGCTATGTATGTAGCGCCTTCTATATTGAACTCAGACATCCTTGTAACTGTGTTTGATCCGCTGCCTCCAGCCCCCACTATATATATTTTAGGCCTGGCAGCCTCTATAAATCTCAAAAGTTCTTCATCGTCAGGAGAGAGTATATTTTCAGCCATAAAATCCCTAAATCAAATATAATAAATCAGTTACTGATATTAACACAAAAAGACATAAAAAGATTTGTAGCTCTGCGCGGAGAGCCACCTCCGCACAAAACTATCATATAGCTCTTCAGAATGTCTTATACTTTCCAAGAGATATATCTATTGTAAGCTTTCCTATATCTTCAAGCCATCTATCCGCTATCTTCTTTGCCTTAGCCTCAACGCTCTCAAAACTAGCTCCTTTTCCTATCTTAAGGTTCATATTAAGGTTTAATGGCTCATCTATTCTCTTTCCGATCTGCGAAAGTATCGCAACGTCGCATTCAGTTATCCCTTCGATCTCATTAACAATATCCTTAGATAGCTCTGTTGCCAATATATTATATATTTTTCCTATATGGCTCACAGGATTCTTTCCTGCAGCGGCCTCAAGGCTCATATGCCTGAAAGGCGTTATCAGCCCGTTGACTCTGTTGCCTCTCCCTACAGATCCATCGTCTCCAGCTTCGCAGCTTAGCCCAGACTTTGTAAGGTAGACCTCCGCCCCCTCGAGAGAGTCTCCGGTGTTTATGTGTATGTTTACTTCCTTGTCTGTGAGCTTCTTTGCGAATTTCTCAACATCACTCCTTACGCGCTCCTTGGCGTTGACATACTCCTCTATATTGTGTATGTAATTCGCGACAAACGCTATCCCTATAGTGAGCGTGATCTTTTCCCTCTCCCTAACGCCCATGACTTTGATATCCTCTCCTACTGATGGCATAATCCTCTTATAATCCTTGCTGTTAAGGTAATTCTCCGTCTCAAGGACGAGCCTTTCAGTATCAGAGAATGGCGCGAATCCTATTCCAAATGAGGTATCATTTGCAAGAGGCACCGCATCCTTCCCCCTCGCGAAGATCTGCGTAAGATCCGCGCTTCCCATGGCTATCTTGGAATCAAATATGACTTCATTGTCAAGATCCAAAAATCTTGAATTCTCCTTCAGGTAATTTTTTGCAACTTCCTTTGCAATGTCATTTACTTCTATTCTTGTATTCTCAAATTTGTCAGTCGCCCTTCCTGTCACAATAACCTCTATCTTCTTTGTTATCTTCGCTTCTCCGAAGCCGACTTCTGCAGCCCCACCTATTATCAATCCCTTATCTACATTATGGTGAAGAATCAATCCGCAGTTGTTAATGTATTCTTTGCAGAGAGCATGGCTGGTTGCATCAACGATCCCGTCTATCAGGCTGTCAGGATGCCCTATCCCCTTTCGCTCTATGTACTCCACATTCTGTTCAAATATCGGCGCGGTATCAAGCTTGTGTACAGATATATTTCTCATATTTCTCATCTTTTCCCATCTAACAATCCGAAAAACTGCGGCAACATGCCTAAATATTTTATTGTAATAATTATCTGCTCATATTCTTATAGGTTTCTAATTATTCTGATATTAATTTATTTATTCAGATATGAATAATAACCAAATCAAGATATGATGCTTAAGACATTCTTGCGTTCGCGTTCATCATGCCAAGTGCAATCCGCCTATTGTTCCTTATGATATTCTCGCTTTCCATCGGATCTTCAGAAAGATTGTAAAGCTCATCTTGTATTCTCCTCGAGAGGTAATGGATCATCTTATAATTTCCATTGTAGATGGCAGTAGCCTGGGTATTGTGGAAGATCTTTGTTTTGTATATCCTGTCTACATATCCTGACCTATTTCTAAGAAGCTTCAATAATTGCGTATCCCAGACCTCTGTTATGCCCACGTGATCCGAAAAAACAAACTTCTCTTTTTTCATTGATCCGTCTATTGTATCTATCTTTCCGTACCCTATGTTCATTATCGACTCGTTCAGCTCCTTCAGGCCCACATGCTCCTCTATAACCTCTCTGATTCCTATCTGCTTACCGTTTATGAATCTGCCCACAATGAGTGGAACCTTCACAAGCTCCTCGTACGGGAACATGTTGTGGTACATTATGCCATGCTCCATGAATCCCTGCCCATGGTCGCTTGCTATTACAACTACCGCATTGTCCAACATTCCCTTCGTTTTCATGGCATCGATCAGCTCCCCAACTTTCCTGTCAAGATACTGTATCCTTTTGCCATACGCTTCCTTTATTGTTCCTATCTCGTCTTCTTCTATTAGATTGCTCATGTAGAGCCACTTATCCTGCTCAACATACTCTTTCTTGAGCAGCTCAGTGGGATAGCCCTCATGGCCTTCCATATAATTAACAAATATGAAATTATCTTCTTTCTTTACATGGTTCAGGTACTCCTTTATCCTTTCATTTGTGAGATCTGCTCCCTTGTCAAGCTCCTGAAACCCATACTCTCTCGAGAAATATGCATTAAGTTTCTTCCTGAACCGTATGTAGACTTCGTCCATGCTTTTTTGCGGTATGAACTTTGATATATGATAAGATAACTTTATCAGATTCTTTCTGGTAAGATCGCTTCCGACTATTCCGAGCGCTATCTTGACTGAGTTCTTATTCTTCCTGATCTTATTCTCAATGAATATATTGTCTACATAAGAGAAACCCTCCCCTATTCCTGTGGATGATGTTACAAATGGGTTATTTGAGAATAATGCAGTATTGTAGCCGATGTATGAGAGGTGCTTTGCAAGGGTCATTCTTCCATTTTCTATATACTTAGACTTCCTTAGAAATGGATCTACATTTTCATCAAAATTCTTCATCGGATCTTTTTTCAGGCTCTCTATAGATGTAACCCTCTTTCCAAGAAAGATCGAGGCATGGGAAGGCACCGTATATGTTCCTGGGGATACTGCATTTTTGTAAACAGTCCCACTACTGGCTATCTTTTCAATGCTCCTGAGCCTGAGCTTACCCCCATAAATCCCGAGATGCCTGGAACCAACCGTGTCCAGAACAAGCATTATTATATTTGGTCTTCCCGAGCTTCGCAAGAAATCACAGACAGTATAGATTTTATCTCAATATTTTTATATATATTTTAAAGCTCAGGTTTTGCCTCTTTTGTAATATCACAGATCCAGCGAGGCGAACATTACCGGCATTATTATCGTCGCGTCTCCGTCTATGGTTACATAGTGCGCCTTTTCCCTTACCTTACCCCACGACACAGCTTCAGTGAGCCTGGCTCCAGAGAGGCTGCCATCATACTGGCTTGCTGTGGTTACATAGACTGCATAGTCAAGCCCTCCCTTGAATTGATTCCACCATATGACATGGTGCTTGCTGATTCCACCGCCTATCATGAAAGCTCCCGTCTTCTTCTTGTCAAATGAGATATTGCTGAGCTCTATCTCGTCTTTAAGGATGTTAAGCTTGAAGTCATGGTCCTGTGAGAACATTGTCAGCTGCGTGCCAAAGGCCCCGTCCACTATGCCTGGGCAGTAAATTGGAATGTTGTTCAAGTAAGCCTGCCTGAGTATGGAGTGCTCGTCCTTTATCCTCTTTCCGAATTCATGCAAAAGCTCTGATGGGCTGTACTCCTTCTTATACCCTGGCGACTTGTAAATATCATTCATTATTTCACTGAAGTATCTCTCAACAGCCAATCCGTACTCATCCTCTTCTATAAATATGTTACCGAGCCTGTAGATCTTCTTCTTGTGCAGAAGCGTGTCGTCAGCATCAAACGTGCCGAGGTTATATCTTCCTCCATACGCCTTCGCTAAATCATGATCCAGCGTTCCGCAGGTTGTCATCACCACATCAAAATATTTCAAGAAATCTGCTATCATACCTCTTAGTCCTGTAGCTATTATGTCTGCTGGGAATGATAGGAAGTTGTAGCTCTCTTCATCCTTTATCATCTCTTCCAATATGTCTATTCCAGTTATCATATGCTGGGCCGAAAAGCCCCCAATGCTCCTCATCGCTTCTATGAGCTCTCTTACCTTCATGCCTTTTCTAAGCCTAATATCCTCAACCGCCCTCCCTAAAATATCCGGATTCTTAATTTCTTCCATTCTTATCTACCAATTTCTGCGATCTTTTCCCTGAGCTTACTTTCTGCAAAGTCTACGATCGCGTCCAATATCTCTTTATCCTTTGATTCTGCGGTTAGCCTAACAACCGGTGTTGTATTTGATGCCCGTATTATAAACCATCCTTTGTCAGAAACTGCCTTTACTCCATCTATCGTTATTATTCTGTATCCGCTTCCTTCAAACGAACTCTTCAGCATCTCTATCAATAGATACTTTATCCCATCATCAACTTCAAATTCCTTGGTTAATGTCAGGTACCTCGGCAGCTCCTTTATGACCTCCGAAAATTTACGATCACTCTCAGATAGGAGCTCAGCCATCTTGACCGTAGCAAATATCGCATCGTCAACGTAATTGGTCTCATCAAAATAAATATGGCCAGATATCTCCCCGCCAAACTTCGCACTTTCCTCTCTCATCTTCTTGATTATGAATGAGTGACCGACTCTTGACAATAACGGGATCCCTCCATTTAACTTTATCATCTCTTCAACGACGTTTGAGCAGCTAACTTCGTAAACTCCCTTCTCTCCACTTCTAATATAATTCTTTGCAAATACTGCTATCGGGATCTCCCCCCTCAATACATTTCCATTGTTGTCTATGAATATTGCCCTGTCTCCGTCACCGTCATATGCCACCCCAAAATCAAGATTATTAATGACAACAAGCTCTTTTATCTCTGAGAGATACTCTGGCTTTGGCTCCGGAGGCCTCTTTGAGAACTCTCCGTCTGCTATATCATTTATTGCATGGCATTCAATCCCAACCCCGCTCAACATCCTCTTTGCCACTTCAGAACATGCGCCATTGCCGGGATCTATTCCTATCTTCATCTTCTTCTTAACGTTGGCCTTGCCTTTAAGGAACGACTCATAATCTTCAAGAGCTTTTGAGGAATAGTCTTCAGAGCTTCCGCCTCCATTAAGGGAAAAGTCTTTTCTTTTGATCAGTTCAAGTATCTTTTCCAGGCCGAGGCCCATTCCTATAACCTGAGGTTCACCGTTACACACTATGAATCCGTTCCATTCCTTTGGATTATGGCTTGCAGTTACTATGACTCCACCATCAAGCATGTACTTAGATATTGCAAAATAAACTATCGGAGTCGGAACAATGCCTATATCTATGGCATCTACACCTGCCTCATTCAATCCGCTAATAAGTGAATCGCTAAGCTCTTTGCTGCTGCTTCTCACATCTCTCCCGACAACAACCTTCTTTCCAGCCCCAACGAACGAGCCAAATCCATTCCCTAGGACCACAGCGAAATCTTTGTTAATCTCTGTAGGATACTTGCCCCTAATATCATAAGCCTTGAATATTCTGTTGTATATCTCATCACTCATGCGCCCTCTCCTCTCTTCCTTCGGCAATTTTCTTTTCGAATGAGAATCCCTTATTTTTTATCTCTACCTCAATAGGGATGATTTCATCTACTTTGGAGAAGAATCCCTTCAGGCTCTCGTACGATTTACCATATGTTGTCAGGGAAGCTATGCCTTTCCTGTTTTCTAAGGAGCAAAGTCCAGCTACATATGCCCCTCTCTTCCTGCTCTCTTCAAGGAGCTTCATCGAGAGATCATCTTCTATCTGCACTCCGCTCTTTGCAGCAAGATCGCGTATCAGTGCCCTTGACTTTTCAAAGGATTCTCTAAATGCAATAAGATTCTTTTCAGCTTCCCTTCCTTTCTTTACAAGCTTCATAGCGCCTATTGCTCTGAGGTTCTCAGAATTGATCTCATTTATCATACTTTCGTAAGTCTCGCTCTCCCTACTTCTGAATTCAAATATCTTCTTGCAATATTTCTCAAGCTCTTCCCTGCTGCCTGCCAATTCGCCAGCTATCAGCTTGAATGCCTCTGGCATCTCGAATCTTTCAACCTCAAAATCCCATCTGCTTACCATGGATTCAAGCAGCTCGTCATTATCATAACCATCAATGAATTTCTCTACAAACTTGTCTGAGTGCTTCTTGTACACTACACTCCCAAAGGCTGATGTTGCTATATCAGCTCCCTGGCCAACTATTCCTGTTGATATCGCGTACGATATGTGGGAAAGCTTGTGCAAGACTCCATTCTCCTCTATATCTGCTCCAAGCGCCCCAAGTATGCTGCCTATGACCGATACTGTAGATGATGCCCCATCTCTGGGATTAACTATATTCTTTGCATTGCTGTCCTTTCCATTTGCATTTCTCGTACGTATGGATAATCCCGAGACCCTGACTCCTGCAGCAGAGAGATATCTTGTCGCTGTCTCTGCTGCGTTCTCAACAACAAGAAGGTCCTTGTCTTCTTCTATATCTATTGTTCCATCTTTCAGGTCTATCCAACCAGAAGCGCTTGCTCCGAGATCTGGCATGCTTATTTCTATAGAATCGTCATCTAGTATCTCAATCTCAGTCTCTGAGGATGTGCTGAGTGAGGTGGCAAGACCTGTCGATCCCTTCTCCAAAAAAGCATACTCGCCGAGCCAGAGCATGCTGCCTGGTGCTCTACCTACAAAAGTAATTCCCATAAGATTGACCTTGTTAAAAGTATTTAATAGTATAATAAAGAATTGTATCAATATAGATTAGGAATTATTATAAAAGAATATGCAAAAAGCATATAGCCCCATAATTAGGATATATTTTTCCTAAATATTGCTTCAAATCTAATACGAAGCTTAGGGGCGAAGATCCCTATAATGATTGAGACTGCTCCTATCTCAATATAAAAGGAACCTTTAGAATGGTTCCCGCCATACATGACAATCCCTCCAATAATGGAGACTGCCCCAGCAAGAGCCCATCCTATTCCTTCTATCGGAATCTTTCCCATATGATTCAATTCAGCTTGCCTGCGCAGTCATGTTAGTTGATGCCTCTGCACCATCCTCTCCCCCAACTACTACTCTATACACCTTTCCTGAAAGCAGTGATGTTATCATATTCTCATTCTCAGATAAGCTGCCTGTGAATGTGAACGTGTGGGATTGCCCAGACTGTATGACATATCCTTTTTCACCAACATCTCCAATCTGTTCAGGCACAAAGACAGTACTGTTTGCAGCTACTATCAGTGGTATCATCCTCAGGTGCATCTGCTGATTGCTCATAGCAGAGCTGATATTGATGAGCCTTAATCTAAGCTCATTCTGGAATTCTTGCAGGCCACTCGTTGTACATACTGATGCATTGAGCCCGAGCCCAAACTGGGATTCAATATTACCACCTACACTTCCAAAGCCCTGGCTCTTCTCACCTGCGTTTGCCTCTGATCCTCCCTGGCTCTGGTTCTTATTGTTGTAACCCTTAGACCCCTGATTCTCGCTATTATTCTTGGTCACTACTACTGAGCTTACGTTGCCAGATGCACTCACATTCAGATTTGTGTTTACCCCAACCAGTGGCTTTTCTTGTATTGTTAGGTTCTGTATGATATTGGAAGATGCATTAATGCATATTGAATTGTTTCTTAGCTGATCTCTTAGCTCGCTCTCCAGCCGCAGCGTGTTGTTGTATATGGCATTAAAATCTGGAGACATGTAAACATCCCCATATATCAATATGTGCTTGATGGTTGCATTACTGTTGCCATTGTTATTCACAGTTACACTAAATGTGACATTATTACCTGACACTGAGAGCGAACCGTTATTTATTGTCAGGTTTGGCCTTATGCTATCAAGCCTGTCCCGCGCCTCTGCTCCAAGGCTGGCTTTATATCCAACATGGACGCTTGTCTGATTTGTGCCATTTGGTAATACTACTGCCCTTACTGAGGGAACCATGACAAAGACTGTTGAATTTGCAGTCAGTATTGTAACTATTGTAGGTGAGAGAGATAGAAGCAGCCCTGTTGATCTATTTGTCACATTACTCCCTTCTATATTTGCAGATATCTGGCTGCTTGGAACCGTTACATTATATGTGGTTCCGTTTATTGTTATCTTAGCAGATGTTATGTTGAATCTTAGGGTATTTACTTGTGTGTTGTTCGGTACGTTAATTGTGCCTATCGTCTGACTCAGGTTTATCAAAGAGAGAAGGTTTATGCTTCCGTTTCCATTTGAGTATATCCATCCAGCACTGGCTCCACCCTCAACATGTGCCTCTATTGAAGAATATGTTATAACTAAAGACTGAGTCCCGTTAGGCACCTGGGGCGGATCTGTCAACTGGACTGCCAACTGATTTGTACCTCCTGTCTGAGAAATTGATGCAGCTCCATGCCCAAAGGCAAAGAGCAAAGCTATTAATATGACTACTATGGCTGCACCAATTATCAATATGCTATTTTTCATATTCCCATCTTCTTAATATGCAAATCTTATCTTTTGTTAGTTCTAAAATACTTTCCTTTCCTCTTTTAGGTATTTAATCCTCTTGTGCTCGCCATCACTCTGAACGCAATGCCTTTATAGGATCTATTGTAGAAGCTTTCCATGCAGGGTACATGCTCGCACACACACTTACTATTATAGCTATCATTATTGCCATTATTGCCAGTTCTGGACTGACAGCTGGGTTGAATGATATGGGGGATGCTGACTGCTGCGAAGATCTATTGCTACCGAATATTCCTCCGCCCCCTCCAAAGAACTTACTCCCTCCACCTACAGCTGTGGCTGGAGTCTGCACAGACTGGTGGCTCCCAGCACCCAAAGACAATAATCCTGGCAATGCATAAGAGCCGCCTGCACCCAATGCTACTCCTATAATGCCTCCAGCAAACCCTATTATGATAGCTTCTGAAAGAAATAAGAACATCACATCCCTTCTACGGAACCCTATTGATTTAAGTATCCCTATTTCATGCGCCCTTTCTGTTACTGAGACCATCATTATACTCAATATGCTTATTCCTGCAACCAGAAGCGATATTCCTGCTACGGCTCCTAGAAGAATCCCAAGGGATCCCGTTATGGACGCTATCGTCGATGCTATCTTCTGTATTGATATTATTCTTGCGCTGTTTCCATAAATATTTTCAAGCAAGGAATAGAGCTGGTTTACAGTGCTGGTATTTGTGGCCTTGACAAGCAGTGTCGTATAAGAATATTTGTTCGTTATACTCTCGGCGGCCTGCAGTGGTATAAATATAGAAGAATCTGGAGATATGAATGCTGATGATCCATATTGATCAAGTATCCCCAAAGGTATAACTGTTATTGATTTGCCATTGGCCCCAAGCCCCTGTAAATATAATGGCTGGTTTAGCGCAACTGATGGCATTGACTGCGAGGTTGTGGGGAACGCAACATCATATCCAACAAGCGCGTACGATGTAGAGGTATCATTGTATGATCTTCCCGAGTATAAGTTGATTCCACCTATTGCACTTGCTATGCTGTAATTCATTATTCCATAAACTGTGACTGCACTCTCTGATCCTGCCTCAGAAACATTTGCATTAAAAGATATTATGGGGATAACATTTGCAACATAAGGTAATGATTCTATCTCTGCTATATCTGCAGCCGTAAATATATGTGATTTGGTCGGAGTCATATAAAGGGTGGTGGGTCCGATAGACTCTAGGGAGTGAGATATGCTCGCAGATATTCCAGCCACCAATGATACAAGGGCTACTATCGCAGCCACGCCTATAACTATGCTCATTATTGTAAGCATGGTCCTGAATTTCCTTTCAGAGATTCCCTTGATTCCTAAAAGGAAGACTTTTTTTATCTTCATCTCTTCTCTCTCCTATTTTTTCTTGAATATACATAATACGCTCCCGCAGCCAAGGCTATAATTACTACAAATAGCAATATTGGGAATCCTCCTTTTTGCTCAGGCCCATGAGCAGATGCTGTTACTACTTTTCCACCATTGCTCCCTGTGAAGTTTCCTACTCCTATATCCACATTAAAAGTCAGGTTAGAGTTAATGCGCTCATTGATGCTGTTAAGGTAAGAAACAACTACTGGTATCTTATATATCCCTGCTTTTACAGAAGGCGCAGCTATAAAGCTTAGTGTAAACGCAGTCGGCGTCCCAACAGGTATGCTTCCTATGAATGTGGTATTTTGTCCCAAAATCGTGATTCCTTCAGGCGGAAAGGCCGTGACGCTTGCTGTCTGTGCAGGTTGGGAGCCAAGGTTGTCCAGGGTAGATGTCAACGTGAATATATCTCCCCGCGATGGATCGGAAGGCAGCATTGTTGTGCTAATCTCTGTCAGATTAATGTAGCCTGGAGTTAAGAAAGAGATATCCTTGGATAGGGTCATCTCCTGGTTATTAAGTGAGTATGTGAGGGATGCGGTAAGACTGGTAACTACGGCTCCTGATGATGGATCTACATATACTGTTACTGGAAAAGTGACAGTACTTCCTGCAGGAACTTTCGGAATAATATCATAATAATTCTTTCCAATAATATCTATCTGTGATCCAGAACTCAGCGATACAGATACATTATATATGGGTGTCTTTCCAGTATTGGAAAGCACAATACTCTCATTTTCTAGCCTTCCTGTAACAAGGGTATTATTCTCTGGATAGATAAAAAGATTCTCCTGAGATGGCAATGTGTAAAAGCCTACATTGCTATTCTTCGTCTTATTGTAGCCATATGCATCTACATATGCGGTATTAACTGATAACGTTAGCGGAGCGTTGTTTCCAGATTGGATATATGCTTGGAATGTAACATTGGTGCTTTCTCCAGGCATCAGCGAGTTAATTGCTGATGGTTGTGAAAGTATACTCATTCCAGACGGTGTGCTTACTGTGGTCCTAAAATCTGAGAGTTTACCACTTCCCGTATTTGTGACTCTTATGGTTAAATTGTTCAATCCTGGCAGCAGCCCGTATTTCTGTGGGGTGTACTCAAAATCAGATGATCCATATATTGGGATCTGAAGGTTTATGCTCTGGGTATTGATTGTAGTGCTATTCGGATAATTGTACGATAAGTATAATGGATAATTATAAACAGAATTTGGTCCTGCTGAGACGTTTCCTATGTTCAGATAGAATACCATCTGGAATATGGAAGATGAGCTTACTGATTGTGTATAATATGTCGAATAATCTGCGCCATTAAATCCGGATAAACCTCCAAAGAGCTGGAGATTACCCTCAAGGTCAATGGCATTGCACACCGTAACTCCAGGAACAGTACTATAACTTTCGAGTGTAATTGTTAATGGTATGTCCATCTCCCCTGGTCCCGCAGAAACTTGGTACGTAGAGTTGCCCCATGCTACGTTCAATACCTTGAATGACAATCCGCTCGACGTGCACGATGTCGCATTAGCTATGCCTGCCCATAAAACTCCAATCATCATTGCAAGAATCATATATCTTATTCTCATTTTCTAACCTTTTTTTCCCTCTCAATGATTCCATCTCTCATGTATATGCATCTATCCGCATGCACAGTAAGCTCTGGATCGTGAGTTACCATAACTATTGTGGTTCCTCTTTCCTTGCTTACCTTAACAAGCATGTTCAGGACTTCGTCTGATGTCTTTGTGTCCAGGTTTCCCGTAGGCTCGTCTGCCAACAATATCTGCGGCTTATTTATCAAGGCTCTCACTATTGCTACTCTCTGCTGCTCGCCACCACTCAGTTCGCTTGGTTTTTTCTCTACCTTGCCGGCGAGTCCAACTTCCTTTAATAGTTCCATTGCATAGTCCATGCTGCTCTCATCATTCTTACTGCTCACTGTAAGCGGCAGCATAACATTCTCAATAACACTCAGATAAGGGATAAGATTATATGACTGGAAGATGAATCCTATCTTCTCATTTCTCAAGTCTGAGAGTTTCTTATCATCAAACTTCGAGATATCAATACTTTCTATGTAAATCTTGCCTTTTGTGGGTGTGTCCAGAGTGCCTATCAAATCAAGTAGTGTTGTCTTACCGCTTCCTGACGGTCCTAGAATTGTTACGAATTCGCCCTGCATAATGTCCAGTGATACCTCCTTTATTGCAATATATTCAACTTCTCTGGAACGGTATACTTTCCCTACGCCATACAGCCTTATTAGTGGGGCTTTGTCTGATACCATATATTATACATCTCAGCTTGAATTTATTCCTGTGCTTATTATGCCCCTGTCTGTGATAAGTATCATGTTATATGCTGTTATGTTGTATGCCATTATTGGTCTTTCACCAACATCATGGAGAGTACCATTAAATGTAAAGACCGCTGAGGAATGTGCAGCAAGACTGTATCCTATGCTTACTGAGCCCGGACGCCCTCTGATCAAGAACAAGGGGGACGGAACCTCCTCTATTGTGCCATTTGTTTCTATTCCAAAGCTAATTGGTTCTGGCTGTGTTATAATTCCCTGATTCTCCATGCAAGAATAGAATGCATTACCTGAATGCGATATAATAATCTCCTTGACAGAGTAATTTGGCTTTATAATAAGGTTACCGCTCCTAAATACATTATCCCTGCATAACTCCGATGCGTTTATCACAATACTTGCGTTTGCCTGTTTCGTCCATATACTGCCATCGCTTTCATTTCCTGGCATCTTTTCACTCAAATTCTCACCATACAGCATCACTCCGAGTATCGTCGTGTTTGCTCCATTCTCATTTAATATCTTGAGATAAATTGAGGTTACGTTGTCCTTCTGATTAACTGATGAATTTACTATTCTTATGGTTGTGGTCTGATTCTCAAACATTATATTATAATTTCCACGCAGTGGATATCTCTTATACATAATTATATAATGCGGATTATGTAGATCTATATTGCTCCCAACATAAAGCTCAGGATTTTTGTATGCAATAAACCTAAGTGATGGCAGCATAATAAACTTGGTGGCATTTTGTGTCCTTGTAGGGACCACAATTTGGTATAAATCAAGAAGCAGGCCAGATGAGGAATTAAGCCTTCCAGAATTTTCTACATTTGCAATTAAATTGCCTGATGTAAGTTCCACATTATATGTTACATTATCGATCTCAATGTTTGCTGAAGTGATTATGAATTTTGCAGCGTATACTGAAGAATTTGGCTTTATACCTATTTCTCCTATTATCTGACTTGTATTAATTATCGACATCAGATTTAATCGTCCACTGGAATTTACATTTACCCATACAGGACCATTCGTGGTATTTAAGAGCAGGTTTAATGCAGAGTAATTGACATATAATGCCTGAGTCCCAACAGGAACTTGAGGTGGGTCGGTTATACTTATTGGAATATAAAAAGTTCCATCAGAACTTGCATTAAATGCGATAGACATCACAAGCACTATGAATAACGCGACAATTATTGGTACCACAAACCAGTACTTCCATCCCCTGTGGTTTTTGTTAATTTCCATGTGGTTGGCAAGACCATCACTTGCAATTCTATAATATTTCCACTTCTTAATATAATTATTTTCTTTCTGCACTATCTTCCCGGCTCTCTTCAGATCCTGCAGATGCTGGCTAACTGTGGATTGTGAGAGACCCAAATCTTTGCTAATCTCACCAAGGTTATCCTTTCCTCGAGCTATTAATTCAAGTATCCTCTGTTTTGTATCTCCATGCTTTCCCATTAAAAATCAGCCAGGCAATTTATTATTATCTCAGCCAAATATTTAAACAACATCAAACATTTCGTTTTTCATTTCGTTTTTCTGCAGCCTGTAAAATAATAAACTGTTAATCGGATATTTAGCATCTCATTACCAACCAAGTGAGACGTTTTAGATCCAATAATGGTCTTGTTCGAATCTTAAATACCAGCCGTTTATCACATTACTTATTATCTATCATGTAATCTCTTTAGGCACCACATTAATCTTTGTGACTTCACTGGCTTTCTATTGATTTTTATGCCTTCTTCGTTGGCACTCTGCAATCCGATATTCAATGCTAAGTTCATCCAGAATTTACTTCATGAATTTGATGTAAATCCTGCGGTACTGCAGCAGCACAGATACACATAGAATTGCAATTATAACAAGATACACATACAAAAAAGGAGAAGCCAATTTACTCTTAATGCTAGAGCCTATGCTGATTTCCAAAATCAGACTCAGGAACCCTAGAAAAGCCATTACCAGTGCATGTACTGTGAATATCATACTGAACGCAATGCCCTGATTGTTTGTGCCTTTTTGCTCTCCTATATGGTAAAACAATGATGGAAGATTCATAAGATACGGATATTTCTCAAATAAGGTATATCTATATCTGATTATCAAGAGGAGGACTGCCGAGACACATGTGAATATTAAAGGCACTATAAACAGCGCGATCTTGCCTGTTAGTCTGAAATAATAAGCTCCTGCAAACCAGGAAAGAAGGATGAGCAGTGATCCGATAGCGATGAGTATCTTTGCTGATCTCTCTAGCCCATATCTCTTAAGCATTCTTGTTTTTGCCATATTTAACGATCGCAGAGTTAGCTTTTATATCCTTGGGTTTGCTCTATATTTCCCTGCGCTTAACCCATAAGTATGCGCCAGGGTAGAACTTGAAGTCTTAGACTCAAGGTACAAACAATAGTGTTTGATATTACTTTTTGTATTTAAGACTAGAGATC
>JAJZJV010000014.1 GCA_021809925.1 Microcaldota archaeon | reverse complement strand
GACAGAGGGGAAGTCACGCTCAGGGAGAGAATGTAAGACCTCGACAGGAGGCGACTCTCGAGGAACTGAGAACATACCCTGCAAATGCAGGGGAAGCCAACGACCTTTAGTCGTTGGAGGATGTCACAAGAACTAATTTAAGCATTCGATTCACATCTATATTATGGAATCATGCATATTCTGCAAAATTGCTAGGAAAGATATTCCTTCCTTATGTGTATATGGGGATGATCTGGTAATGGCGATAGCTGATATCGAACCTGTTGCCATAGGCCATACATTGATAATACCAAAGCAGCATTATTTGGATGTATTTGACATTCCAGAACCAACAATGGGAAGACTTTCAAACATCGCGCAGAAATTGGCAAAAGCATACAAAACACATCTTGGCATACAAGGTGTCAATCTGCTCAATGCTTCTGGAAAAGCAGCCCAACAGACAGTATTTCACTTTCACCTGCATTTAATTCCGAGGTACAACGGAGATGGCATTGATCTGAACTTCAAAGGAAACCCAGATTTAAGGGAAGAAAGTGAGGCAGCGCTAAAGAAAATCAAGTTAATCTAAACTTATTAATACTTTTATTACTAAACATACTTGAAGATATCATGCTAAATCTGGTCGGAAGCACTCCTTTGCCTACAGAGTTTGGGGATTGGACCTATTCTGTATTTTTTGATGATGCAGAGCGTAAATACCATACTATGATGATTCACAAAAGACCAGAAGATATCAAATCTCATCCAGAAGATGTCCTTGTCCGTGTTCATTCTTCATGTGCAACCAGCGAACTTTTTCATGCAGTAAATTGTGAATGCAGAGAAGAACTCGAAGAAGCAATGAAGTGCATTCAGAACGAAGGCCGCGGCATACTTATTTATCTGGACCAAGAAGGCGGAGGCAACGGAATAGAAGCCAAGATCAAAGCCATAAATATAGCTTATGAGTGGAATAATAATAAGATAATGGCTTCAGCAAAAGAAGATATGAATGCATATGCTGCTTACAAAAGCATGGGGTACCCGAAGGAGTCGAGGGCATTCGGTATTGCTGCTGAGATGCTGAAAATAGCCGGAGTAAGATCTGTAAGGCTTCTTACCAACAATCCCTCAAAGATCAAAGGTCTTGAAGAGTCTGGGATCAAGACTGTTGCGGTAGGCATACATATAAAGCCAAAGAACGAGTTCGTTGCAAAACACTTAAAAGCAAAAGCAGAAGAACTTGGACATAATATCAGCCAGGAAGATTTAGAAAATTAATGTATATAACTCTTATAATCATATTAATTGTGGTTAATTGGAAAGCCTTGACAATCTTATAGAAGTTATCGATTCAATAGAAGCTAGAGATCGTGAGAGATACTCTCCAACCCCGAACGCCATGAAAGCAGAAGGGAAGAGCGGACGTGAGCATATAGGTACTGTCGAGCACTTTTTTAGTAAGATTAGCGTGGTAGCGATCAGCCTTACATCGAGCCTAAATGTTGGAGATATAATAGAGATTGGTACTGAAGAGGATGCAATACGGCAAAAGGTCTCTGAGATGCAGATTGATAGGAATGACGTCTACGAAGCACACGCAGGCAGCTCCATAGGAATCAAGACCAAACACGTTGTAGAACCGGGAAGCCCTGTTTATAAGGTAACTTTTTAATTCGTGGTCCAGCATCTCTATAAATATGTCCAATCCTGAAGTATTTTCAAATTTATTTTCTTATCCGGTATCAGGTATAAATTATGCGTAGTTTAACAATTATTTTCTTATTGTCTATGTTGGGTATCACGCATGCCTCTTCTAACGCCATCTTGTTTCCAATGTGGCAGGCACAACAACCCTGTTACCCAGCCAAAACAATCTTCTGTCAATATCACTACTTCTTTTAATAATTGCAATAGCAGCGATAATGGTCCTAATATTGGTTCTTGTCAAAAGGAGAGAGCCTTTAGAAAGTACTAGAAAGACTTTTATACTTCAAAAACTGATTAGGTAAAGCTTAATTCTTTGGTGTTTGGTATGAATAGCTTCAGGCGTGCATCAAATGCTGCCAGGGAGACTTTTAAGTTAGCAGAGCTTAAGCGAGATAAAAGTTTATATGGGCTTGCATCAGATTTATTCATGGAATCTGCATCTAAAAACAGAAATCCTGATTCAACGCTAAGAGAGCTGAATCTTGCAAGGTACTCTGCTATAAAGGCAGGAGAAAGCGAGAGAGCACATACAATTCATGGAGCTATATTATTAGAGCTCATGTTCAGGACCCAAAAAGGAAGCAAAGCAGACAGTCCAGAAAACATCGAACTCAAAGACGGGCAAACGCTTGGAGAATACATACAGCTTCTAACTCATGCCTTTAAAGAGTCCTCCAGACTCTGCGGGCTAGGTGCTTATGAAGAGGCTGAAAATGTTCTTGGAAAGATTGCCTCAGAGATTCTCGATGATAATTCTTCAGTAGCATTGCTACGCGAAGCGGTTAAGATAAGGGAATTGCATGCAGACACAGAGTATGAGAATGGACGCTTCACAGAAGCCATTGTCCTTTACATGAGTGCGGCAAGGCATGCCGAGAATATACAATATCTGGACGATGCCAATAGAATACTCCTTAAGGTGATAGAAAGGATAGCCAGCAGGGCGGAAATTCTGATAACTCTGGGAGAAAAGGCCGAAGCGCTAAAATATTATGAAGAAGCCATATCGATAGCCAATAAGATTGGAGAAAACTCAATAGCTAAGACATTATCTCAAAAGAGAGATATCCTCCATAGAAAAAAATAAAAGTAGCTTCGAATACAAAGCTTTTTATTAATTTGATGCGATATTATTCCCTAAGCGATTGTAGTCTAGCCTGGTAGGACATAGCCTTGCCAAGGCTAAAGCCCGGGTTCGAATCCCGGCAATCGCACTCTCGACGACAGAAATAAAACGACCTTTGAGTTCAGATCCCTAGCCCATTAAATTATTAACCTGTTTCTTTATTATTCCAGTATAACGCTTTAGGTAGTTATTCAGTTTTTTCCTATCAATCTTTTTTACCATTGCGGCATAAACTGGTTTACTGAAGCGTGCGCGAAAATATACGGAGTCAATCAACGTCTTTTCAACATCCGCCATCGGTATGTACATGTCATTGTACTGAACCATCGAATATCCAAAAAATTTGTCTCTTTGCACTTTTCTTATGCTTGCATTTCTTCCGAATAATTCTATATTGCCACCTCTAATCCTGTTAGTTGTTATTATGCTTATAGGCGTCATGTAATCCCACAGTTTATAATGAGTGAGTGAAGTTTCCATGCCATAATAGAATGGTGAGAATGCAAAGCCTGCTACCATCGGATCATCATGAAGTGTATAGTGTCCTCTTCTAATGGTGAATGCCCTCCTACTTTTTATCATATTATGCATGAAGATCTTATAGTAGCCTCTATCTGCTCCATTCTTTCGCAGGAATAGTTTAACATCTTTCACAGTGAACGCAGGGAATTTCTCGAAATACTTAAGGAAAATTTTTGTATATCTCATGTCAACCACCTTTTAATGAAGTCGGTCATTTTTGCATACGTTGGCACAACACCGGCATAGACCGTGGCCTTGAACTCAGTGAGGCTTTGAACGCTTTCATCAGGTGTTGGGGTATCTTTGGCAAATTCTGCGAGCGCCTTTTTAATTTTGTTAGGAGTTTTTACACTATTCAAAAGTATGGTTATATCATATAGGTCTTTGTAAGCCCTCCGATCAATATACGCATCTATCTTTTCGAGGATCAGGTCCTCGGGCGATAGCACTAGCATGTTAAGTTTTGATCCATCGATGCGTTCGTATGGCATCAGTATGGCCTCCTTCTCCACATTCATAGGCTCTATCTTTATCTCGGTGTTGTTCTTTCTTACATGTATAAAGGTTATCCCCTTCTCTCTGAACTTTGCCACCTCTACGCCTACATTTGCTGCTGCGCCAACGAACTTCTCCCTGAAGTTTTTATCCCATACGTACACATTTATATCCGTTGAGAATCTCTTACCGTTGTAGCATCTCCATATCGCGGTTCCGCCATGCAGGGCCATTTTATCTGTAGTATTGGTCAATACGTTTATGATGTCATCCTCCAGCTGCGCAGTTTCTAATTCACTTCTTCTTTTTAAAACGTCTGAAATAGGTAATTCCATAATAACCACTTAGTTATATTATTTTATAACTAAAAGGTATTTATATGTTCCTACGTAGAGCGTATCTTTGAGTAATGCCAAGCCAATACTGGACGATATTAAATATCATCAAACAATACCTTCACTGCATCGCACTCTCCGCTCAATGATCGGCAATCGCACTCATTCTTAATCAATGCAGGCATTGTACTCATTTGCAAAACTTTCTAACTAAGGTATATAAGCCTGAAGAGCAAGATATTCTTGGTGTAAATATGAAGGATGAGAAAGAAGATTTTCACGAACGAAGGATGGATATATTTAAGAAAAGGGAAGAGTTCCTAAAGTCAATGGATGAGAAAGAGCTTCGGGCATTCATAAAAGGGTACATGCTTGCTGAGAGAATAACCTTCAAGAGGCTGAAGTCGGTAGTTGCATGCAGTTGTGACAATTGCTGTGAGGAAAGCTGCAGAGAATCTTCTTCATGTGGTTGTGGATCATCTGGAAACGGCTCTTGCGGCTGCGGTCAGGAAAATTGCAATTGCGGCAAGCAGTAAACCAAGAGCTGACTTTCTTTATTATTTCTTAAATCGAATTCCTAGTGCATATTTTTATGGCGATAAAATCCATTATAAGTATTGCGACAATCTTCTTTTCAGTTTTTCTATCTCCTCCTGTGTTGACATTGTCTCCTGAGCTTGCCTTATCTTTGGGTCTATGGTCCACATTGCGTGATTAACACCGTGAGCGGGAAATCCCACGCCCTCTTCAGAGGGTTCCCTTTAGGGGTGGGATGAGAGCGGACCGCAGGAATAAATAGAATGCTTCCTTTTCCATCAGAGGCTATGACATCATATTGTTGTTCAGTTTGGGAAGCCCACACCGTTCACGGGTGGGAGGATGTCACATTGGGATATGATTTATATCTTGGAAAGATATACCAATTCATATGCCTAACTGTATTTCCAAGGAGCTCATAATTTAGCTTGTCTGGTTCGAACGCTGTGTTAACTGCAGCTGCCATATTGTTCATCTCTTCCATTAATCCCATATTTATGCCATAATCAAGTTCGTGAAGCTCATATTTATGCATCTTTGATACGAATATAGAATATCCTCCTATGAACTTGTACTGGTACTTGCTTAGGATCAAGAAGCCAGTCCCTATTCTTTTATAAAGTACTTAGATCCCTCCTAATCTCCTCATTTATCCATCCGCATCCGCTACATACTTCAACATTCTCTCTTTCCATATTTATTCATATCACATCTATAGCGAAACCTATAAATTGCTTAATAGAGAATAAATTATCTATTCTGAAGCCTATCGTCAGGATTAAATATGCGATTGTAGTCTAGCCTGGTAGGACTTTGGCCTTCCAAGTCAAAAACCCGGGTTCAAATCCCGGCGATCGCATTTATCTATTTCCTATTAATATCCTTAAATCGTTTATTAATATGCAAAAGTGATACCTTTGGCAATCGAGTATATAGTACATGGCTTTGTTCAGGGAGTTGGGTATAGATCTTACGTAAGGACAATGGCAATCAAGTATGGCATTAAAGGCAGCGTAAAGAATCTTTCCAACGGCAGCGTTAAAATACTGGCATATGGCACTGACGATTTCATCAAAGAATTTGAGAAAGGGATAAGTGTAAACATAAAAGGCAGAATTGATGTCAGAAGAATCGAGAAGCGAAAGGTCAAGGATAAAGAGGTTCCTGATGATTTTGTAATAGAAAAAGATAAATCCTAGTAACTCCAATCAAGCCCGTATTCTGCTTTTCAATAATTCAGGAATCATGTTCTCAAGCGCAACCGCGGCATCTTCAAGATTGCCGTATATATTGCTACCTGAGAGATAAATTGCCGTTGCAACCTGAAGATTAACTGGTATCTCCGGACTATCTCCGGTAAGCCTAAGGTCATCTCTGTAAGCTATTATTTTCTTGCCTTTGGCATAAGCGTATCCTATCTCTGTGCTAGTCCCGCTATCTGCATCTGTTCCATTAAGGCAAGCGAATACTGCATCAGACCTATCAATCATGGAAAAGTTCTTTCTCCCTATCCTCAGGCCAAGCTCTTTTGTTATTGGATTAAGCCTATCAACTATTATCCCCTCATCATATCTCAATAACTCTCTCCAAGGGTCATTTATTCTCACTCCAGCTTTCCTTAGCCTTGGCAGAATCTCCCGCCTGTAATATAATCTTCCCTCAGCCGCGAAGCCCAAGGGACTTGCAACATATACATCGGCCTTTTCCGCTTTCATTTACCCACAGAATCAGAAAGTATATTCTTCTTTTGGCACAGGCATTACTGCATTGTACTTGTGTTTGAGAGCTTCCAGGAACTCAAGCTGCTTCTTCGGCTCGCCATGCACTACGAATATATTCTTAAGGCCATTGATCTTTCCTATAAAGCTCATCAGCTGCTGCCTGTCTGCATGCGCAGAGAGGTGGTATTGCTCAACCTTTAGATTGATCTGCACTTTCCTCTCGTTTATTATCAATTCTTTCGCTCCATCGCTTAAGGCTCTTCCTCTTGTGCCTTCGGCCTGATATCCGACAAGTATCATCTTGTTCTTCTCATCAGAGCCTAGCCTCTCAATATATTTCATAACAGGACCTCCAGTAATCATTCCGCTTGTAGTGACTATAATTGATGAGCCCTCTTCCTTCATTACCTTGCTTCTGTCCTGTTTTGTATTGACCTCGTTGAAGTGCTTGCTCTTGAATGGATCATCCTCATTCATCAATATCCTTTTCTGCAGCTCTTCTTTGCAGTATATGACATTATGCCTATGTATCCTCATAGCTTTGTTTATCATTCCGTCAAGGTAAATCGGGACTTTTGGTATTATCCCTGATTTCATATAATCATCAAGGATGAAAAGCACTTCCTGTGCCCTTCCTACAGCAAAGCTCGGTATTATGACCTTGCCCCCGGCATTTATTGTTTCCTTTATGCTTGCTACAACATCTCCCAAGACCACTCTCTCCGGAGGGAATATATCTGCATCTGCGCTGTATGTGCTCTCTGTTATGAGTGTATCAACATGCAATTTCTCTGTATATGCAGGATTAAGCAGCTTAGTGCTCCTGAGATTTATGTCTCCGGTATAAAGCAGCCTTGACTCCCCATCGATGATCTCTATCATCGCGCTTCCCAGTATGTGGCCAGCAGGGAAGAACCTTATTTTAAGCTCCTTTATGTTGAATTCATTATGGTATTCAACAAGCTTGAAATGCTTCTGCAGCTTGTTCAATCCTTCCTTGCTTACATTCTGGGGATTAGATATCTTCATGTAGTCGCTTATTAGTACGTTCGTCAATTCGAACGTCGGCTTCAGCGTGTACACAAATCCATTATATCCTGAAGAATATATGTGTGGGAGATAACCCACATGATCAAGATGCGCATGCGTTACCAATATCGCATCTATCCTTGCGAGCTCCTCGTCTTCTAGGACAGGGAACTGATCTTCCCCGCCCAATTTGACTCCTGCGTCAAGCAGGAGCCTTGTTCCTTCTTTGCTTTCTATAACTATGCAGCTTCTTCCTACTTCTCTAGCTGCTCCGTAAAACTTTACTTTCACTTTCATGCACCGTCTTCATTTATATTTTGTTTCTTTTTGTCTTTTATTATTGCTATATCTTCTAAACTTATCTCAACAGGTTTAGGTTCATTGAACTCTCTCCTTTGTTGATACTTTGGCTTCTCCCTATTTGCGCCTGTCATGCGCCTTAGGTTCGAATAAAGGTCATCAAGAGTCTTGTCCGATTCCTCTATCTTCGTCTCAAGTTCTGTTATCTCTTTACCTATGCTTTCCATGTCACCTGCGAGCAGCTCTGTTTTTCTCTTGATCCTGTAGCTCTTTATTGCATCATTGAGCTCTTCCTCTATCTCGTTCTTCTTCTTTATGAGCTCTCGCTCAGCATCAAGCGTAAATGCCTCAGTAGCGATCCTAAACTCGAGGTTCTCTTTCCTTCTCCTAAGGTAGCCGATCTTCTTTGTCTTGTCCTGGCTTATTTTCGAGAGCTTCGAGATGGCCTCATGCTCAGCAGTCTTATATGCAAGTCTTCGCCTGAGCGACCTAATTCTTCCGATGAGGTCAAATCTCTTCTTCCTCTCTTCGTTGATCTGATCTCTCAGCTCATCAGCCTTGCTCTTCGGCTGCTTCTTCTCCTCGGTCGCCTCTTCAGCCTTTGCCTCTGTCGTTTCTATTTTCTCTTCTTTCTCTACTTCGTTCAGTTAATCGCCTGTTTTGCTAAGACAAGTCTATAAGCATCTAACAATCTATCTGTAATATTTTCTATTGAGAATTCAGACGCGGTATTTATTGTACCTATCTTATATCTCTCTGAATTATTTAAAACCTTTTCTATTTTTTGCGCACACCCGATATAATCACCAGCCTGAAATTTCTCCCCATTTATTCCGTTCTTTATTATATCTGAGAGAGCCATGCTATCTGCACCGACAACCGGTCTTCCGACTGCCATCGCCTCCAATGCGACTATTCCCTGCGTCTCAAATGTCGAAGGCATGCATACTGCATCAGCAGATGCGTAAAGCGATGGCAGCTTCTTCTGGTCGACAAACCCTATGAACTTTACTTCTTTCTCAACATTCAATCTTTTAACCATATTCTGATAATATACAAGGGCTGGTCCTGATCCGCCTATCACAAATTTAATATTCTTCTTTTTTGAGAGCTTGGCAGCCGCCCTGATCATGGTCTCAAGTTTCTTTTCCCTGCTTATCCTTCCGAGATAGAGAATCATGCTCTCATCTTCCTTGATTTTAAGGTCTTCTCTGAAACTGCCTTTCTTTACTCTTGCATTGAACACAGAGAGGTCTATGCTGTTTGGAACGGTCTTTACGTTAGGTACTTTATACTTCCTTAGCATGCTGCTGATCCTATTGCTTGGCGTTATTGTCATATTGCATCTTCTATAAAAGAACTTTGTGTATCCCCAGAGGTACTTTGCTGTGAACTCCTTCAATGCCTTGTTCTTTGGATAATAATCATTTATTAATGCCTTATCATTTATCATTGTATGGAAAGACCCTACCATCGGAGCTTTGCACAATTTCGAAGCCACAAGCCCTGCAAATCCCATAAAGAATGGGGTATGGGTGTGTATCAGGTCTGGCTTCACTTCCAAGCCCTTAAGGACTGCATTATACGGAAAGAATGCCACACTGTATTGTGGATATGGCTTGAATTCGACCCCATCATAAAGGAAGACATCCTCTTTAGAATATTTCCCCTTAACATCAGGATCGACGCTTGCAAAAATGTAAACTTTATGGCCTCTTCTCTCAAGCCCTTTCTTGAAGTTCATGATGGATGTAACAACACCATCAACAGCCGGAAAGTAGCTATCTGTATAAAAAGCTATATTTATGCTTTCCATTAAACCTACTTAAAATTTTACTGCTTCCCCTCCACCCTCCTTTATCTTTTCAAGGGCCCTCTTTGAGAAGCCGCTGGCTTTTATTACAGCAGGCTTGCTTAATTTTCCGTCGCCAAGTATTTTGAATCCTTTCAATTCTATAGTTGGCTTATCTTCCTCTGCTTCGTTAATCTTCTTTGAGACTCTATCAAGGTCAGCTTCATCGAGCTTTGTTCTTCTCCATGGCTCGAATCCCTTCTTCTTGATTGATTCTTCATTTATGACTCTAAATATGAACCTATGCTTCCTTCCTCCTCTCCCTACTCCCCCTCGGTTTCCTTTGCCTCTCCTGTTCTTCGTGTTTCCTGCTCCACACGTCCTCGTTCCATGATATTTGCTTCTTTTGCTCTTTATCCTGATTACCATAAAATCATCAATTCATCTTATCAAGCAATGCACTTATAGCATCGCCTCTGTATCCAAGGGCTCCACCCCTGCTAAAGCTTCTCTTCGTGCCTTTATAGCCCCCTTTCGGTGGACTCATCTTTATAGGCATGCTTATCTTTTCCCTTGGCCTGAGTCTCCCTGTACTGATTTCCTTAAGGTCTTCCTTGCTAAGTTCCACTTTCTTCCTGCTAAGCAGCAAAGAGAGCTTCTCTTCATCTATCTCTCCATATGTGACGAAATCATTGCACTTCTTAATCATTCCAATGTTCGATTTTGTGCCGAATACGAATGAGAGGTTGTTAACTCTGTCCAAATTGAGCCTTGAGAGCGTTTCCTTGATCTCATGCCTTACTTTCACGCTCCCTCTCACTCTCACAACTGCCAGTAGCTTATTTTCAACATCAGTCTTCATAAAATACGACCTTAATTACAATTAATTTGCTTAAAAAGCTTTTAATCCTTTTGATTAATCCAAGCTTCAAATATAATTATAATAACTAACATACAGATATTTAAATCCTACTATTCGCCCATTTTGAATGGAGAGGAGTTATTTGGATCTCCTCTCTTTCCTAGTGCTTGGTGCCGTTGTCCTTTTGTGCATGTATATATAATAGATTGCTATCAGCACTATTATTATCACAATTGCCCCAACACTCTCATATATTATCTTGAAGGGATTCTGTTGCTGCGTAGGCGGTGATGAGCTTATTATAACTTGTATTACTTGTTTTGATGATGTTATTGATATCACCTTTGCCACTCCTGCACTTATCACAACTCCTCCTGCAGCGTTAGAATTGTTTGTTATTTCAAGAACTTGTATCAACCCAGTCCAGTTCAATCCTGGATCAACCCTTTGATATGGTGGGAAGTATACGGTTACATTTAACAATTGCTGCTGATGTGCTTGCAGTATGCCGTTTGCAGGTATGATTGTGACAACAGGCGTTGACTCGTTTGGTATCGTGCTTAATTGTATTAAGCTTGCTTCATATCCTACTGGTCCATTTCCACTATTGAATATGGTAAGATTGAGGGATTGCCTTGATCCTACCGAAACATTGAAATTCATGCCTCCTGCAAGTTCCCCAAGCCCTGCGTAAGATAATGTTGTTATTGAGGTGAGAAAGAATAATGAGAGTAAGATATATTTTGTACTTATCATTCACAACACCATCAACAGGAATTCAATAGGGTTATTGTCTGATTGTACGTTCCTGCTGTCTGTCCTGCTGGAACCGCTGCCCCAAAGTATATGTTTGCGTTGCTTCCACCTGGAACCAGAATCTGCGTGTTCGCCACTACTGCTGTTAGCGCAGTTCCTGTGTAAGTAGTTTGCGCTATCGCATTCCATAATGTATTGGTGACAGAGAAGTGTATAAGGGAATTTGATACATCTATCCAATTGCTTCCATATATGTTGATATATGCTCCTGTATTTCCTCCATTTGTGTCTGAAACAAGCACATTTGCGCTATAATTTGAGTTTGGCAATATACTGCCGAACGAGAGCTTGTTTGAGGACAGAGAAATCTCGCAGACTCCTGGAACAACTATATTGGCCACAACATTTTCAGGAGAGGAGGTAGCAACGGAAACAGGGCTTGAAATCATTGTTATTAAGAGTACAGAAACTATCAATACTAAGGCAAGACCAGACATCACAAAGAATGTCCTTTTTACAGATATGACCATATTATCGCCACATATTCCTTTGAATATTCAATGATAACATTTAAATAGTTTTCTTAAGTAAATTTGCAGCTCCCTCAGAAAATCATGCTTAATGTCCTCTCCTATTCTCTCTTTCGCGCATGTATACGTAATAGATTGCTATCAGCACTATTATTATCACAATTGCCCCAACACTCTCATATATTATCTTGAAGGGATTCTGTTGCTGCGTAGGCGGTGATGAGCTTATTATAACCCGGATCTCCTGACTTGCGGAAGTAACTGATATCACCTTCGCCACGCCAACCCTCAAGACTCCTCCAGATTGCGAAGAAGTATTGGAGATCTCATTAACTTCTATCAACCCAGTCCAGTTCAATCCCGGATCAACCCTTTGGTGTGGTGGGAAGTATGCTGTAACGTTGATTACCTGCTGCTGATGTGCTTGCAGTATGCCGTTTGATGGGTTTATTGTGATTATTGGGGTTGGCTCGTTAGGGACGTTACTGATAGTGGCAAGTGTTGCTTCATAAGCTATCGGTGAGCTGCCAGTATTAAATACTGTCAAACTCTGCGATTGAGTGCTACCGAACGATACATTAAAATTAAGGTCTCCAGCTATCTCCCCAAGCCCTGCATTCACAATCATTGTTACTGATGCTAATATAATCAAAGAAAACATGATACTTGCAGTGCTTACTTTCATCTAGACATCTCAACAGGTATTATCTATGGTTATCAATTGGTTGTATGTCCCTGCGTATTGCCCTCCGGGTATTGCAAGTCCGAAGTATATATTTGCGGAACTTCCTGCCGGCACAAGGATCTGCGTATTGCTCGGTATCGACTTGACACCAATTCCATTATAACTAGTTTGCGCTATCGCATTCCATAATGTATTCGTAGATCCAAAGGATATCAGAGCGTTTGATGTGTCTATCCAATTTCCTCCCGATATAAAGATATATGCTCCCTCATTTCCGTTGTTTGTAGATGTAACAATAATATTCGTGCTATGGTTGCCATTTGGTAATATAGCACCGAACACCACATTTGTTGGGGAGAAAGATTCTTCACATACTCCCGAGACAACCACATTTGCAGTTATCGTAGCAGCATTTAATCTAATGCTCATGATTGCGATAATCCCAATAATTACTATTGCAAAAGCCAAGCCAAATAAGAATATAGTCGAAGCTCTAATTTCAGTTTTCATATAAACCAAATATCTGTTCAAATACTAAATATCTGTATTTAAATATTTTTGGGTATTAGCTATCCAAGCCAGGCCAACTCCAATTGCAGGTCTCTACGCAAAGAATAATTTCACATATTCTCTTCTATTGCTTTTTTGATCTCTTCTTTGCCGGGAAGCGGCTGATTCAGAAGCGGCCCGTCTTTTAGGGAAATGTCAAGGTCTTCGTATGTTGGCCTCTCTGTTTTGTAGAACAATCCTATCGGCATCTTCTCATAGTTAGATTTGAAATCTTCCATGGACTTATCAAATGCCTTTGATATGTCTGAAGAGTCGTGTCCTTCCTGTTCAAGTTTGTACACTCTTCTTCTAAACCAATCAAAGGTATTGGTGTGATTGAATGTGACACAGGGGCTGAACGTGTCTATCAATGCAAATCCCTTGTGCTTTATTCCATTCTTTATCAATTCTGAAAGATGGACAGGGTCTCCAGAGAACCCCCTTGCAACATAGGTCGCGCCTGCGCTTATTGCAAGTGCGATTGGATTTATCGGCTGTTCTATGACTCCAAATGGTGTTGACTTGGTTTTCGTTCCGACCAGTGCAGTAGGTGCAGCCTGCCCTGTCGTCAATCCATACGTCTCGTTTGTCATTACAATGTATGTAATGTCTACATTCCTTCTGCACGCATGAACAAAATGTCCGCTTCCTATTCCATAACCATCCCCGTCCCCGCCTGTTCCTATCACTGTAAGACTGTTGTTTGCGAGTTTTATTCCAGTTGCGACTGGTAATATTCTCCCATGGAGGCTATGTAATCCGTATGTGCTGAATGTATGGGGCATTGCCGAACTGCATCCTATACCTGACACAAGAACTACGTTGCTCTTCTCTATCTGTAGGTCCTTTAGGGCCTTTATTATTGAAGCCTGGACTCCAAAGTCGCCGCATCCAGGGCACCATATGGGCTTTGTCTTTGATCCGTAATTGATCTTCATTTCGCTGTCTGTTTTCTCAACAACCTGGCTCATATTACAACCAATTAAAATTTATCGATCATCCCAAGCGCCTTCTCAACTATCTCAGCGCTTGTTATTACTTCCCCATCATATCGCAGTATCCTGTTTGGAATCTCTATTCCTGTATTTGCCATTATCACCTGCGCCAGCTGCGCAGTGAAATTACATTCTACATCTATCAGTTTCTTGCCTTTAAGCATCTTTTTTGTCTTTTCTTTGTCTAAAGGCATCAAATAGTTGAAGGAGATGACACCGAACTTCTTGCCTTTGGATTTAAGCATCTCGGTAGCCTCTATAACCTGGTCTGTGGTCGATCCGAAGCACACAAAAAAGTAATCTGAGTCTTCATCCCTTACTTTAGGCACAAAGATGCTCTCGTTCTTCAGCATGCTTTCTATCTTTGACATTCTCTTTCCGTGCATCTTCTTCCTCACCTCTACGTACTTTCCTATCCCAGAGAGAGCATCGCTTACAAGGTCTCCGTACTCGTCGTGCTCATCACTTGCAGCAATGTGTTCAAGCCCTGGAGTCCCTGGGAATGCTCTCGGAGAGACTCCATCCTCTGAATATAAGTATCTCTTGAATCGTTCTCCGTTGTTCTTTTCAGCAATCTTTCCCCTATTTATATTTATGGAATCGATATCAAATCCATCTATGCTCTCTATGTGTTCTGATAAGAAGAGGTCTGACATTACTATGACTGGACATTGGTACTTATCAGCAAGGTTGAACGCTTCAGCTGCTATGTAAAAACATTCCTCAACATTCCTTGGAGAAACGACAATTCTTGGGAACTCTCCCTGCGATGCGTGCAATATAAATAATAAATCTGCCTGTTCTGTCTTTGTCGGCAATCCTGTGCTCGGCCCTGTTCTCTGCGCTTCGAACACCACCAATGGCACTTCGAGCATTGCTGTGAAACCGAGAGCTTCAACCATCAGAGAGAATCCTCCTCCGCTGGTTCCACATGCAGATCTTACCCCTGCGAAAGATCCCCCTATCGCTGTATTGATTGCCGCAAGCTCATCTTCTGTCTGTTTTGCCAGTACTCCTTTATCTTCATGCGCAGCAAACCATTGTAATATTGTGCTCGCAGGAGTCATTGGATAACCTGCATATAGCTTGCATCCTGCCGCATAAGAGCCCATTGAAAGTGCGGTATTTCCATCGAGCGTAAATCTTGTCTTTTCATCTCCCTTGATTGGGCGGAACGTTTCTACTCCCTCATAATTATATCCTGTCCTAGCTGCATTTACATTATTGCTGACAATCGCTTCTCCTTTCCTAAGGAACATGCTTTTTGCGACTTCATCAAACGCCTCTATGTTTACTCCTATTACCTTCAGTATCGCACCTATAGCAACAACATTTCTCATTATGGGATCTCCGCTTATTTTTACAGCAGTATCAAGCAGAGGTATTCCTATAAGCGTGTATCCTTGGTTTTTTATCGAGTCAACATTGACCTTAGAAGGATCGTAGATTATTATTGCATTCTTGTTGAAATGCTCCTTCTGGTTTTCTATTCCATCCTGGTTAAGCGCCACGAAGACATCTATTCCATTTCCTGGGCTGTAAAGCTTTGCTTCTCCGATTCTAACCTGATACCAAACGTGTCCTCCTCTTATTATTGATTGATATCCTCTATACCCATAAGCATGAAGTCCATTTCTTGCGACTGTCTTAAGAAGCATGTTTCCGCTCGATTCTACCCCATCTCCGTTGGCTCCAGCAATCCTTATAGTAACGTCAACCATATTTCAAACCTTTCCTTATCATCAAAAGGTAAGAGTATAAAGTCGGTTAATGTTTATAATATTAATGGCGGGCTTCTACTGATGACGTTTATTCTCATGTACTTTGTCATAGACAGCCACAAGAATGCTCCTTTTCATAGTACATTCTGCTGTATCAGTAAAATATCCCCTATGGCTTTTGATATGGTTGCATTCAGCGCTTTGCGCACTCTCCCTTCATCGAGTGCCTTATCAATAGAAGCAATTCTGTTTCCAGGAATAGCAATAAAGTTATGATATTTGCTCTCACATATAAATAAATTGCATGGTTCTCGTCTTAGTCTTTAAAGCCAATAGCCAAAGCTAACGCTAAACTTACTTAAAAACAAAAAGAGTCAGGAGAAGCAAGCTTGAAAAGTAAGGATTTAGTAACGGTGCGCTCGCAAATCGCCGAAGCTCTCTGCTTATACGCCCGTCCTATCAAAGTTATGTACTATAACCTCCCTTAATGTCTCGTTTCGGATGATGCTTCGTCCTTAGATGCTTTCAGGACTTATCAACTTAGCGCGTGGCTACCCGGCAATGCTATAAACAACCGGTACACTAGAGGCGCCGGTCTTTCGTTCCTCTCGTATTAAAAAGACCTTATCCTCTGACATTGACACTCCCAGTAGTTGCTACCGTACTGTCTCGCGACGTACTGAACACAGCTCATGTAGGTCTTTAATGGACGAACAGTCCAGCCCTTGGCGGCTCCTGCACCGCCAGGATGACCTAAGCCTATATCGATGTATCAAACGGCTGGGTCGATGTGAACTCTCACCAGCCACCAACCGATTACCTCCAGAGTAACTTGTCTGACAGCTTGGAGCTCCATTAAAAGAGCTTCCAACGTTCGTTAAGCCCCTGTTTCCAGTCTGCATCTCCCGCTTTTCGAGATACAGTCAGCCCTGCATTTGCCTTTTAGCTTCACGCTGGTTTCCCAAACCAGTTAAGCAGAGCATTGGCCACTTTCGTTTCCTTATCGAAAGCAACCGCCCAGTCTAACTATCCACCTGCAATTGTCCCATTTCTGGTTAGCTGCGTAGCAGAGGAAGAGTGGTGTTACATTGTCGCTCCATCTGAGCCGAGACCCAGACTTCGACGCTCCCACTTACGCTCTGCAGCCACTGCCACACAGCAACAACAGGCTATAGTCAAGCTTCATGGAGACTTCGCCACCCACTGAGAGTACGTGGCATCTACACCACGTAGTGAGTTCACCAGGTCCCAGGTTGGGACAGTGGGAGAATCGTTACGCCATTCATGCAAGTCGCCTATTAAGCGACGAGGTATTACGCTACCTAAAGAGAGTCAGAGTTACTCCCGCTCTTTGCTAGTGCTTTGTCCCGTTGAATTGGGGTTTCGCGTGCTAGCGGTGAGCAGGCGTCATCCACTGTACTAAGCCTTAAGGCTTTGCGGTGAATTGTGTTTTAGATAAACAGTCGTTCTCCCCTAGTTAATGCTATCTGCACTTACTAAGCGCAGACATGGCTTATTGAAAACTTACGCCACTAATTTGCCGATTTCCCTAACCTGGGTTCTCCTGACACGCCTTGGCTTTTTTAGCCAGCAGCACCTGTACTGGTTCTAGGTACGATATATCACGATCGTTGCGTATTCCCTTTTCACTGGCTCAGGGACTCGGTTATAGATCACCCATTTAGCTCTTTCTCCTCACAATGAGACTCCAGAGCCCTATGAGCTTAATTGCAAACCTATCCCCAAGCGTCGGAAATTCGCCTTGTGTTACCACGCCTACGCGATATGCGCCTGAATATTAACAGGCTTCCCTTTCGTGGACTAGTAATTAGCTGTCCACTTAGGATCGGCTAACTCCCCGCTAACGATTATCTCGAGGAAAACCTTGTGCTTTCGGCGTAAAGGATTTTCACCTTTATTTGCTATTACTAACGCCAGGATTTTCACTGCTGCACGGTCTACTTGATCTCTAAACCAAGCTTCTTACCATACAGCACGCCCTCCTACCTGCCTTTCGGCACTCATGTCTCGGTATCTAATTTAGCCCCGTTTATCTTCAGATAGCAAAATCTCAATCGGTACGCTATTACGCGTTTTTTAAAGGATGGCTGCTTCTGAGCCTACCTCCCGACTGTCTAAGAAAATGCCGTCCTTCAAAACACTTAATCAGAATTTTGGGACCTTAACAAGAGTCTCTCACATTCAAATCTCGAGGTGCTAGCTTACCCAACACCTCCGACTTCCGGGGTCTGCGCAGCGCATGCATTCGGAGTTTGACAAGAGAGTGGAACCTTTCGATCCCGAGCTCCCTAATCGGTCGCTCTACCTCATGCGCAAACTCGCCCGGAGCTATCCTAAAGATACTTCGGAGGGAACCCGCTATTGCCATGTTCGATAGGTCTATCGCCCCTACTCGCAGCTCACCCAACAGGATATACCATGACAGGTAGCGGACCTCCATCAAGCGTAAACTCGACTTCGTCCTGGCCGCGAGTAGATCACAATGGCTTCGGGTCGTATAGAAGTGACTTAGACATTTTCATATCCGGCGCCTCATTGCTTGCGCGCCCTCGCTTTCGCTTAGCTTTCGCTCGCCACTTCCAATACACTCCCTGGCTCTTGCTTCGAGAAGAAGGGCACGACACTGGTCATTTCTTCATTCCTTTCATGCCATGCCTTCTTGTAACCACCTAGTTTCAGATCTTTTCAATCCCACGCGTGTGGGTTCTTTTCAGCTTTCGTTCGCACTACTTGTTCGCTATCGGTCTCTAGTCAATATTTAGGGTTGGGATTTAATGCTCCCGTTTTCACTCGACACACTTAAGCCGAGTTACTCATACACAGCACAACTCATACCATTACACTTACGAGGCTGTCACTCTCTATGGCTATTCTTTCCAAAACATTCAGCTCATGGTATAAGTCTAAAAGCTGCACCACATCTCATGCGACTTGCGTCGCAGGATTCAGTTTGCCCTGTGTCGCTTTCACTCGTGTTACTAACGACATCGCTTATGCTTTCTTCTCCTACGGGTACTGAGCCGTTTCAATTCCCCGCGTCTGCATGCATCATTATACATGATGCAGTTCGGCAATCCTGGGTTCAAAGCCTGACATGCGGCTACCCCAGGCTTTTCGCAGCTTGCCACGGCCATCGCAGCGACTAGAGCCAAGCCATCCACTAGGTGGCTTAAATTTCTTCAAGCTTGCTTCTCCTCAAATCAATTGCAAATATGCAATCTCATATCAGTTCATGGCCTTGCCAATAGGGCTTTCATAAAGCCCAGAAAAGCTGGGCTAAATGTTACGTTTTTCATCAAGCAAAATACGCTCTCAAAACACAAGCCTCTAATAGCTCATGTTGGCCATAAACGCACCAAAGTATTGTTTGTTGAGAAATATTTATATACATTTTGATTGGTTTGTAGGATCAGAGGTACTAGCAAAGCCCAACATGTATTAAAAGAAAGAATGCCCATATAGCAATCCTGAGAAATATGTCGTCATTAAATTCCAATCTCATAAGAATATATTGACGATCATCTGCAACACCATTATTATTCCTGCTATGTCTCCAGCAGACACGGAGTTCACTGCACCAATGCTCATGAAGTCTGCAAGGTAAATTATAAACGATATCGAGAGCAATATGAATACAATCATATCCCTCGCCTTTATTGTGCTTTTCTTGCTTAGGCCAACCGCCGCCCCGGATATTGCCAAGAATATTACTATGTTGGCAATCTCATCGATAGTCCTCAATGTAATATCAGATGTTGCGATTGTATCATTAATATCTATTAAATTGCTTAGCACTATGATGAATGAAAAGAAGAGCCACATTCTTATTCTTGCGGATTCTGGCAGTATGCCTATCTTTTTCAGCTAGCTCACCTACAAAAACATATTAATTACAGCCAATATCAACCCAAACATTATATAAGCCACAGTAAGCAGCCCGCCATGCTTAGACATAAGGAAGAGGGCTGGTACCTGTGTGCTTATGGCTAATATCAGCAGCAAAAGTATTCCCTTTGTTTTCTTTCTAATCTCTATTGATGTCTTGCATCTCCATGACCTATACACCTCATACATAAGAATTGCCGAGACTATGGCTGTTCCAATATCCGAGATCACCGCAGGCAAGCTATATGAAGCTCCCCAGAACCTGCTGAACACGGTAGCTGCGATGAATAATAAGGATAGCGAAAAAGTAACATATACACGACCCCTAAATCGTTCGAGCTCTCTTTGGTTATTCATATATTAACATATTTCTGGAAGATAAATAAATCTTGCCCAACTTAAGTGCCAGACACTTTACAGGAATCTATTTGCTATCATTTGGATTACCATCACTATTCCTGCAGCGTCTCCAGCCGCAGCTCCCATGATGTTGCCTCCTCTTATTTCCATATCTATTAAATAGACTAAGAGGAGAAGCATAAGTAATACTAATATTAAATTATCCCTCTGCTTCCTCCTCTCGACTTTTCTGCTGTTGAAAGCGATCGCAATGATTATTATGGCGAAGCAGAGGGCAATTGTAATCGCATCATCAACTGCTGGAATAACTGTCTTGGCATTACCTATATCTTGGTTGAGCGATCCTGCATTGCTTAATAATATTATGAAAGAGAAGAAGAGCCAGAGCCTTACCTTTGCGGATTCGGGCAATATTCTTTTCAGTTTAACCATTGAATTCACACAAACATATTAATTACTGCCATTATCAGCCCGAATGTTATGTACGAGGCTATAAGTATCTCATTAGTGCCAAGCGTCAGTATTATATCAATTATTTGTGATCCAACTCCTAGAAGAAGCAATGCAATAATGTTCCTATTTACTTTTTTCATTTTTGCAATGGACTTATTGTTCCATCCTTTGTAAACCGCCCTCAAAATAAATATACTGATTATTGCCGTTGCGGCATTTGGCAATATGAAATGATAATCAGCTATCCCCCAGAAATTTGTGATAAGTGTTGTTCCAATAAACATGAGTGAAAGCGAGAAGGCTGTGTACCATCTTTTCTTGAATATCTCAATCTTGTCTCTTTCCATTGTCTCTATCCTTCAATCAGTCAATATAACAGATGCACAAATTCTTATAAATACGCATCCATAGCGTTGTGTTGCATAATTATTTGTTGCATAATTATTAATTACAGTAGTTGGCCATCAGTCACAGTTTTAAGGAGCTGACTGTACTACATTTTACGAGGACTAGGCACCAGAGATGGTATATTGTCACTGACCTGACTGGCGTTTAGGTGGTAGTTATGCGTAT
>JAJZJV010000013.1 GCA_021809925.1 Microcaldota archaeon | reverse complement strand
AACATTTTCAAATACTGTGGTAAATCCGGGCGTTCTGGTGAGCGGTTCGCTGACTATAAACGCTACAATCTGTACCAACCTAAATCCCACTGAAAAGAATTGCGTAATTTCTCCAGTTCAAAGTACGATTGGGAGATTTCAGACTCACGTTACTCAAACATACACAAAACCAAAGATAAGTATGGCTCTCTTAGTTGGAAATGCTTCTCAATTAGCTACGGGCGCAGGGGACAATCTCACTGCAGTAGTAAAGTTCTTTGGCGTGCCCATAGCCGGAGCAACTGTCAACTTCACATACTCTTCCCCAATAACTGCTACAATAAAGCCCGTATTTAGCACTACAGATACAAATGGGAATGCATATAGTACGATCTCAACTACAGAGAACGGGGTTGTAACAGTCTATGCGCAGTATGGCAACGTTATTGCTTCCAATACAATAACTTTCGAGAAGCCAGCCTACGTGACTTATTATTCAAGCAATCTGATAGGCAGCACCACCGATGTCCTTACTGTGGATGGCATCCAATACACTTATTCACAGCTTCCAAAGACCTTTGAGTACCCGATGGGAAGCTCACATACTTACTCATACTCTTCTCCGGTCTTTAGTTCCACAGGCGCAAAATATATTTATGATACAATAAACGGCTGCGGCGGATCGTCTCAGAGCGGGACGATTACCGCAGGATATAATTGCACTCTCTTTGCAGTTTACACAACCCAATACACTCTAACTATGGCATCAGGGTCATTCTCCCCAACATCACAGCCTTCCGGGGCGACAACTACACCTGCTCCTGGTTCTTATTGGTACAATTCTGGTTCGCAGGTCAACATCCTCGCTTCAAACACACTAGCGCCTAATTGGATATTCGACAGATGGTCATGTACTGGAACTGATTGCTATTCCGGCACATCCGAGTCTGCAACAATCCCGATATCAAGCTCTACCACAGAAACGGCTTACTTCTATTCTGTGCTCACTCAACCAACATTGTCTCCTTCAACTCAGATAATAGATCAGGGTCAGGAAGCACTAATAAACGCAACAATGCCAAATACGGGCATCACACCATACTCATATGAATGGTTTGCCAACTTTAACGGAGGTTCTTATAATTCTGCTTCTGAATGCTCTCAGCCTTCTGGCTCTGCAACAGCATCGCAGCCAGTCCAATGCTCTTTTAACTCTGGATCAACAACAAGTACTGGAACATATGATTTCTATATAAAAATAACAGATAGCTCACCCTCATCTCAAACAGCAACTTCCTCGACAGTCTCAGTCATAGTCAATCCTGCATTGCAGATATCCTCCATTGCGCCATCATCTCCAGTCACAATCGACTATGGCCAATCACAGCAAGTTAGTATAACCGCAAGCGGAGGAACCCCACCATACACCTATTCCTGGACATCTACTGTTACGAGCGGCTCATGCTCTGCTCCAACCGGTCTTGGGACATCTGCCTCATTCACCTTCACTCCATCAACCTCTGACGAAGGCTGCACATTTACCTTCACAGGCACTGCAAAGGATACTGTAGGCGAAACAGCTTCAGGAACAACTGCAGGAATAACCGTAAATAAGCCATTAATCTTATCCTTAACCTCACCAATATCTCCATCTTCCCCAGTCACAATCGACTATGGCCAATCGCAGCAAGTTAGTATAACCGCAAGCGGAGGAACCCCTCCATATACATACTCATGGGTCTCTAATGTGATATTCGGTTCATGCTCTGCTCCAACCGGTCTTGGGACATCTGCCTCATTTACATTCACTCCATCAACCTCTGACGAAGGCTGCACATTTACCTTCACAGGCACTGCAAAGGATACTGTAGGCGAAACAGCTTCAGGAACAACTGCAGGAATAACAGTCAATCCCTCACCTTCAGTCTCGATATCTCCTACATCATCGACAATGCTGCAAGGTCAGGCTACAACGTTGTCTTCAAGCATATCTGGCGGAACATCTCCATACACTTACCAATGGTATAATGATACTTCTGGAAGCGGAATTGCAATATCTGGTGCAACATCCCCAACTTATACTGTCTCTGGAGGAGCGACAGGCACATTTACCTATTATATAACAATTAAAGATAATGTTGGAGAGACCGCTACTTCCTCAATATCAACAATTACTGTAAATCCTGTAACAACTACCTCAACAACATCAACAACAACCACGACGACTAGCTCTACTGCATCAACAACCTCTTCTGGATCAACTACAACCATGCTGTATTGCTCTTATACTGCTTCTCAGTACAACGGTCCTAATACTGGCTATTCTACTCCCTTATTAACGTTCTTTACAAATCCGACATGTACCTCAGAATATTCTCAGACTGCCGGAGAGCCTCCCAGCGGTTATTCTTATGGAACATGCTATCCTGATACTGGATCTGCCTGCTCGGGCTCATTATCTACTATACACTGCACAGACCAGGTTTACAACTGCAACCAAGGGAACCCTTACTATGATTGGGTATGCATGCAGCTTCCAGGAGGCCCTGCTCCTGAATGCAACAGCGCAGGAACATCGCCGCAAACAGATTACCCCAATTGCCAGTGTTATCAAGGCACTTATTATGACTGTTCTGGATCTTTCTTATGCTCTTCAACAACTACTTCAACAACTACTACAGGGACCTCAACTTCAACCTCATCATCAACAACCACTATCTCATATGCAGTATTGGTTGGTGGACCATGCTCCTTAAGCTCCACATGCACCAGCACAGGATTAGACTGCAACACAGGATATGATTGTACTGATGGGATAGACACTGGATCATGTTCCAACAGCCCATCCCCATGCAACTAGTGATACATATGAATAAAAAAATTGCTTATATCTCTCTTATCATAATAGTATTCGTTGGGTTAGTAGTCTACTATTACCTGAATAATCCTTCCCTATCTCCTACAAAAACCCCGAACAGCGCTCTCTCCAAGTTCACAATGGTCTCTTCATATAAATTGACATCAAATGACATGGCCCAAGGAATATCTAAAGGGTTTATAAGTGGAAACTTTGTCAATTACCAGTTGGGAGCATATCTTTTAGTATCCCGTAAGATCTCATATACCAATTCATCTTCGGCACTTAGCGCATTTGGCAATGTTAAATCATCGTTCAACTCTTCTTCAGGCATCATAAGCGGCTTTGGCCCAAATGAGAATGGAAACTATGGGTTTTTGCATAACCAGACATATTACTCTTTAACATCTCTCTCAGAAAATACCCTCTGCACCGTATCCTTCTTAGTTGATTCAAATACTGGGGCTTATCCAAATAGCACTGTCTTGGCAGTGCTTAAGGATGCTATAGCAAACTGCCAAAGCAAACAATGATCAGGCCCAGATATTCTTTATTATTGTATTAAGGATATTTGCTCCATCATGTATTGTTCTCAGTTTAGGCTCCCCTCCCGCCCGTCTCTTCTCATAGCTCGGAACTTCTACTGTTTTAAGTTGCTTCTTTATTGCCTTTATGCTGATCTCGGTCTCTATTCCAAATCCCATCTCTTTTAGGCCAAGGTCCTTAAGGATATCTTTCCTAAAACCTCTATACCCATAGCACAGGTCAGTATATTCAGAGCCAAATATAGCATTTACCAAAAATACAAAAAACTTGTTACCAGCGCGCCTAATTACTGATATGTCATCGGATCTTCCTCCCTTTATAAATCTTGATCCCATAGCTATATCATAGCCTGACCTTATGCTTGCGATAAGCGATCGAAGTTCGATTGGCCTGTTTGATAAATCTGCATCCATTGAGATTATAATGGCTCCTCGAGCATTCATGAATCCTTTTATAAGGGCAGATCCCTTGCCTATATCGTCAAAAAGCACAGTGGCGCCGTTTTCTCTTGCTATCGCAACAGTTCTGTCATTCGAGTAACCATCAACAACTATTATCTCATGTGACACTTTGCAAAGCTGCCGTGAGACTCCATCAATCGTCTTCTTGATGTTGTGCTCTTCATTAAGCGTTGGGATCACAACTGAAACTTCAATAATGCCTTTATTTAAAGCCATCAAAACACAATTTAAATATGACTTCTCCATAAAGATTAATAGAAGTTATATCAAACATCAAAAGGTATGGAGAATGTCAAACATAGATCGCCTTTTATCTTTAGCAATACCTGCAATAAGGAGCAACATCTCTATGCTCAAGGCCCCATACAAGCTAACCTTCTCAATAACCTATTCCTGCCAGTCGAGATGCGCAACTTGCAACATATGGCAGATTAAGCCCTCAAATGAGCTCTTGCTGGATGAGATCAAGAAATTTGCAGATAGGAATAAGAGCTTTAGATGGATAGAGATTACTGGAGGAGAGCCATTCCTAAGAAAAGATCTAGTTGAGATAATACGGGCATTCAACGAGACCTCAAAGCCATACTTATTTACCATGCCTACAAACTCCTTATGCAATATCAATATGATCAAAGGGCAGATATCTAAGATCCTTGATCTTGGAATCCCAAAACTCTCAATAACTGTCAGCCTTGATGGATACAGGGAACTTCATGATAAGATACGCGGAGTTAAAGGAAACTATGACAAGGCCATAAATGTATTCAGGATGCTTGAGGAGCTTAAATCAGAACATTCAAATCTCTTTTTTGTTTTTGGCTATACTATAAGCAAGTTTAATCAGGGAATGTTCGAGAAAACATTCAATTCCGTAAAGGAGGAAATACCCTCAATAACATATAACAATTTTCACATCAATCTCGGTCAGGTATCAGACATTTATTACTCAAACTCAGACCTTGGAATCAAGCCCGGACAGGTAGAAGTTGCGAAAGAAATAAGACAAATAAGGGAGAAGAGAAAGGCTGAGATCGGCGCGATACCATTGATAGAGAATGCGTTCTTAAAGGGCTTGGAAAGGTACTCGGAAACAGGAAAGGCTCCCATAAAGAGCAGAAGCATGGATGCTTCATTGTTTTTGGACAGCTATGGGAATGTTTTTCCTTCAATAATGTGGGATAAAAAAATAGGAAATGTAAGGGATGTCGATTACGATCTATCTAAAATATGGCACTCCAGAGAGGCTGCCCAGGCAAGGTCTGAGATAAAGAAAGGCAAAGACCCTGAAAATTGGACAGCGTGCGAAGCCTATCAATCAATCATAGGCGACATCCTCCACAATCTGCTTTAAGGGTGGGAGGATGTCGCAATGTCTCTAATGATGATCCTGAGTATTAAGGCAAAAAGTATTATTGCGAGAGAAGAGAAGAGATAAAATGGAAGGAGTGAGATTTCACTGCTCTTTGAAGCCGTAGCGTTTCCTTTTACTACAAAACTTGATATGGATGAGAAGTGGTAGCTCTGGTTCCCATAAGAAAGCATTACAAATCCAGTATCAGATGTCCCCTGTGGGATTCCATCAAGCTCAAAAGCGAAGTTCTTGCTGCTATCAGCATTAATCATAGCTCCAGAATACTCTTCCACTGGGGTAACAATGCCTTCTGGCAGTACGATCTCCAACATAATCTGGGTATCGCTACTTGTAGGGTTTGCAACGCTAACGTCAACATTAGCAACGTTTCCATTTTCTCTAACAGTATTATTTATTACTAATCTGCCATACGTCTCTTTGCCGAAATAAAACATGCATGGGAACACCGAGTCCTCAACAGTTCCGCCTTGGTCGTACGAAACATTAAAGTAGCCAGCATAGCCACCAATTCCTACAGGTGCGAGATCAAAAGACATACTTGCGAGGGAGTTGCTTCCTAGCAATCCTATATAATAATTCTTATTTCTTACTAAGGCTCCAGAAAGGTCTGCAGCAATATTGATATTTGTTGCTGCCTCATTGCCACCATTTGATAGTGTAAAGTTGACATAAGGGTTTCCAGTTGTATAACTACATGTTCCAGTCAATGAGACTGTCCCAGCATATGCCTGCGAAGCCATAAAAAGAACTAAGACTACAAGCATGGGCATTTTCATTAAATCACTTATAATCAACTATCTTATACAATGAAAAATTCACTCCATTATCAGATCTTTCAGTTGCAATCACTGAGAGATTATAACTGTTAATTATTTGTGAGCAAAGAGCGGAATGATATGGCTGGATTGTGCACCAATACCCATAATCAAATACAAAGCAGCTGTAATTCTCAATGCTCTTCTTGATGGTGCTGTTTGCGCCTTCCAAATAGCCGATCTCAGCAGAACTTCGGTTAAGCTCCTGCCACATCTCCGGAGTGAACGAAAAAACCAGACAATTTTGCGGTACTTTCGCATAGTTCTGATAAATGAAGCTTGTGGCACTGAATGGAAATGCTTCCTGCGCCATTTGGCTTGGACGCAAAGTTAGACTTGGATATACTGCCGAGAATGGATATCCTATAAATCCGATTAATATTATTATTGTAATAACATATCTAATTTTTTTGCTCTTGCCTACTTTGGAATAAACATAAATCGCCAACTTCTCGATTATCCTGATCCCTACTCCTGCAGAAATTATCAAAAATGGCATTATCTCAAGCATAAACCTTACATCAACCCCAAACCCCACTGAACCAGCGTAGAATGCAGAATAAAAGAGAAGATATGCAAGAATCGGCAATGCAAGATATCCGAGTGCATGCCTCAGCTTCTTGACCAAGACTACTGACAATATACCTATTATAAACAAGATCCCTGCTTCCCATTCAGAGATTGCAGGATAATAATTAAATGTTCCGATAATAAAACCAATATTCTGGATTAAATTCTTGCTAAGGCTCGCATAAGAGAATAAACCACTAGCTCCCTGGCCATAGCTAGGCGCAGCAACCTCTATGCAAAGATAATAGACTTGCGGCAGCAAAAGCAGCACAAGAAAGAGCAATAATGCTAAGAAGTAAATATCATCGTCTGCAGCCTTTGAGATCTCCTTGACTCTTGATGCAAATGACCTTATGATTCCTTCCCTACCCGTCACCAGATAAACTAATGCAAATATTGGAATTAGCAATATCCCCTCAATCCTCATATAAACAGAGAGGGATAGCGCCGCGACAAACGGGAGCATCATCTCTTTTCTTTTTCTTCTTATCCCAACAACAAAGAAGAACATTGTGAGGATTGTAAATGTCATGAATGCAAGATCGGGCACTGCAAGGGCTCTCGACCATATCATGATTTCAGGAGCCGAAGCCATAAGAGCTGCAGAGTATAATGCAATCTTCTCGTCTTCGAATAGCGATATGGCAAGCACGAATACAAAAGCTATTGATAGAATGCCCATTAGGAATTCCAGTCCAGCTGCAGTTTCAGTTCCGATGCCAAAAATGCCGAAGGCTATGGCTATGAGGACGCTGTATCCTGTGGAATCATGGTACACCTGGTTTACAAAGCATCTGCTAAGATCCCCAGTACCATATTGGCACCAAAGTGCATTTCCTCCTCTTAGCACATTAAGGGCTATCCCTTGATATATATTCTCATCGAAATAAAGCTGTTCTACCTGTTTTACATACAACAGCGAGAAAGAAACAAAGAAGATTATTATCAAAGCCAACAAGAAGAGCGTTCTTAGTCTTACTCCGCTTTTGGCTAGCGATCTGCCGAGCTCCTTCCTAGCGAAGAAGACCCCGAGAAACAACAAAACCATGGATATGCTTGTTGCTGCAGTTATAAAGTATCCGAGCAGGATCATCAGTCAACCATCTCCACTGAGTAATTTCCTATAAAGAGCCTTCTTGTCCTGCTCTTCCTCATCATCTCAAGGGCGCCTTCAGGGCTATTTACTATCGGCATCCCATGTATATTAAGGCTGGTATTCAGAACAGCACCAATGCCAGTTCTCTTTTTTACCTCTGTTATAAGCTTTCTATAAGGCCTGTTTTCATCTCCCAGAATCTGAGCCCTAACTGTGTTATCTACGTGCATCACAGATCCAAGCCTTCCACTATACTCTCTATTCACTTTATACGCCATCGTCATGAATCTATCTCTTATCTTGATATCATCTAAAATCTCTTCTGCATCTTCCTCAAGTATCGTGGGAGCAAAGGGCTGATACCATTCCCTTCTCTTAATCTGCACATTGAGCTTTTCCTTGACCTCCTCAGAATCCGGCCTTGCGACAATGCTCCTATTTCCCAAAGCCCTCGGACCAAATTCAGCCCTTCCTTGAAACCAGAGTACATACCCATAATCACAGATAGCGTCTGCAGCCTCGCCAGCAATATCTTTGCTTCTTTGATAACTTATTCCTTTTTCTTCCCGCAGTGCTCTTTCTATCTCCTCATCACTAAAACCGCTTCCCAGATAAACATTGTTAAAGCGATATGAAGTAACTCCATTCATCTCATAATTGGCTTGCATGGCTGCACCAAGGGCCAATCCACCATCTCCCATATGTGGAAACACAAACATATCATCAAGATTCTTTATCTCTGCTATCTTCATATTTGCCTTTACATTTGACATTATGCCTCCTGAGAATCCAAGTTTATTTATTCCATTCTCATCGATGCTATTCTCAACAAAGGTGGATATTACTACCTCAAGGAGTTGCTGCACCATGTATGCAAATTCCTCTCTTGGGGTGCTCCAAGAAATCTTTTCAAGCATCCGGTACTGCGTTACAGGACCATATTTGGCCTTCATCGAGCTGCCATCAACCTTTATGAAATCCCTGAGCTTGTTCTCAGAGAATGGAAATGGGAAAGAGTAATCTGAGAGTGCCATGACCTTGCCTTCATCCTCAAGCTCCCTCATTCCTAATATGGTTGTTGCCTGTTCGTAAAGTATGCCCATAGAATCATTTGAGCCTACACTGCCCACCCTCTTGATCTCACTCCCTTCCAGTATACTTGTAGATGAACTTAATCCGTCACCAAGTCCATCAAATGTGAGAATAAGCGCTCTCTTCATTCCCGAAGGGAATGCTGCTGTAGCTGCATGTGCCTTATGGTGCTCTATGCCAATAATCTCTTCTGCAACTATGCCAATATGTGAAAGCGCTCTCTTCATATAAACATTATTTATCTGCTGTAAGAATGGAGCTGAGCCTATGCTAGTCATCATATATTTTGAATACCTTATCATCTTCTCAATTGCTGGCTTTGGTATCCTCCTTCTTCTGAATTGATAATATCTCTCTTTTTGTGCAGGGAAGATTCTTGATAATGTCTTGGTGGGCTCAAAGGTAGAGAATGCAACGGTATCTATATCGCAAGGCCTTATGCCTGCGTATCCAATGCAGGCGTTTATGGAATTGAATGGGAAGCTAACTTCAAGCTTTCTCCCTGTAAACCTCTCTTCATTAGAAGCAAATATTATCTTGTTTCCTTCTAGCAGCGCTGCGCCAGAGTCATGGCCGTCCCATATTCCAAGCACATACATGAGAACCATCTAACTATTCCTACTCAGGATTTAACCTTCAATGTTTTTAACCACTGGGATTATTTTGGTGGGCAAAGAGTAAGACCTTAAACCTATTAAACATTGGGGTTTTCACCGTAAGCTGCAAGTATGCTTAAGCGCCTAATATCCTTTAAAGATTTTTTCATTTAATATGGATTATGCCTACTAAATATATCGTAACTCTTGGCTCTCTGATGAGCGGCTTGGGAAAAGGCGTCCTTACCTCATCAATCCTCAAGATCCTTGACTTCAACGGATACAAAGTTCTTCCAGTAAAATTTGACGGCTACCTGAATTATGATTGCGGAACAATGAACCCTTATCGGCATGGGGAAGTATTCGTATTGGATGACAAGAGCGAGGTCGATATGGACTTCGGAATATACGAAAGGTTCTTGAACAAAAGCCTTAGTGGGGATCTTTCCATCACCGGGGGCAAACTTTTCGGCAAGGTTACCTCAAAAGAGAGGAATGGGGATTATCTTGGAGAGGATATACAGATAATACCTCATCTCACAAACGAAATAATAAAGCAGGTTGAAGGGATAGCCGAAAAGAACAAGCTTGATGTCCTGATAATAGAGGTTGGCGGAACGGTTGGGGATATAGAAAATAGCTATTTCATAGAAGCAATGAGGCAGTTAGCCCTTCGCAACGAGGTTGTTTTCATAAATCTCACTTATATACCAAAGATAGATGTTGTTGGAGAGCAAAAGACGAAGCTTGCACAGCTCGGGTTTAGGGCACTCTTACAGCTAGGAATAAGGCCAAATTTCATCATATGCAGAGGTACAGAGCCACTGCTTGAAAAGACAAAAGAGAAATTGGCTCTTTTCTCAAACCTGAGCAAGGAGAAGATAATAGATGATTCAGATCAAAAAACCATGTACAATCTGCCGCTCCATCTCATGCATCAGCGATTTGACAAGATGCTTGTAAAAGAGCTTGGCCTTAAGAGAAAAGAGATCGACAAAAAGAGATTAGAATTCTGGAAAAAAAGTGTCTATAGGGTCGTGGAACCTAGCCATTATATCAATGTGGCAATCGTGGGTAAATATACTGAGCTCAAGGATTCTTATGCAAGTGTCAAAGAAGCATTGATCCATGCAGGCTCTGCGAATGAAACCGGAGTTAATATTTCATGGATAGATGCTGAGAGACTGGAAAAAGAAGATCCAGAGTCTCTTCTCTCAGGAATTGATGGCCTTCTTGTTCCTGGAGCATTCGGGAAAAGAGGCATAGAAGGCATGATCAAGGCCATAAAACATGCCAGGGAGAAAAAGATACCGTATCTTGGCTTATGTCTTGGGATGCAGCTGATGGCTGTCGAATATGCAAGGAATGTCTGCTCAATGGATGGTGCCAACTCTACAGAGTTCAATCCTTCAACAAAATATAAGATAATTGACCTGATCAAATCTCAGAAGTACATAAAGCAGAAAGGAGGGACCATGCGCCTCGGCTCCTGGAAATGCAATGTCATAGAAAAGAACAGCATAGTCTATGGTTCTTATGGCGAAAGCGTTATCTATGAGAGGCACAGGCACAGGTACGAGTTCAATAATAAATACAGGGCTGCGTTGTCGAGGAAAGAATTGAAGATAACCGGAGTCAATCTTGATAGCAATCTTGTGGAGTTTATAGAATGGAGCGATGCATTTGGAATAGGGACCCAAGCGCATCCGGAGCTTAAATCGAGAATCGAGAGCCCCGCGCCACTATTCGTCAGCTTCGTAAAAGCTGGACTTGATAACAAGATCAGGTAAGGAAGGATTTTATCAGCGCGATCCCTTGCCTAAAGCCTGCTTTAGAAGCTCCCCTCTCCCGCGGATTAAACCTGTATGGAATTTCCGATATCTTTATGCTTCTTTTTTCTGTACATTTTAGAAAGTCAAAAAGCACCTTGTACCCACTACCAACAAATCTCCTCTCGTTCTTTTTCAGAGTGTTCTCAAACAGCTTTCTCTCAACGCCGAAAAATCCAGAGAATATATCACTGCACGTAGCCTTGCCATTAACCCAAAGTGCAAACTCTCCGAATCGTATAAGACTTCTTGATATCAATCTGCGATACAACTTCCATCCGACAACACTCTCTCTAACAGCAACAGCGAGATCGCTGCCATCACTTAATCTTCTCGCTATGTCTCCTATGACTCTTGGGGGATGCTGAAGGTCAGCATCTATTACTATGACAAATCCCCTTTTTGTATGCAGAATTCCTTCTATCACGCTTGAAGTAAGGCCTCTTTCCTTTCCCTTCATGGATCTGTCTATAAGCATGATCCTTCCATGCCTTCTGGCCAGCTCCCTAACAATATCCTTTGTTCTGTCTGACGATCCGTCATCAACAACTATTATCTCCATACCTTTGAACGAAGTAAGTATTCTATTTATCAGGATGCTTATATTCCCCTCCTCGTTGAGTGTTGGTATTATCACTGAGAATTCTTTATACATCAGACTAACCTCTCTATCATTCTCGCATAGCTCAAAAGGACTTCCATGATCCTGCCCAAAATAGGTATATTTTTGCTCACTTTATCAAGTAGCTCAATCTCCTCCCGTCTCAGCGCTCTTGTAATGACTAGCAAGGCCGGATAAGCTATAATTATCACAACAAATCCTGCGATAAGCTCCATCTTCGGAAATGAAGAAAGCAGTATCTCTGGCAAAAGGAAGAAAAGAAGGATTCCATTTGAAAGCAGAACCCTAACCAGTCCTCCGAAGTTGACTTTAATGCCTATTTTATTGATGTATCTTATGTACACGTAATTTCCTATCATATTTCCCACATAAAATAAGGCAATGATAGTGCCTACTGCTCCAAAAATGGGTGTTAATATAATGACAGCGACTATGTCAGAACCGAAGATCGCAACAGAAAACTTAAATATCTTTTTCACCTTGCCCATGCTTGCAAGAAGCGAGAAGGAGTAATTCCAGAAAAGTCCTATCAAAATTCCTACACTAATCAAAGGCATGTAAATAGCTGATTGGGCGTAAGAGGAAGTGAACACTGTGGCTATTATATTACTGGAGAAGATTGCAATGTAGCAGATCAGGGGCATGGTAAAGAACATTGCAAAATATATGGAATAGCCATAAAATTTGTCAAGATTCTTGCCTTTCGATGATCCGTGTATTGCAGTAGCAAACATTGGTATAAGGACAACGGCTATGGAGCCAGCAACCATATCTATCAGATTGCCAACACGCAGGGATATTCCGTATGCACCGACCACTTCTGCAGAGAAAAGTACGCTTAGCAGCACTATTGCAAGATTATTTGCAACATTGCCTAGCACGTTTGATATTGTTATTGGGAGAGAGAACCTCAGCATCTTCCCTATCCTTTTCCTTGAGCCATGACTAACAAAGTGCACTTTACTATGTTTTGATATGAAAAATACACCCGCAACCAATGCGAAGAGGGATCCTAAGAAATATCCTATTATTGCACCCAATGGCCCATAGCCAAGCATTATAAGACCTATGCTCGCAATCGCCTGCACCACTGAATTAAGAACAAGAGAGAACGCAGCTCTCTTCCCATCTCCGAAGCTAACAATGATTGAATAAACAACCGAATTAAAAAATGAGGTATAAACGCCAATTATGGCTGCCATGATAAGGATCGAATAAATTGCGTTGTGCATTGTGTAAAGTGAGATAATGTTGCTGCCTAAAATCCCTACGATAAAAAAAGCCAAGAAAGCTGCAAGCAAAAGCATTATCCCATCACCAATCGATACAGCTATTCCTTCCTGATCTTTCTCGGCTATCATTTTTGGTATATATTTGTTAAAGTAGGTACCAATGTTAATGCTTCCAAACGCTATTATCAAAGATGTTGCGCCTATCGCCGCAGTATAAAGCCCGTAATTCTCGCTTAGAAGCATTCTCGCTATCAGTACAAACATAAGCGTGCTTATGGCTATCGATGCGCTTCTACCAACAAGTACGAATGAGGCCGTTTTGGCATTCTTTATCCCTATATCTACTGCTTCTTCCTCACTTTTTCGGGCCATGCAACCATTCAGATCATTATCTCAGAAAAAGGTTAATATACTTGTTTAAGAGCGTGATGAGAAATCCTAGTGTTGGTATATCCTCAGATACCCTGCGAATCAATGCTGTATCCTCTTTGTTTATTACCTTAAAAAGGACGAGGGATTGTGGATAAACAATGGCCAGCGCAATAAATCCTGCCACAAGGCTTATTATATAATGGTTCCCTAAACGGAGCACTGCAAGATTCACCGCGATTAGAATCAGAGTCACGAATACGCCGCTTCCTACAAACCGCGCAATCTTATTATAATCAAAACGGAATTTAGATACCTCAACTGCCTTTCTGAGTATCAGCGCAGAATAGATAAGGTTTCCAATAACGAAGACCGAGAGTATAGCCCCAATCGCATTAAATCTTGGAATAAGAAAGAAGATAAGAATTATCTGAACAATTCCAGAGTAAAGGTAGCACTTGAATAGCTGCTTTGTCTTGCCGAGAGATGCCATGAACCCCCCAAGATATAGGGCAGGCATGCCTAATGCGGTTCCAAATGCTATAATGGAGAGATATGTGGGGGCAAGTGCGTAATTGTCAGTAAGGAAAAGGTAAATTGCACTCTTTGAGAATACACCTATATAGATTATCACCGGAAGGGTTACTATAAGCGAATATAAGAATATCTTATTTATTCTATCTTCCCTACCTTCTCCATCTCCTATGCGGCTAGGGTCTGTTGCTGAGAAAGCAGGCAATACTGTTGATATAACTGTTCCATAAAAGGCTGCCATCAACGCAACCCCCTTCAGAGCTATCCCATAATTTCCTAGTATATATTTTGGCTGATAAACAAAGAGGCCAAGCATCAGGACCACAAGATTGCTAATACCTGCCATAACAATATTGTTTCCTCCAAGCGGCATTGAAAACCTGAGCATCTCTACGATCTCTTTTTTCTTGGGCAGCCTCTCAGGGAGGCCAAACCTGAAGAAAGCTTCTTTTGATATGTAATACATTGCCAAGATGAAACCAGCCACATTGCCTGCAAGGAGCCCTATTATTGCTCCGATAACGCCATAACCACTCAAGACAAGAAAGATGCTAAGTCCGAATTGTATGACATCTATTGTTATTATTGTCACAGCTGCCAGGCCTCCTTTTCCAAGGCCTATCAGTGCGCTATCTGTAGCACCCTCTATCAACGAGAAGAATAGTATTGCAGATGCCAGCTCCAGGTATATTGGAGCAACTCCAGTGCTTGCAAAATGACTTGAAACAAAACCACTCAGAACAAATCCGATAAGTGCAAGAGCAGCTAATAATGGAAATAAGAAGGAATATCCGTTTGCCAAGATCTTTGGGATGCTCTTAAGGTCATCGTCCTGTTTGAGCTTGGACAGATTCTTGCTAAAATACGAACCTACTCCAAGCGTTCCTCCAGCACCAATAAGGGAGTAATATGCTATAGCAAAGGTGTATGTTCCATAGTTTGAGGGTCCAAGAAGTCTCGCTACAACAACAAATGCTACTGAAGTAAGTACTAAACTTATAATCTTGCTGATGAATAGATAATAAAAAGTCCTGGCAGCGACATTCCCAACAGATCTTTTTTTCCCGCTCATAAAAATCTTTTCCATCAGGCCAGGATCCAAGGACACATTCTAGAAGGAGGATTGCCAATCTGCCTTCCTATCCTACATATCCAGATATCATATAAAACGAAGTGCACGCAATAATTTATAAACATTTATCATTTATTATATATTTAAAACAGTAACATATCAGCTTTTATTTCTAATAAAAAGGGTTGGCATAATCCCATGAAGATCGATATTAAATCAATTACTGAGAATAAGGTCCTTAGGGAATATCTTCTAGTCGGAGCACTTTATCTTATAATAGCAATGGTCTTCTTCTGGCCATTGACTGCAAACATTACTCAGGCAGTTCCTGCCGGAAATGGCGGAGATGAGTATCAGGCCCTATGGACATTTTGGTGGATCGGCTATTCTCTCTTTACATTGCATACCTCCCCATTACTCACTTCCTATGTTTATTACCCAATAGGCGCAAACCTCATCAGCACGCCTCTCGCTCCGATAGAAAGCCTGCTAACGATTCCATTACAGGTCTTAGGGCTTCCATTCGCAATGAATTTCATGATCTTTCTAGGCTTCACTCTTTCCGGCCTGTTCATGTACATACTTGCATTTTATATAACCAAGAACAGATACGGTTCAATAATTGGCGGATTCATATACTCATTCAGCGCTATTCACATAGCGCAGGCCTTCGGCCATCTTCATTGGATCAATATAGAATTCATACCACTATTCATATTCTCATTTCTAATGCTAATAAAAGAAAAGAGCCAGAAATATGCACTCCTCTCCGCAGCATCATTCCTTCTACTCACATTTATGGGTGATATAGAGCAGGCAATAATGTCCGGAATATTTGCGTTGATAATATTGATCTATTATCTGTTTGCAGAAGAAAGAAAAAGCATACTAAATACAAGGTTCGCATTTCTTCTATTAGAGATACTTCTGATAGTCTTCATTCTTGGCTCTCCAATATTCATACCAATGGCTTCCGCGATAAAAAACGGTGTTCTCTCAACAGTCAATGCGCAGGCATCTACTCCGTACACTGAACTTTATAGCCCAGACCTGCTGAATTTTATCGTCCCTGGATTTATGAATGGGCTTCTCTTACCTCTATCTAGTAACTTCTTTAACCTTGTATCTGCAGACACTGCTGAAAGGACAGTCTATGCTGGATACACTGTCATAGCACTTCTAATAATTGCATTGTATGCAGAATACAAGAAAGGCAACAAGCTAAAGGATGTTCGCCTATGGTTCGTGGCTCTAGTTATCTTCTTCCTGCTTTCTATAGGCCCTTACATACAGATAGGAGGGGCATTAACCCCAATACCAAGCCTCTACCTCTTATATCATCATATTCCAATATTGAATGTGTTAAGAGAGCCGGGAAGATTTGATATAATTGTTCAATTGATATTGGGTATATTTGCTGCTCTTGGATTTGCAGAATTGGAGAAAAGGCTTACATCATCAAAATCCTTTCTCTCAAAAAGCATGAACTTATTCATAGTTATAGGTCTGCTTTTAGTAATAGAATATAATACGATACCACTCTCTGCTTCCCAAGTAAGTAATCACTATGGAAATGGTTACATTCCAAAGGTATACAGTGAACTAGGGAGTCTGCCTGGCAACTTCTCTGTTTTGATACTACCAGCGCTTCCAAACTATGTTACTGGCGCTCCAGAGAAATATCCTGGATATGCACTTTATTACCAGACTGCATTCAAGAAACCTGTCGTTGGTGGATATGTTGGAAGAAGCAACACCACACAACTCACTTACATGCAGAATATACCTTTGATAACTGCATCAAGCTACTTGGAATACGGGGAAGGAATGTCATATCCATCTCCAATAAACTACAACTACAGCGAGATATCAAACGACACGCTTTTCTGGCTTGCAGAGTACAACACAGCATTTGTATCCGTAATACGTCAAGCATATAATGTCAGCGAACAGAAATCTCTTGTCTCATATTTATATACTCTTCTCGGAGCCCCCGTATACGAAAGCAATAGCACAGTAGTGTTCTCAACAAACAATGCCATAACAAATAATGTTGGTAAGTTCCCAATTTATTATACCAATGGCGTATGGGTTCCAGGATGGCAATACTGCCAGAATGCATATTCCTGCAACGTAACATTTGGTACAATGTGGTTTGGCGAAGACCCAAGATACATAAATGTTATCGAGACCTCTGGCAGAAGCATAAACATGAGTTTTTCAGCGCTTCCACTTACCTCAAATTCAGACATATACATTTATCTAAATGGAAACTCATATGCCCAGATAAAGCTCGGCTCTTCAGAAGCAAAGTACTCTCTGAGAATGAACCTTACAAAGGGAATTAATCAGATTGCATTTTATATGCCGAATAGTACATATGCTAACAATGCAACATATCAATATCTTAATTTCGGAATCAAGAACGTCACCTTTCACTGACTTATCTAGGTAAACTACTCCGTGTGATATCAACAAAGTGGGATTGAGATCCAATACGCTTTAGCTGTTGGAGGATGTCCTGAAACCTAAAAAGTTGTACATAACCTTTAAATAACTTTGAAAGGAAATTCTTATTGGTAACGGGAAATTGCCAAGTGTGGATTGGGTGATAGAATGTCTGTAGGCGATGTAATAGAGGGAGGAACGTACGAAATGAGAGTCAATGCAAGAAGCTACAGGGGCGAAGGCATAGGAAAGATAGATGATCTGGTAGTCTTTGTAAAGAATGCAAAGACAAGGATAGGGAAGGTGTACAAAATCAAGATAACAAAACTGCATAGGACGTTCGCAGACGCGGAGTTGCTTGATGGCAGTGCATATCTGATAGGCAATGGCAGTTTGATAACTGCCTAAAGCATGCCCCTGGCTGATAATAAAGATTTAAATATTTATAGATTAGATGATTATTTGTTTTATCTTATTTTGAGTTAACTAATTTGGTGAATTCTATGGATTATTCTAATGTCAGGGATTATAGAGATATTTCAAAAGTACTAAAGACCGGAACCACAACCGTTGGGCTTGTTAGCACTGAGGGTGTTGTCATAGGCGCAGACATGAGAGCCACAATGGATACATTCATAGCAAACTCAGAGGTTGTTAAAGTTTACAAAATAAGTGATATCCTAGGGATCACAACAGCAGGAATGGTTGGCGATCTTGAATATCTCGTAAAGATACTCAGAATGCAGAATGACTTTTACAGGATGGATGAAGGAAGGTCCATGTCTCCGACATCAGCAACATCCCTGCTTTCATTAATACTTCAGGAAAATAAGATGTTTCCATACCTGGCGCAGCTTATAATCGGTGGCCTTAACAAGGGAGAGCCAGAGATATTCAGCATTGATCCATTCGGAGGTTATACCAAGGAAAGCAAGTTCACCGCAACAGGAAGCGGTACGCTTTCAGCACTTGGTTATATAGAAAGTATATATGCTCCTTCGATGGGAAACCTTGATGCTGTGAGACATGCTGCCAAGGCTATCCAAATAGCAATGAGAAGGGATTCAGCTACTGGGGATGGAACAAGGATAGTCTCAATAACAAAGAAAGGAGGCTATAAAGAGTATACTAAAGAAGAGCTTGACAAGATAGTCAAATAACGAGTCAGTAAGCAAGAATATCCTCTGCAACAGATACTTTAGAGTAGTAATCATATCAAAATTTATCATCTGATTTATGCGTACCAGAACTAAGTATAAATGTGTGGGTTCGGATTTTAAGTGATTAAGTTGACCGATGAAGAGAAACGCGAAGAGAAAAATAGCCTAGAACGAGTAAAGGAATTAATGCCAAAAGAAGCAGGCGTTGATAAGGTAGAGTACGAGGGTCCTGACATAGCTGTCTATGTCAAGGATATAGCATATCTTTACAAAGACGGAGACATAATAAAAAGCATATCTGCAGCAGTAAAGAAGCGATTGATAGTAAGAAGCGAAAAATCCCATCTTATGGATCCTGATGATGCGGCAGCAAAAATCCGTGAGATCTTACCTCCTGATGCCGGAGTTGCTGAGGAAGGTATACGTTTTATTCCGGAATTCGGGGAAGTTTACATAGAAGCCTTGAAACCTGGTCTTGTAATAGGAAAGAGTGGCTCAACGCTAATGCGCATAATAAGCGAGACAAGATGGGTTCCAAGAGTGCTCAGAACGCCTACCATGAATAGTGATGTCATAAAAGGTGTGAGGCAGCTTCTCTTCAAGGAAGTCGATTTCAGAAAGAAGTTCCTCACAGGTATAGGCAAGAAGATCAATCAGCAAGTAATGAAGAGCGAATGGGTGAAGGCGACAGCCCTCGGTGGATTCAGGGAAGTCGGCAGAAGCAGCCTTTTGATAGAGACAAACCATTCCAAGATAATTATAGACTGTGGAATAAGCCCAGAGCCTGGGATAAAGGGTGTTGATGCCGTAAGCGACAATGAAAATAAAGCATTCCCTTACCTCGACAGCGCCAATATTACAATAAATGATATAGATGCAGTCATATTGACACACGCGCACATGGATCATATAGGATTTGTTCCTTATCTATTCAAATTCGGCTACAACGGACCTGTTTACTGTACGCCTCCAACAAGGGATCTAACAGCACTTCTGCTTTATGACTATGCCAGGCTGGTGCAAAAGAGCGGCGGATCTCCTCTGTACGGTGAGAAAGATATCAAGACGATGCTCATGCACATGGTGACTAGGGATTACGGCGAAGTCACGAATGTAACTGATGAGATTAAGCTAACATATCATAATGCCGGGCACATCCTAGGAAGTTCAAGCGTACATTTACATATCGGAGAGGGGATGTACAACATAGTCGATAGCGGTGACATAAAGTATGGATTTACAAGATTATTTGATCCTGCAGATACAAAGTTCCCAAGGATAGACTCTCTTTTCATAGAAAGCACTTATGGTGGTCCGAGAGACGTGACACAAGATAGAAAATCTGCAGAGATAGAGATGGTTGAGGCAATAAAACGCACAATAGACAACAATGGGAAGGTAGTAATACCTGTATTTGCAGTTGGAAGAAGCCAGGAGTTGATGCTTGTCCTGGAAAGCTACTTCGCAAACAACCCAAAATACAAGATAGATGCTCCAATATACTTGGATGGCATGATACTTGAAGCAAGCGCAATACACACTGCATATCCAGAATACCTTAAAACAAGCCTGCAGCACAGAATACTCAGCAACAACTCCCCTTTTGAGAGCGAGATATTCGAAGTGGCAAAGGGCGAAAGAAGCGAGATTATAGAAAAAGGTCCCGCAGTCATTCTTGCAAGCGGAGGAATGCTTAACGGTGGCGCTGCATTGGAATACTTCAAGGCTCTTGCAGAAGATCCCAAGAACATGATAACATTCGTAGGATATAACAGCGTAAGTTCTTTGGGAAGAAGGGTTCAGAATGGTCTGAAGGAGGTGCCTCTTCCAGGAGAGAATGGCAAAATGTCCTCTGTCAAGATTAACCTTCAGGTTCGTACAATAGATGGATTTTCTGGACACAGCGATAGGAGGGAATTAATGGGCTTTGTGGAGAGGCTAAGGCCAGGAGCCAGAAAGGTGTTTACTATGCACGGAGAGGAGTCAAAATGCGAAGATCTTGCAAGGAATATAGCAAACAGGCTCCATATTGAGGCAAGGGCACCAATGGATCTGGACTCAATCAGGTTCAAGTGAGTCAGATACCAATCCTTCCAAGCTCTACATCAAGCTTCCTTCTATTCTCAAAGAGAACTGCTCTCATGCCTATTCTGAGTGCAGAATCTATATTCGGCTTTTCATTATCTACGAATACGATCTCCTGCGGCTTTAAAACCATCTTCTTTAATATGTATTCATATATCCTTGGATCTGGCTTCCTAAGCCCTATATAACACGAAGCAAACCTATAATCAAAATTGTCCAAGTTGAGTATTCTAAGCGAGTAATAATATTTGGATTTGTCAACATTTGTCAGGTAAGCTATCATGTATCCATAATCATTCCTTAGCGTGTTTATTAGATCTGGCATATCCTGGTCAAGCATTACATGCTCCTTATAAAATTCATACCATTTTACCATATCTGTTGCAATCCCTATATTTCTAGAGATATATTTTTCAAAAGAAGCAACGCCAATTCTGCCTTTTTCAAATATATCTATCTTCTCTTTCACAATTCTTGATATCTTCTTTACAGCTACTCCACTGATCTCTGAGAGATATTGATAATAAATATCGGAGTCATAATTGATAAGCACTCCTCCAATATCAAAGACGAAAGCCTTAACCAACCCAACCACTACTCTAACTTATGAAGGGATATATAAAAACCTGATACAAGAATGATAACCAAAACCATAGCAAAGTATAAAATTGTTAGAGAGCAATTAGTATATAACGGGGTTGTTGCGTAACCTGGCAGCGCGGCTGGCTCCAGATATTTGATTAGGAAGAGCTTAACGGCGATGACATAATTTTGGAGCGATGATCCAAGTGATAAGGCGTTACCAGCAAGTTGGGGTTCAAATCCCCACAACCCCAAATATTATCCTCTTTTACCTTAGATAAGATTAACGCCACGTAAGGCATTCCAGCTACTCCAGAGAGGCAACTTGACAAGAATGTATATGCCTGCACCCACCATATTCCATAATCGGGAAGCTGGAACAAGCCTGCCTCACATTTAAGATTAGCCTTCCCGGTTTCCATTTTAATATCACCAATTCCTCGACTTTATGGGCTTCATAGCATGGACATTTAATTCTTAACTCTTGAGGATTTATTGTGGTTAGATGGTTGCATTCATAGACATACTCACAAGTCAGTTATTTGCCCTGGGTTTCATAGGATTCATAGATTCATAATTCTTCATATAACACTAAACAGTTTCTTGTCATACAAGCAAGGCAAGAAAGACAATCTTAACATTCCGTCTGGTTTTCTGCCTCTTGCCACACTCGGCGTATATATTTTCATAACTGGGCTATTCGGGCAGTTCACATGGCCTTTGCCTGGAAATTACAATATCTTATTCTATGACATCTATCCTCTCGTAGGTCTTCTCTTCATCAGCTTTGCGTGGTCTCTTAAGTCTGGCCTAAACCTACAGCACGTTGGCTTCTTCGCAATGATGCTTGGCATGATGACTATCTTCTATGGTTATAAGGGATACACATTAGGCCTTACAACAGTACCAATAGCATTGTTTGGGCTTTACACTCTATTCGGAATAGCTGGAATTCTCGGCTATCCTATAACTGTTATGTTAGATAGGGCAAAGGCAGGTCTGACATCCTCTCCTATCTGAAGGATAAGAGGTTCCTCTTGGTTCGGTGTCTCTACCGTTCATAGAGTTGCACCTCTGGGCGTATCAGTGCTGCCCTTCAACACATCCCTGTCTGTGTTGAATTGACAAATGCCTTCACGTTTCGCTATATTGAA
>JAJZJV010000012.1 GCA_021809925.1 Microcaldota archaeon | reverse complement strand
ACAGAGGGGAAGTCACGCTCAGGGAGAGAATGTAAGACCTCAACAGGAGGCGACTCTCGAGGAACTGAGAACATACCCTGCAAATGCAGGGGAAGCCAACGACCTTTAGTCGTTGGAGGATGTCACCTGTATGTATTCAGAGAAAATAGAGAAGGAACTCGCTCGCCTTGGAGTAAAGGCTGGCGACAAAATAAAGGTGGTTTCCGGAAATGCTATTGAAGAAGGAATCCTTATGCCAAGACCAGAGATTGGAGATAATGGCATACTTGTCATAAAGCGTAAGGATGGCTATAATGTGGGAATTCGATTTGAGGGAACCAAGGTAGAGAAGACTGAAGAGAATGGGAATAAGGCTTCCCCTCCGAAAAAAACATATAAAGAAAAGCTTCCGAGCCATCTTCCAAAGGTCAAGATTCTTTATACAGGAGGCACAATAGGAAGCAAGACAGATTATTTAACTGGGGGGGTGAATGTCCTTGTAAGCTCTTCAGAGCTTATCGGAGAGATTCCAGAGCTCGCAGATATTGCAGATATCGACTTCATAGAAGCTATGCGCATATTCAGCGAAGACATGACTTATAAAGAATGGAAGGTAATAGCTGAGAAGATCGCGGATGCCTTCAGCTCTGGTGCAAGAGGAGTGATAATTACAATAGGTACAGATACGATGCATTATGCTTCTGCAGCAATAAGCTTCATGTTGCAGAATCTGAATGGACCAGTGATATTTACTGGAGCGCAGAGAAGCCCCGACAGGGGTTCAAGCGACGCTTTCATGAATTTAATATGCTCTGCAAGGATCGCCTCTGAAAGTGATATAGCTGAGGTTGGAATATGCATGCACCAAAGCTCGTCAGACGATGCATGCTCTTTCATAAGGGGCACAAAGGCAAGGAAGATGCACACCACAAAGAGGGATGTCTTCAAACCGATAAACAACAGCCCCATAGCTTCGGTAAGCCATGATGGAAGGATAAGCTATATCAGTGATTATGCTAAGATGAAAGATGAGCCTAAGAAAGTTGTTGCACTTACTGGCTACGAGCCTAAAGTTGCACTCATAAAGATAACCCCAAATTCAGATCCGACAATACTTGATTTTTATGCGGAAAAGGGATACAAAGGCATAATATTGGAAGGAACAGGGATGGGTCACACGGCAGTGCTTACGCAGCACAAGGAATATTCATGGCTCGAGAGCATAAAGGGAGCAATCTCAAAGGGCATGATAATAGGAATGACTTCCCAATGCATATATGGGAGGACGAATTCAAGGGTATATGCAACAGCCAGGATACTGAGCAATGCGGGAGTAGTATACTGCAATGATATTCTTCCGGAAGTGGCATTTGTCAAGCTTGGATTCCTTCTAGGTAATTATAAGCCTGAAGAGGCAAGGAGATTGCTCGACAAAAATCTCAGAGGAGAGATAACTGAGAGAAGTGAGTATGACTGGTTCGAGTGATTTTTATGAAGAATCCTGATTATTACGAAAAGCTCGGTTTCAAATGCGGCCTTGAGATACATCAGCGACTTGCAACTTCTCACAAACTATTCTGCAGGTGCTCTGCATCCCTGGCTGAGGACGGAAAGATAGGTGAGATTGAGAGAGTCCAGAGGGCAGTAGTGGGAGAGCTCGGGGTGCTTGATGTCTCGACCGCTTTCGAGAGCAGAAAGAAGAGAAGATTCATTTATAACATTTTCAGGAAGAGCTCATGCCTTGTTGATCTTGATGAAGAGCCTCCAATGGGCCTTAGCGAAGAGGCTCTTGGGATAGCATTGCTTATAGCTTCATCACTGAATGCCAAGATTCCTGACGAGATAGAGCCGATGAGAAAGGAGGTCGTGGATGGAAGCGATCCCAGTGCATTTCAGAGGAGCATGCTTGTTGCAACTGATGGAAAGTTGCTAACAAATGGAAGATATATCAACATACCTACGATATTTCTTGAGGAAGAATCAAGCGGCATAGAATCATCAGGCAGCGATGCAGTGAATTATAATTTAGATCGCCTCGGAATACCTTTGGTTGAGATAGATACCGATGCTACAATATCAACTCCTTCGGAAGCGAAGGAGCTCGCCATGCGTATAGGATTAATATTGAGGCTTACAGGAAGGGTCCAGAGGGGCATAGGCTCGATAAGGCAGGATGTCAATATCTCGATAAAAGGCGGAACTAGGGTTGAGCTCAAAGGATTCCAGGAAGTAGATACGATGGATGAGATAATAGACAGAGAGATAGAAAGACAGCTCAAGCTGATCGAGATAAGAGAGAGCCTTTCTCGAAAGGCTGCAAGAGTTCACGAACCAAAGGCTCTCACCGAGATATTTCAGGACAGCGATGCGAAGATAATAAAAGAGAGCATAGAATCAGGAGCCATAGTGCTAGGCTTCAGGCTTGAGGGATTTAAGGGTTTTCTGGGAAGAGAGGTAAATCCTGGAAGAAGGCTTGGCAGCGAGATAAGCGATTACGCAAAGATGGCTGGAGTTAAGGGTCTGATCCATAGTGATGAGAATTTAGATTCTTACAGATTCAGACCAGAAGAGCTCCAAGCTATAAGAAAGAAGCTTGATATAAAGGAAGACGATGCTTTCATACTTATAGCTGCAAAGGAGAATGTTTGCAAATATGCGGCAGAGCTCGCAAAGGAGCGCGCAGAATACTCTTTGGTTGGCGTGCCTTCAGAGACACGCGGTGTTGATTCAAGGGCAGGAATAACAAGATTCCTGAGGCCGATACCTGGAGGATCCAGGATGTACCCCGAGACCGATGCCATTCCAGTTGAAGTAAATAAGAAGGAATATGAAACAATAAAGAGCAATAAGGTGGATCCGGATGCAATCAGATCCAGGCTCATGAAGGAGATCAAGAATGAGCAGCTTGCAGAGCAGATGCTTTGGTCAAGAGATCTTCAACTATACACAGAGATTGTTCAGAAAACAGGAGCGAAGCCTGCAACAGTGGCCTCAATCATATTAGAAAGGTTCAAGGAGATGAAGAGGAGCGGTATCAACATTGAATCTTTGCATTATGACATCCTGATAAAGATATTCTCACTATTTTCGTCAGGCTCTATTACTCGATTGGGAGCAGAGGAAATAATAAGAGAGCTTCCCCAAAGCGAGAAGGGAATCTATTCAATAATAGAAAGAAAGAGGTTAAAGAAGCTCTCGGGAGATTCGCTTAAAGAATTGGCCAGGTCTGCGTTGGCAGCGGAAGGAGACAGGAATAAGGTTAGAAAAGAGCTCATGTCAAAGTATCGGGTCTCAATAGATGGAGAGGAACTTAACAGCATACTTGAAAGCATGAGAGTTTAGGTGTAGCTATGAAATACGAGATACTGGGAAATAATATGCAGTCAGTGAGGATTACATTGGACGAAGGCGAGAGAATATTCTCTGATTCTGGAAAGCTTGTCAGCAAGAGTTCCAACGTAAAAATGACTCCGAGAATGGTTGGCGGAATAATCGGCGCTATAGAAAGAAAGAGCACTGGATCTAGCGCCCTGCTGACTGAGTTCGAGTCAAACAGCGGGACAGGAAATGTTTCTGTCGCAGGAATCCTTCCTGGGAAGATTATCGCGATACAGCTTGGCGAAGGCGAGGAGTTCTTCTCAGAGCATGAGGCATTTCTGGCAGCGCAGGATAGCATCAAATTTACGTTACATACTGTGAGCATAGGCTCTGCGCTCTTTGGTGGCGCAGGCCTTGTCCTTCAGAAGTTTTCCGGCCCAGGAACAGTTTTCATACATGTAGCCGGAGACATAACTGAATATAATCTGGATGGCACTTATGAGTTTGAGATAGATCCGGGCCATGTAGCGGGATTTGATTCCGCTCTTGCCTACAAGATAAAGTTTGTAGATAATATAAAAACAGCGATGTTTGGCGGTGTCGGATTGTTCCTTGCAGTATTTAGTGGAAAGGGAAGAGTAATAACGCATAGTGTATCCCGATTCAAGCTTGCATCTGAGCTATATACTGAGGGTCTACAGCAGGCTAAGACGAACCAAAGCTAGGGCTGCTCTTTTAGATAACCCAGCATCATGCTCTCGCTAGGATCATAGTCTTTCAGCTCCCTCCTTAACTCTTTGTAGTCGGGAAGTAGGTCCTGTACTATCTTCCAGAACAACTTGGAATGGTTCATCTCCACAAGGTGAGATGCTTCATGCACTGCCACATACTCTATCAGCCTTTGCGGAAGCATCGAGAGGTATGCATTGAAGATTATGTTCTTGTCTGATGTGCAGCATCCCCACCTCTTGCCTCTTCTCACACTCACATTCTTTATCTCTTTACCTAATGCTGCTGCTCTCTCCCTAACGATCTTCTCACTAATCTCCAGAGTCTTTGTACCAAGCCATTTTATAAGCGCCTTTGAGGCTGCTTCCCTGCTCTTTCCCCTGACTATCACCACATCATGGTTCAACTCTACTGATGCAAATTTGCTCTCAGAGAAAAGAAGAAAGTACTCTTTTCCCAAAATGAGTATCCTGCTTTCTCTGAAGAGAATCTTCCTTTTGAGTATCTCATTGTAATGCTTGACTATCCATTCTTTATGCTCACTGATAACTTGCTCTGGATTGTAGCCCCTCGGAAGGATGAGAACCAGCTCTTCTCCTCTAAACCTAAGGTAGATATTTCTTTTTCTGGGGCGCTCAACAACAGCATAAGGTATCTGAATGCCTTCCCCAGCATCTATCTTCCCGTTCATCTTCCTTTGAAAGATCATGGTAAAGACTCAGTGCCTGTTATTCGTCTTGATTCCTATTGAGACCATATCTCCAAGTATGTCCCACTCCTTCTTTACAACTTCTCTCTCACTCTCATCAAATTGTGATATTGAATCCGCCCTCACAATGCCAAGGATCTCCTTCTCATTCTCTCTGATCGCAGAGAGAATCTCATCGTTCGCTGCCAGATATACTTTGATATTATCGAGCTTCGTCAGCTTCATCTCCTTCCTCATGAGCTGGACTCTTCTTATGAACTCTCTTGATACTACTTCTTTCTTCAGCTCCTCGCTGCTCGTGGCATCCACATCGACAATACCATATTTGAATGCAAGGCCGCTTGATGCTATCGCATCTTCATATATTGAGAAATGCTCTGGATATACTTCAAAAGTACCATTGGCTGTGTGTAAGAGATACTTGCCGCTGCTTCTAAGCTCGTTTTCTACTGCCAGGGCGTCCGCAGCAAGCAAGGCATCTGCGACCAGCTTGGCGCTCCCTTTGAATGAAGGGCCAAGCCTCTGGAATATCGGCCTGATTCTTTTCTTCGAAGTCTCACTCTCTACTACCTTTACTTCCTTGGCATTAGCATACGCTTCCATAAGCGGTGTCAATCTCTTTATCGCATCAGCGACTTCTGGTCTTGATGTCTTGATCACAACTTCCTTTACTGGCCACCTGAGTTTTACTCCTTTTCTCTCCCTCTCATTCAAGACTGCCTGTGCAGCTTCCTGGAATACTTCAAATTCTTCTTCAAGATCTCTATTGATGAGCTTCTTGTCAGCATTTGGCCATCTCTTAAGGAATACACTGCCTCCTTCCTCTCCGAAGAGCTCCAGGTATATGCTCTCAGAGGCGAAGGGTATGACTATAGATGAGATTACCACAGTGTTGTAAAGTATGTACGAGACTATTCCATAAAGCTTCTTCATCTCTTTCTTGGATGCGGTTGAAGCCCTCTGCTTGACGAATTTGAGGTAGAATCTGCTGAAGTCTTCTACTATGAATTTCCTAAGCTCGTTCACTGCCACATCAAGCTTGTAATCCTCCATGCTGAGCGTGAAAGATTCTATTAACGAGTTCAACCTCGACACTATCCAGAGATCCTCATTCTCAAGGCTCTTAGCACCTGGCTTCTTTACCTTCCTATCACTTACTTCTGCAAGCGTCTTCAGCTCCTTTGCGAGCTCGCCTATATTGTACAATGTTATAGTATTCTTATACGCATCGTCAAGGCTCTGCCTCTTCAGCTTGAGCTCAAGCCATCTAGGGTGGCTGGCACACCATAATCTGTATCCATCTCCTGAACTTATGCCGAGAACCTCGCTCGAGCTTGTCGTGTTTCCAAGATGCCTATGCATCTCCCTTCCAAGCTCATCTTTGAGTATGCCGCCTATAGTCACTCTGTTGAATGACCTTTTACCATACACTGCAACGCTGGTTCTCAAAAGAACAGAGAACCATCCTCTTATCTGATCCCTGCTTTCTGTTATCCAGTCTGCAGGAAAGAGCTTTGAAAATTCCCCATCGCTTAAGCTTGCAGTGTGCGCTATTCCAGAATCATACCAAACATCAAATATGTCCTTGACTCTTTCCATCTTTTCTCCGCACTTGTTGCATTTGATCTGTATCCTATCTATGTGCGGCTTGTGAAGATCCTCTGGTTTGGACTCAAGTCCTGCCTTTTCTACAAGTTCATCTATCGACCCTATGACATCCATATTCTTGCAAGAGCTGCATATCCATATCGGTATCGGAGCCCCCCAATATCTCTGCCTTGAGATGCACCAATCTGGAGAGCTCTCTATAGCATCTGCAAACCACTCCTTTGCATTCTCTGGGAACCACCTTATCTTCTCGTTCTCGCCCAGCATCTTCTTCTTTATCTTTTGTATATCTATGAACCACTGGTCAGTAGCCCTGTAAATCAATTTGCTTGAACATCTCCAACAATGGGGATAGCTGTGATTTATCGTTCCATGGAATAGCAAACTTCCATTCTCCTTCAAATCTGAGAGAACCCTCTTGTTTGCCTCAAGAGGAAGCGACAGCCCTACATAGATTCCTGCTTCCTCCGTATACTTTGCATGATCATCTACCGGAGAGAATGTCGGAATCTTAAATGGCCTACACAGCTTGTAGTCTTCGGGTCCATGGCCTGGAGCTACATGAAGCAAACCGGTCCCTTCATTTATATTGACAAAACTCTCGCTTATCAGGACTCTATGGTGCTTTCTGTATTCTTTCTGTTTTGGCACCTTGTCTTCAAGCGGACTGATATAATATGTACCTTCAAGTTCACCGCCATAGAATTCGCTCTCTATTATGGAGCTTGAGCCGAGCGCCCTTGCCAAATCATCAAGCCTTTCTTTAGCAACTATGTAATTCTCCTCACCAAACCTGGCATTTACATATATTGCCTTGGGATTGACTGCTATTGCCATATTCGAAGGAAGGGTCCATGGCGTTGTCGTCCATATCACGAGATAGCTCCCTTCCCTCAGGCGGATCTTCGAATCTTTGCTTGCATCTATCTTAAATCTTACAAACACAGAGGGATCATTCTCATCCTCATACTCTACTTCAGGGCCCTGTGCTGATAGTGTTGTCTCGCAATGTGGACAATATGCCAATGGCTGTCCATCCTTGTAAAGCAATCCTCTTTCATACATCTTCTTGAATATTCCCCATCCTCTGCTTATGTACTCATTTCTGTGTGGGATGTAGACATTTTCATAATCGAGAGATACTCCGAATCTCTTAAGAATATGTATTGCCTTTTCAACTTGTTCATCGGCATATGCCTTGCATGCATCCACGAACTTCTCAACCCCTACCTCATGCTCTATCTCATACTTTGATTTTAGGTTCAGCGATCTTTCAACCTTATTCTCTATTGGCAATCCATGAACATCAAAACCGCCTCTGTCATGAACATTGAATCCCCTATACCTTTTGTATCTCAGAACCATATCCTTGATTGTAAATACCCAGATGTGGTGAGAAGCAAGCTCACCGCTTGCATATGGTGGTCCATCAAGGAAATAAAACTTCCTCCCTTCTTTGTTCTTAGCTCTAACCTTGTCTTCTATCTGATTCTCCTTCCAGTAACTAACTAACTCTTCCTCCTTTCTTTTAAGGTCAAGCACAAAAAGCCCCCGTTCATTAAAGAGTAAGCACGAAAAGAATTATTAAATCTTTTGACTTAAGTTGCAGAATATGCAATGCCCGCGAATAACAAAGAAGATGCCATCACTTTATTAATCTTAATCAGTTAGTAGTTTAGTTGGTATTTGTATAAGATTGGTGTGTTAATGCGATCAGCTAATTTTGCAACATTGGTTAGGGTCCTGATGATGCTCGGGGTAATATACCTAATCATGATCAAGTTTAATCCTATTTCAATAATAATTATCATAGCAATAATGATGCTTCTTGATGCAGTAGATGGATACCTCGCCGTATCGGAAGCCAGCGGAGGTTCTGTAGGCCTTGGTGCATACGCCCGCGCTGCGATGGGAAATGCAAATGCTTCATCTTATGTAAAGAGATACAAGCAGAGGCTTTCAAAGAGTTCTCCTCTTGGGGCCAGGATAGATGTTGCTGGAGACAGGATAATAGAACTTCTATTCTGGATAACATTCACTTATCTTCATCTGATACCGCTCTTCATATTGATAATAATCATAATAAGGCACTCTTTTGTAGATGCGCTGATGGCAGGAAAGGGCACCTCATCAAAGATGAAGACAAAGTTCGCAAGGATTGTCTATTCTTCAAGCATAGGCCGCGGCGGAATAAATGTTGTCAAGTTCCTAACATTTTCATACCTTGTTCTTGTTTATGTCTCGGGATACCCTATAATAATCGGATACATACTTGTAACCATACTTGTTGCGTACATCCTCCTCAGAGGGCTTGCTGAAATATATGAAGTTATTGCCTAAGTGGTTTGATGGTCAAGAAGTGTATATGTGGAACATGCATAGTGCTTAATGATCAAAGAGTTCTACTTCTTTGGCACAAGAAACTCAACGCCTGGCTCCCTCCCGGTGGGCACACAGAGCAGAATGAGACCCCACAGGAAACTGCGATAAGAGAAACTCTGGAAGAGACTGGTTTTCATGTCCGAATCCTAAATCCCGGAAGCTCAGAACTTATAACTGACAGCAATACAAAAGAGATGCCCAAGCCCCTCGCAATAATGTATGAAGGAGTAAGGTATGAGATAGGCGAGCATGAACATTTTGACATGGTTTATTTGGCCGAATTAGATGGAAATGAAAATTCCTCTGTGGAAGATCATGAAAAGACAGAGCTTCGTTGGTTCGGAGAGGAAGACATCTCTTCATTGGATACTTTTGATAATGTCAAAGAAGTTCTGCAGAGGGCATTTGAGGTAGCCAAGGCAAGCAAGTGAGAAGAGCTCGTATCAGGCTTCTCCTTTGTCAATTCACACCTTTTTATAATTTTCTACTGATTGCTTATTAATCAGAAAACCGGGCGATAATGTTGAGACTTAGTTGGCTTATTGGGGGAGCTCAAGGGACAGGAGTAGATACTGCTGCAAACTTGTTTGGCGCTGCAGTCGCAAGAGCCGGCTACTATATTTTCGGAAGCAGGGAATATTTTTCAAACATCAAGGGAAGGCACAGTTATTTCACAGTTATTGTGAGCGATCTGCCACAACATAGCATAGATACTACAGTAGATATACTTGCAACTTTTGATGCAGAGACTGTATTTCAGCATTTCGATGATGTTACTGGATACATGATATATGACAAAGCCCAGGGAAATATAGGAGTTGACAAGATAAGGTCCATAGAAGGAAGCATAGCGAAAAGCCAGGCAAAAATCCTTGAGGATAATGGATATGGGATTACTGTTGCCGATGTCGTAAAGTATCTCTCCGGGAAGGGAGTTAAGACGATACCCATAGATTATGGAACAATCATGGGAAACATAATAAATGAATTAAAGATGAATCCTTTTGTTGCAGAAAGAGCAAGGAACATGATCTGCGTCGGAGCTTCTCTTGCGCTCATGGGTTTCGATGAAGAGCATATAGAAGCCGCTATCAAACAGATATTTGCAAAGAAACCTGAATTTCTGAAGCTAAATACTCTCGCAGTAGAGGCAGGGATAAAATCTGCGCAGAATGCATATTCAATAAAGGAGCTCAAGGTTACAAAGAGCAGGGTCCAGTTGGATGGAAATACCTTGTCTGCTCTAGGGAAGATCTATGGTGGGTTGAGGTTCCAGTCTTATTATCCAATAACCCCAGCATCTGATGAAAGCACTTATATAGAAGCAAATCAGCTGCTTCAGACAAAAAACAATGAGAAGCAGGGCGTTGTCGTCATTCAGACCGAAGACGAACTTGCTGCAATAAATGCCGCAGTTGGCGCTACGCTTACTGGATCAAGAGCAGCTACTGCAACTTCAGGCCCTGGCTTTTCATTAATGAACGAAGGCATAAGCTGGGCCGGAATGAATGAGGCACCTGTATTGATAACTTATTATATGAGGGGAGCTCCTGCAACAGGCCTGCCAACAAGGAGCGGTCAATCTGATCTAAAGTTGGCATTAAATGCAGGACATGGGGAATTTGCAAGAATTGTTATTGCATCTGGAGATCACACAGAGATCTTTAGTGATGCAGCATTGGCTCTTAATCTTGCAGAGATAGCCCAGACCCCAGCAATACACATAATAGAAAAGACGCTTGCCAATGCATATTCCATTATAGATCAGGATTCATTGCAGAAGAGCATCAGGATAGAAAGAGGCAAGATTGTTTATCCTGAGGCTCCTGAACATTACAAGCGTTTCGCGAAAAGTGAGGATGGAATATCTCCAAGAGCATTCCTCGGACATGCACAAATGTATTATACCGGAGATGAACATGACGAGTACGGTCATATCTCAGAAGACTCCTCAAACAGGACATGGATATATGAGAAGAGGATAAAGAAACTGGAGCAGGTAGATAAGTACCTGAAAGATGACCAGAAAGCAAACATTGTCGGAGATGCAGAGACTGTATTACTTACCTGGGGATCTCCAAAAGGCGCAATAATTGATGCAATCGAAGAATTGAAAAAAGATAACATACAGATAGAGATGGTTCAAGTCAGAGTCTTCTCTCCGTACCCTAAGGAGCTAGTCATAAATTCTCTCAAAGGGAAGAAACGAATCATAGCAGTTGAAAACAATTTCAATGCCCAGGGAGCAGAGGTTCTCACAGAGCAGACAGGGATAATGCCAACTAACTACATACTCAAATGGAATGGCAGGCCGATGACCCGCGATGAGATAGTAAATTCTGTAAAATCAATACTTAAGGATAATACAAAAAGGGTGATATTAAATGGAGGTAAATGAAGAAGCATGTTTTAATGACTGGTGCCCCGGATGCGGGGACTTTGGCATATTAAGAGGAGTTGAATCTGCACTCAGCGAGATGAAGCTTGACTTTACCGACGCAGTGCTTGTATCCGGCATAGGGTGCTCTGGAAAGCTCCCACACTTTGTTGCAGGCCCAATGTCTGGAGTACATACTCTTCATGGAAGAGCGCTAGCATTTGCAATGGGGATAAAGCTTGCGAATCCAAGCTTGAAAGTTATCGTTGATGCCGGAGATGGAGACACTTATGGGATAGGCGTTGGCCACTTTGTTAGTGCTGGAAGAAGAAACGTCTCAATGACATTGATAGTACATGACAACAGGGTCTATGGTCTGACAAAAGGTCAGGCTGCTCCCACAATGCCTCTGGGAGAGAAAACAAAGTCCCTGCCAAAGCCAAATATCAATGGCCCGATAAATCCCATAGCACTCGCAGTCTCGTCTGGATATACCTATGTTGCAAGGAGCTTCGCATATGATACGAACTTGACAAAGACTCTGATAAAAGAGGCAGTGGCCCACAAAGGGATGGCATTGATAGATATACTTCAGCCATGCCCGACTTACAACGACATAAATACAAACGAGTGGTACAAGGAGCGCATTTACAGGTTAGAAGATGATCCAGAAGTACATAATGAATCAGAGACACTTGCGAAGATGACTCAGGCGATAAAGAATGCATATATTGGAGAGGATAAGATTCCAATAGGAGTATTCTACAAAAACGAGCTTGTACCAACCTATGAGGATAGACTAAAGGAAAACATAAGCAACTACCTGACTAATTATCCTGCAATGCAAAAAATAGAAGAAAAAGGCGGAAGCGTAACTGATATTACGAATCTTCTGGAAGCAAGGAAAGTTATCTGAGTGACATCCTCCCACCCATAAATGGTGTGGGATTTCCCGCTCACGTTGTTAAGATCCTCCAGCACCACATGCACACATTCCATTCTCGTCTATGCGGCTGCCACATATAGGGCACTTTGTATCGTAAATTACCCTGTGGTACTCCTTCTTGTAAATCTCTTTGTGTGCATCATCTTTCCTATACTTCTTCGTTATTCTCCTCTTGAGATCTGATTTGGACTTTTTCTGAAGCTCTTTCTTATTCATTGCAATCAATATATAGACAAATAAATATCTATTTAAGATTGATTGAGTTAACCATTACATACTTAACAAGTTCTTAAGAAATGTTGTTATTATTAGTCTGAAAAAGGGAAAGTTGCAATCAAAGAATATTATACTCAAAACCTCTATTCGAAAAAGACATATCCATAATCTCAAGGTCTTTTCTAGACCTCCAGAACCCGCGTAATCTTCTTTCCTGGATAGTATCCTTAGTCAATGCAACTATCGCGTCCCTGCCCCCTGCCCCAGGTAACTTTGCAACTAATGCACCATTCTTCTTGCTTTCTTCTATAAGGTCTGTTGCATAATCATCTTCTATATTCACGCCACTTCTCTTACCTAGCTCTTTGGTAGCAGCCCTTCCAACATCAAACGCATGTACAAACTCTTCAACAACATCCTCTGGTGGTGTCTCAGACAACTTTTTCAGGGCTTTTAATGCGTCAAGATTTGCGGAATTTATGGCAGAAATAATACTCTCATATTCTTCTATGCTTTCTTTTTTAAACTCAAATACCTTACTTACCGATACATGTGTAGATGTGCCTTCTCCAGAAAAGTTTGCCATAACTGGGATGAGGCTATTGGGCAGGATCATCTTTTCAACAGAATAATCCCATTCACTATTGATTAGGCTGAAAAGTTCCTCATTGCTAAATTCTTTAGGTAGGGCTGTTATTAAAGATGGAGAGTATCTAACATAAATTATTGACCCAAAAGTTGCAGACGCAACATCGAATCCGCTACCTACCTTTCCTGTTGCAAGGCTATGTGCAAGCTGCGCAAGCTTGTGTGTCTTTTGATTATCTGGATCATCTATCTCAAATAACCTTAGAAGTGTACCGACGGCTGCAACAGATACTGCAGCACTGCTGCCAAGTCCGCTTTTTACGATCTTGTCACCAACGTTCTTGTAAAGAATCTCAGGATCACTTTTTGTTGTGATGCTAACTCCACCCAATTCTCTTCCTGTAGCAACCACATATCTCAACGTTACTTCTACACATGTAAAAATTAATTTAAGTTTATCATCGACATCTGCCATAATTCTTCCATTCGTCTCTACTACTCCTTCAATCTTTGACCCAAACTGCGGGGCATCAATCTCTATCCTTCTAGATGCATTTCTAGTAGCTTCAACGTAAACTCTAGAATTAACGGTTGCGATAAATCCTATGTTTGGTCTCTCAAGTACTGAGTATCCACCTAACCACAATACCTTTCCAGGTGCGGATCCCCTTATTTTACTTATCATGGTTTATTCACCTGACACTGGAAGTAATGTGTTTGGATCTATAATCGATTGGCTTTCATCAAGGACTCTTGCTCCTCCTCCAATACCAGGAACTATAAGCTTCGATATCCCATTTATCTTTCTCAGCGTTTCCATAACTTTATCAAAATCATTATCTAATGTTAGTATAACTGCATTTGGTCCCGCATCATAAGTATATGCAGCAACTATCCTGCCTTCTTTTCTATTAAGCTCCTCTATCGTATTTATTGTCTCTCTCGATACATCGTTCAGGTACATTATTGGTGGCCTGGTATCAAGCATTACTGCATGCATCATCATAGTATCTTGCATTGTTATCTCTCCAACCTTCTCAAAGTCTTTTTCTCTTAGCGCAGCCTTGAGAACTTTAATATTCTCTTCAGCCCCAATTATTCTTTCTTTGTATAACCTACTGGTTTTGGCTGTCTGCCTCATACCTGCTCTACTAGAAATGCTCTTCTTCGGATTTTCCAAAGCAGTAACTATAAGCCTTAACTCTGGCCAGTATGTCTCTTGATATAATTGTTTTGCCACAGAGTCTCTCCCATCTGGCTTATTTCCTCTCTCCCACTCTACAAAACCCCCAAATAAGCTTCTGCAAGCACTCCCGCTCCCAATTCTTGCTATCTCAGACAATCTGCTTGTTTCAATCCCGAGCCCCAGTGCCTTGGCAGCAGCGAATGTGAGTGCAGCCATCCCCGAAGCGCTGGATCCAAACCCGCTCGCTGTGGGAACAAAGTTTCTTGAGACTACTCTTGCACGAAGTTTTGTTCCTGCAATATCTCTTAATTTTGAGAGCACTATAAATCTCTCCTGTATCTCCTTTTCATCCAAATCTATCTTTTTATCATTGAGATAAAATTCATCTTCATTGAGTTTTTCTGAAAAAACTATGCTGGTTACTGTACTAAGCTCGTCACCAAAAGTTATGCTTAATGAAGAATTTGCAGGAAGATTAAGTGATTCATCAGAACAATCTTCTCCGATACTCCTCTTTCCCCAATATTTAACAAGCGCTATATTCGAATTGGCCTGCACTGTTACTACTTTATCAATGGCTATCCCCGGGCTACTAGCTTTATATTTCATTCTTATCCCTTTTCAAAAATCTTCTAGCTCCATCTTCTGCTATCCTCGCTGGTTTAGCAATAATATTATCCAACTTGCTCAACGCTGCTACCAAATGCTCAGGCTCTGGACATATCGCAAGGCCTATCCCACCGCCACCTCCACCTTTTAGCTTAGCACCATAAGCTCCATTTTCCTTAGCAGTCTTCACTGCAAGATCAAGTTTGTCTGTAGATACTCCAAGCTCCCTAAGCAATTCATGATCTCTGAACATCTGTCTGCCAACTTCTTCCACATCTCCTTTTCTTAGGGCAGTTAGCCCCTCATGTGAGCATTCATCAATTTCATCCATTATCTTAGAGACCCTAGTCGGATCTCTTTCATAAAATTCCTTAACTACTTTAACCATCTCTCCTGTTGGTCTTTTTGGTCCCGTTTCTATAACTACTATATTGAGGTTTGTTGATATATCTAACTTTGTAGCAACTCCTCTTTGCCATGTTGCATATCCTCCATAATACGATACAGTAACATCTATGCCTCCGGCTCCCTCATTTTTGTGGAGAACTCTTTCTCCATCCCGTATTATGTCTATCACTACCGAGTCGTCTATTACCTTATTTCCTGATGCTATCAATGCAATGGTAAATGCAGTCGAACTTGCGGCACTGCTCCCATATCCTACTCCTGTGGGAATCTCTGAATTTATAATGACCTTCTTACCAACAATGTTAATTTCTTGCTCGACAAGTAGCCTAGCCGCAATTGTCAAAAATGGGAGTGCTTCCCCAGATACCTCTTTATTTTCTTCAATATATCTGAGTATCCCAGAATTATCTTTCCTATCTCCTCTGTTTTTCCAACTATCGTACAACCTTCTTAATATATCTTCAGTTACTGTCGTGTCAACATTCTTAACATTTAATGAGTGCACTGCAAATTTTTTGCTATCATATCCTTCCACATGTGCCCTTGCGAATATTGTAACAGCCATACCTATTGACATTTTATAGTATGGTGCAACTACTGAATGTTCACCTAATAATATCAGCCCAGCTGGAGCGCTAATCTCTTCATTTTCTACAGCCATAACCTCACCGATTCATTATACAATTAACAACATTTGGTTATTAAAAAGGGTGTTATGATTCGTCAATATCCTTAATCTACTAAATTATCTTATCTGCTTGTAATTGCTCTTTGTCTTCTTGAAGAGATGATATCTTATCATGTCTTCTATGTAAAATATGATGTAGCCAACAATGCCCCACCTGACAACTCTTCTGGTGCTTGTCTCCACCGCCGCTTCTTTAAGGTATGCTATCTTTCCAAACTTCTTCAATCTGTTAGAGAGATCCCAATCTTCATAGGTCATCATTTTCTTGTCAAAACCTCCCGCCTTGTCAAATGCATCCTTTCTCACTGCAAAATTTGATCCAACAACAGAAGGCCTTCCAAAGATCATTGCGATTCTTAGGATGTATTTAGTAACAAAGCTGTATCCAAGCCTTATCGCGAGTCTGGAGTCTTTCTCCAAAGGCAATATCGGTCCTGTGGCAGCAACAATCTTGTTATCATCAAATGCCTTATTGTAAGACATCAAAAGCCTTTTCGATGGCTTTGTATCCGCATCTATAAAGACAAGAACCTCCCCTTTTGCAATCTCTGCGCCTGCATTTCTGGCCCTCCCAGTGCCCTTTCTTTTTTCTATTATGACCTTGGCATGTTTTTTTGCAATATTTCTTGTTCTGTCTTTGCTTCCCCCATCAACAACTATCACTTCAAAGTTTCTGAATGTCTGTGCATCAAGCCCTGCAAATACATTTTTTATGTATTTCTCCTCGTTTATCGCAGGTATAATTACACTTATGTGTGGGTGATTGCTGACCATGCTTAAATTATGGTCTGTCATAATTAAAAAGGTTAAGAGCGTATGTGAATCAGACTGACGAAGCCTTATAAGGATTAAGTTTTATCATATATGAAATAATTTCATGTTAATTGGTGAAGATAACGAGGCTTATAATAGTATCGAACCGATTGCCTTACACAATATATGGGAAAAAAGGCAATCATGGTCTGAGAACGAGCCCTGGGGGGCTTGCAACTGGCTTGAGTTCTTACCTCAATACTGCAGGAATCAATGATTACTTATGGATAGGTTGGCCGGGAATAGCTCCTGAGGACAAAGCCGAGAAAACAGAGATCGAGAAGCTCTTTGCAGCTTCAAACTGCAGGCCAATCTTCCTAAAGGAAAAGATAGCAGAGGGATTTTACAAAGGGTTCTGCAACGAAACCCTTTATCCACTTTTCCATTATTTCTCAAATTACGTGAAGTATGATGACAGCACGTGGGATGATTATAAGGAAGCAAACATGACGTTTGCCAAAGCCATAGTCAAGGAGCTCCAGCCTGGTGACATAGTCTGGATTCATGATTACCATCTTATGCTGCTTCCTCTGATGCTTAGGGAGATTGAGAAAGATATAAATATAGGATTTTTCCTTCACATTCCGTTCCCTCATTATGAGTTATTCAGGCTTCTACCTAAAAAGTGGGGAAAAGAGCTTCTTGAAGGTGTCCTCGGAGCAGACTTCATAGGATTCCACACCGCAGAATATACTGACTACTTCCTAACAAGTGTTAAGGAAGAGCTCGGATATGAATGTTATCTTAATGAAGTGATAACAAATGAAGGGAAGCTAAGGCTTGTCGGCACGCTGCCAATGGGGATAGAGTTTGAGCGATTCAACGATTCCTATAAGAACAAGGAAGTTAAGAGCAGCATCAAGCGGCTGGAGAAGAAACTTTCAGACCTGAAGAAATTCTTATCGATAGACAGATTGGATTATACGAAAGGAATACTTAACAGGCTTTACAGCTACGAGAAATTCCTAGAGGAGAATGAGAAATGGCGCAACAAGGTGGTGCTGATGCTGAATGTTACTCCTTCAAGAACCGAGCTCAAGGACTATCAGGGAATGAAAAAAAGGATCGACAGGCTCGTTGGGAGTATAAACGGCAGATTCGGGAATGTTGACTGGAATCCGATACTTTATCAATACCGCCAGATACCATTCAGCCAGCTTTCCGCAATGTACAATATATCAGACGTCGCTCTAATAACCCCAATAAGGGACGGAATGAACCTTATAGCAAAGGAGTATGTCTCTAGCAAGAAAGATGGTGGAGTTCTAATACTCAGCGAGATGGCAGGCGCGGCAAAGGAGCTTGATGAGGCAATCTTGGTAAATCCAAACGATATAGACGAGCTTTGCTACTCAATGAAGAAAGCTCTCGAAATGAGGCAGAAGGAACAAAGAGCAAGGATAAGATCAATGCAGTCAAAGCTTTCAAGATACGGCATAATAAGATGGGGCAATGATTTCATCAATGGGATGCAGAATTCTGTAAGAAAACAGGAGATATTCTACTCCAGCCTGATAGATGGAAGAAACCCATTCCTCAATGATTACAAGAAGGCGAAGAAAGTTCTCATTCTTCTGGATTATGATGGAACATTAGTTCCATTCACAAATCATCCATCAGAGGCAATACCTGACAGAAAATTGCTTTCAATACTAAGTAAGATCGCCAAAAACAGAAAGAACGATGTTGCAATCATCAGCGGCAGGGATAGAAAGACTTTGCAGAGATGGCTTGGTAAGGTAAATATAAATATAGTTTCTGAACATGGGGCTCTTGTCAAAGACAAGGGTAAATTCTCATGGCTGGTTGGAAGAAGGTGGAGAAAGCTTGCAAATCTTGAGAAAGGCTGGAAGCGTTCTGTAAAGTCAATAATGGACAGATATGTTAGTTCTGTACCTGGGTCTGAGATTGAGGCGAAGGAGTTTTCGATAGTCTGGCACTTTAGGGCAGCTGAGCAGAGCGTTGCTGTATCAAGGGCCAAGGAGATGCTTGAAGACCTCAAACTAATAGCAAAATCAAAGAACTTAAGCATAATAGAAGGCAATAAGATAATAGAAGTAAGGAATGCAGGGATAGACAAAGGACTATCTGCAACCTACCTGGTAGAAAAGGAAAAACCTGACATGGTAATAGCGATAGGCGACGATAAGACTGATGAAGATATGTTCAAAGTGCTTCCACAGGCATACTCAATAAAAGTAGGCTTTGGACAGACATGCGCCAAATTCAGAATCAAGAGCCATGAGGGCGTGGTCTCTCTTCTAGAGAAGCTCTCGGGAATCTAATCAATCATCTTCTTATATGACTCGAATGTCTTCTCTGCAGTCTTCTCCCAAGTGAAACTCCTGGCATATTTCATGGCCTCGGTTCTCTTTCTCTGATCGAATCCCCTATCTAATATCTTATCAATCTTATAAGCAAGGTCTTCGGTATCATCAGCAAGTACGCAATATCTCTTAGTCTCTTCTGGGATTTTGCTATCTTTCATTGCTATTACCGGAATTCCCCTGGCTTGAGCTTCTAATATCTCCAGTCCGAATCCTTCATAGGCGCTTGGCATTAGGAAAGCGTCAAATGAGTCGTATATCTCAACGATCTTCTTATCATCAGCAAATCCTCCGAACTCAACTTTCGCATTTCCATCCATGAGCCTTTCGAATTCCTTCCTGTATTGTTTGAAGACCATGCCATACATCTCAAGCTTCGCTCTATTATGGATGTGGTCAAGTGCGCTTATGGCTATGTCTATCCGTTTTCTTCCGCGAATTGCTCCTATCCATCCAAGCCTGAAGCTCTTCCTACTTTCTTCCTTTTTTGCAGGGCTTCCCTCGTAGAATCTCTTATCTATCCCCATAGGTACCTGGTATATATTCTCTGGTTCGAAGCCGAGTGTTACAGCTTCTTCCTTTGTCTGCGAAGAATTGACTATAAGATAATCTCCAAATAAAACGCTTTTTATATTTTCCTTAAAGATCGAGAAGACAAGGCTCTCATCTTCATTCTTTGGCAATATATCTATCATATCTTCATATAATATTGTCTGGAACTCATGTGCTGTGTTTACTACGACTCCTCTCCTTCTCTTTGGAAGGAAAGGGGCTTCGGCGAGATTGTGTATTATGTCAGCGTCAAGCGCAAATCTCATGCCTTCCAGCTTTAATGGAGTTGCCAAGGATCTCTCATCAAAACTCAACGGCATCTTCCTTATTTGATCGCCAGTGTTTAACATGCTTTCTATTTTTGGATAGACTTCTCTGCAGTATCTGGCTATCCCTCCAGGCCCTTCTTTGAAATACACTCCGGGAGCTACAATAGCAAGCTTCAAAAGATCACCATATCTGCATTCAAATCAATTACTGATAAATATAAATTGCTTGTAGACACGCATTTATCTTAGTGATCTCTGACTTATTGCCTAAAATCTCCTACGGTCTGGATCTCATGGATCTCCTTCTTAGATGCATAATGGAAAATACCATGGCTGCCAACAGGACCGGAATTATTGCATATCTATAATCTGGAGTCACGTTTCCTTCTCCCTCCTGCTTGGTGGTATTTAAGGTGAGTATCTGTGTGGGTGTCTTTTTTGTTATAACACTTGCATTTTTTGTATTAGAATTATTGGAGATAGGGTTTGCTAATATCTTCTGCTTATTAAAGCTTGTACCGAATAGACCTAATACCACACCACCAGTGAGCCGAAACTTAACCTCGCATGAAGAAGCATTGACTGAGTAGTTGGCCACAGGGGTCCAGGTGTTATTGTATAATATGAAAGGCATTATATTTTCCAATGGAGCATCACATTTATAACCTAAAATTGGAATTATTGAAAGGTTTGTCTCCTGGCCTGTTTTACTAAAAATACTAATACTGAATGTGCTAATCTCAGAAAAGTTTAATGGATATCTCGCACCTCCTTGTGATGTCTTATTTGTAATTGTTATGTTGAAGTTGCCTGCAGGATCTGAAGAAAGGAGCAGGGTTACCGACCAATTCTTGATGTATATATATGTTGTATTTCCTGAGAGAGCCAGGGTGAAACTTCTTCTGCTGATATTAGCTGCTGGTGTAACATTTCTTTCCAGCTTATAGATTGCGGTGTAATTCCCAATCAGCGAGGTATAATTTAATCCACATTGTGTATTAATTCCAAAACCGTATGTGTCTCCAATGTACTCATATTTGACCTTATCTGTCGAGAATGCACATGGGAAATTGAACTTGGCTTCCTCGCCATTCTTGATTGTTGCAGAGACCGGCAACTGATCCTGACTATAAGAATGCGATGATAAGATGCTGCCATTTATGGTGCTAACCAGATAAAGGTTCAGTACGCTAATATTTGATGCTACACTGTGGTTTACATTATTGGATAATGTAAGGTTAAGTATTGGCAGTGGCTGTATATGGTACACAGTAATAGCAGATGTGCTATTTGAAGTTAACGGAACGTTTGCTGAGTCAGTAACGAATACGCAGTAGTATGTTGTAAAATCTGGTGATACTGGATTAAATGCTACATATCCATGTGCAAGGTCAGATACTGTCTGAATTAGAGTGGAGTTGGTATTGCATTCTGAAACCGGAGATGAATAAAGCCTAGCTATATAATCAGGTGCGCCTCCAGACCAGGATGCGCTAAGCGTAACCGAATCACCTATCCACATAATCGGATCCCTAGGAGATATGCTCGGGGTTGAGAGAGCACTGTCTACTATAATATTTACCTCATTGCTTATTACCTTTATTGGATACGAATCCATTCCTACAAGCTCAAAACCATATCTCCCTGGTGCAGACGAAGAGGTGTTTGACCATATTGCATTGTTTGATTGTGCTTCACCATTCAGGACTCCCCTACCTAGCAAAATATTTGCTACATCTGAGGTCTCGCTTCCAGAAGCTCCATTGACTTCTGTGGCAATCCATTGATAAGTATACGGAGGCGAACCAGTAGATAAACCCGGATCGATTAATGTTGCGGTCTGACCCTGATCTACTGTCTGGGTTGATGGGCTCGGAGTTTGAATCGAGGATGGTTCGACATTTCCAGAGTATGCTTCTGGCATGATGTTGTTTGGAGGAAGAAGCCTTACTCTAAACCACAAAGCATACGTATAACCAGCAATATGTCCTGTCTGGAGCCCTACAGAATCGTTGGCATTGTTGGCAGCAAAAGTCCCATTGTAAGACAATGGTGTACCATAATTAACCATTCCATATGTTTTCTGGGGAGTTATCCATACGCTGAATACCTGATAATGGGTTATGCTCGTATTGTGAAATGGGGTGTTGCTTTCTGACCAGCTATTTGGGTTCCAATTGCCCAGATAATATGCATTTTGCGATGTTTGTGATGCTATTAAGTATTGCTGGGCATCACCTACAAGACCCCCACCCTGATTTCCAACATAACCTGTATTAAAGCATTGTTCTGCAGTAGTGGTTGTGGAGTAGCTGTAAGATTCTGCAGTATACTTCTCCGGACTAAATCCATAACCCGAGCCAGTACCGAAGAATTCGTAAAGACTAGAAGATTCATTTAATGTGAGCCCATTATCAACAGTTGCAAAGTGACCGCTTACTGCAGTTCCAGTCCACCATGATTTAAGCGTGTTTCCTTCAAAGTTATCGTAAAAGCTGAATATTGCATTCCCATTATCATACTCAGCGTAGGTTGGGGATAATTGTGGCGCTTCGCCAACATTGTTGCCATTGAAAAGATTTACAGTATTTGAAGCAAATCCAAGGAATATCACATTTGATGATTCTGCCTGAAGAAAGTTCCCAGAGGAGATTCTAAGCCAATAAATGGTATTATATGAATTATAGAGGTTAGGGCTCAACGTGCCGTTTAGCGTAGTGGGTGGTTTGGAGGGGTCAAGAAACCTGACCGCCCTTTAGGGCGGAGATGAATTGAACCCTCCAACGCAGAAATAAACGTTTTCTTATCGTTATTCCATCAACGGCAGCGCCAGCG
>JAJZJV010000011.1 GCA_021809925.1 Microcaldota archaeon | reverse complement strand
GAGAATGTAAGACCTCGACAGGAGGCGACTCTCGAGGAACTGAGAACATACCCTGCAAATGCAGGGGAAGCCAACGACCTTTAGTCGTTGGAGGATGTCACAGTGATAGTATGTCAGAGATAGTGATAAAATCTGCAAAGAACGGACCAAACATAGTGACAATAGATGGAGAAGTAAAGGCAGCTTTCTGCAGATGCGGGCATTCTAAAAAGAAGCCGTTTTGCGATGGAGCCCATAGAAGCAAAGATTTTGAGGCTGATGAGGCAGAGACCAAGGTACTCTGACCCTCATCATCTTTTCCTTTAAGGATATGCAGCAAGAAAGCCCGGCATGCTTACAATAAGCTAGGGGACCGATGTTTATCAGTGTATTAACAACGTGAGCGGGAAATCCCACGCCATTTATGGGTGGGAGGATGTCACGATATACAGTTTTCTACCACTGCTTGCTGTGATTGCAATGGCATTCAGCTCAGTTACAATCGTATCCAACTCTCCCTTTCTCAGGAAATTCAGAGCCCAAATATACATTAGGATTTTGTTATGTTCTCTACAGTTATATTGAATATGAGAGTCTTCCCTGCAAGAGGAGGATTAAAGTCTATTGTAGCATTTCCTCCATTGATATCAGTAACTATTCCATGGACCTGCTGGCCGCTGGTAGACTGCTGTGTCACTACGGATCCGATCTTTATTTGGGAGCTCTGATTGCCGAACTTTGAGAGAGGCACCTCTATTATCAGTGAAGGATTGACTGGCCCATATGCATCGTTAGCAGGTATTGTTACTGTCTTTGACTCTTTTAGTTTCATTCCCAATACTGCCTGATCAAAACCAGGTATTACTTGTCCGGATCCTACTGTAAATTGAAGTGGCTGTCCGCCAACGTTTGAATCAAATACCGTGCCATTAGTAAATGTGCCAGTGTAAAATACATCCACCGTGTCTCCATTCGCCACTGTTGGCGATGTGTTGTTTGTTGCCATGTATATACCAATTATTGCAGCTGCTGCTATTATCAGGATTATTGAAAGGTAAAGCTTGTTTCCAAGAATTGACTTTTGATCCATAGAATCAACTTATAAATATGCTAACACAAAGCATTTATACCTTGAACAAGTTCCAGAGACAATAAAAATAGAAGTTTACTCTGTTGTCTTTCCGTCAAATTCCTCAGGTCTTCTCATTGCTTCAGATCTTGTCTTTCTAACAACCTTATCCATATGTTCTGGTGGCGAATAAATAGTATAGAACCTTAGATCCTTTTTGGTTGAAGTGTTTATTATGTTATGCCTTGCGCCTGCTGGGACTATTATCGCGCTTCCGTCTTTTACTGACCGTTTTATTCCGTTTATGACAGCGGTTCCGATACCGGATTCAAACCTGAAGAACTGATCTCTATCTTCATGCATCTCCTCTCCTATCTCTTCTTTCGGCTTAAGGCTCATCAGGACAAGCTGGCTATGCTCTGTAGTATAGAGCACCTTTCTAAAATTAGTATTTTTCTTTGTCTCTTTCTCAAGATCAACATTATATCCCCTTTTCCCCTTCATAAGACCACTGATTTTACATCGTATAACAGTTATTTATAGGTTAGCACTATTTTTTCTTTAATTGCTGCTAGGTAAAAGTTCTTAACAGGAATAATTCTTTGGAAATGCGATGAAGAAGCCAGTGTAGTTTACCCTATTTGTAACATTTGCAAAGTTAATTGATGATTGATTAGAACCAAGGTCAGTGAAGAAGATTATAGGATAACGTTGAAGCGATGAGTTGTAGTAGTAAGGAAGATGTGCCTTGTATCCATCGTAGATTAGATATACCCAATTGTTTGATATGAGGTTGCATCTTGATATGTTCTCTGCTTTCAGTGCTGCACCCACAGAACCAAGGACTGGACTCGATGAGCCATAGAACTGATAATTAATGTAAGGCGCATCTGTAAATAATATAAAGACGAGTAAGATAAATGTCAAGAGTATCGTTCTCTGATAAAATACCAGAGGCAAACCAGAACTTTTCTTGAGTTTTACCAGGTAAGAGGAGAGCAGAAGCCCAATCCCAAGATAAATCATATATCCGAGGCGAGGAAGATTGCTGATAGAGCCCTTTGCAGAAATTAATACCCATGCCAGTGCTCCAAGGAAGAGGAAGGATAATAATATCCTGTTTGTTCCTTCAAGTGCAAACACTTCCCTTAAACCTTCCAAAGGTTTGCTGGAATTGCTTATTTTGTAGGCCGCAACCAGAAAAATAACAAATAGTGCAAAAAGCGGGAGCATGTCTGAAAGCACCATCCAGAGAGACGCGCTTATTTGTGATACTTGGAAATATGCCGCAGTTCCACTTGTCGAGAACGCACTTGTAGAGATAAGATAGCTGAAAAGAGGATTGTGGAACACTATAGTATTGAATATTATCCATGGAAGAGTGGTCAGGACAAATGAGAGCAGGGCCTTTTTTCTCTGGGCTTTGGGAAGAAACAGGATAAGAGGCATAAAGATCAGATTTGTATACTTTGCAAGACCTGCTATGGCAAATAGTATTCCTGATTTCCAATCTTTCTTAATGAGCAACGCAAGAGCAAATAGCAATATGCTCATTGAGAGAATCTCCGTTCCGTTCAAAAGAGTTAAGAATAGTGCCACATATGGGGTTAGAACAAATAAAGAAGGGAGTATGGGATCTATTTCCAGAACCTTTGCGAAATACAGTGTCGATGCAAGCAGAAAAAGTATCGAAAATATGAAGAATGATGGAATTGTCCAGTTTCCGAACACAACAAAAGGTATCATGATTATGCTTTCAAGAGGCGCTCTGAGGCTCTCAAAGTAAAAAGCATTTCCATAGAGTATAGAAGATGAGAGCTTGCCTTCAAACAGAGAGGTATAAAATGCGGGAGTAATAAATGATTTTGACCCAAGCCAATGTGCGAGGAAGTCCCATTCTGCTCCCCCAGCAGCATACATTGATAAAGAGCTATATATTGTCAAGGACAGCAGGATCACTATCAATATTATTTGAGAGTAATTCCAAAGCCGCAGCTCTTTTTTGAAATTCCTGCTGCGATTAAGCATAAAACCATCCTGGTTATTAATTACTCCAGATGCATTATTGGGATTAGATTATTTAAGAGTGCGGAGTTAAGGAGTTTATAGAAGCTCCTTCCAATATGAATTGATTCTTGGCGTTTGTGATGGATGGAACTATTATAGAGATCACAATAACAATATTCATACTTCTAATGCTGATAGCACAGCTAATATCGATTAAATTAAGAATACCATATACTCTGGTTCTGGTGTTAATTGGGGTGGTCACAACAGCACTATCAGTACTTATACTCGGCAAATATTCTATATTTGGAACACTGCAGAATTCTGTACGGGAGATTCAGCTGATTTATGACCAAATAGTAAACACGGGCCTCTTCGTTGGGCTTGTTGTTCCACCACTCATCTTTGAGGCCATGATACATGTCAAACGAAAGGAACTCAAGGAAGTACTAAAACCTGCCCTGATTCTTGCAACTCTCGGAGTACTTATTTCTGTTGCTGTAATAAGCATTGTTGTATGGAAGCTTTCCGGACTCCCTTTGATGGTTGCACTATTATTTGCAATAATAATATCACCAACAGATACCGTTACTGTTTTGGAAGTCTTCAGAAGAATAAATGCCCCTGCACAACTATCTGCTTTGATGGACATTGAAGCTGCTTTCAATGATGCAACAGCGATAGTTTTATTCAGCATAGTGATCTCATCCATAGGAATAGGCCAAGCATCATTGTTTGGAGGGATTGAGACCTTCGTTTATGACTTTATTGGGGGCATAATTATCGGTATTTCTGTCGCATTCGTTGCGGGGCTTGTGCATTCTGCATTAGATGACAAGGTAGCGGAGACAACATTGACAATAGCTGCTGTTTATGGGTCGTATGTACTCGCAACAGGGTTAGGGACTTCGGGACTTATAGCAGTAGCCATAGTTGGATTATACTTTGGAAATAGCACTATGGATTTGTCATTATCCAAGGAGGTCAGACTCTCAATAATCTCGTTTTGGGAGATTGCCGCGTTCGTTGGAAATGCTATCGCCTTCATGCTTATAGGATTTGATACTAATCTCAGGGCTTTCTTTAAAGTGGGATATACAATATTGATAGCATATGTAGCAACAGTCATCGCACGCGTAGCCACAGTATATCCAACATTCAACATTCTCAACAGATTTAAGAGAAAGATTCCGAGGATCTGGGAAAATATCGCAGTGCTTGGGGGAGTGAGGGGAGCATTATCCATAGCATTGCTTGCGACACTTACATCTTCAGGAGTAGTTTCGCAGTCAGAGATGGAAGTTGTTGCTGCGATGGTCCTTGGTGTCGTATTTATTTCAATAATGGTGCAAGTTCCAATGTTATCCAGCTATGCAAAAAAACGTTTTGCCAAGACAATACATATTGCCAAATAATGAGGGCTTATTTCTGAAGAGGTGGAACATCTTGAGGTTTTTGCTCCTCCTCAGATTAACGAGGATGTTTGTGGAATTGCTTATAACACATCCTGGACCGATGACTGCGCCGCAATCCCCAAATCCACCATTTATTGTTCCTGAAATAAGAGCTATATAATTAGGATGGCTTGGATGCGCTACAGCATAATAATCTGCAGCGAAGGCATACTGTTTGATTATATTGCTTTGATATGGAGCGCTAACATTGCCAACTATCCAATTGACCGGCCTGCAGGAGATACTCCTGATTGCATGAGCCCCAGGGCAAGGAAGTATCGCAGCTGCAGTGTTGAGATTGGATAGCGTGAAGAGTGTCACCAGCAATAAAAATATGCTTTTAAGGCGTTAGCATTGCCCATAAATATCAAAAAATATGCATATTGATGTTATAGTGTTATCTTCTTTTTGAGTAATCAGCTTGCTAAATATTTGTATAATAATAGAAATTTCTGTTTTTAGGCTAACCTTTTCTGGTAGAACTGATGCTTCAATAAGGTGCTGCTCTTTATCCATTCTGTCACTGGTATGTCTAGCTTCGTTGATGCGTAGTTTAGCGCTTCTTTGAGGCTTGGGAAGTGTTTGGGAACGCCTTTCAGAGTCTCCCTCACATGTTCCCTTACGTTCCATACTCCTACAGGCATGATATAACCTTCGTGAACCTCTCTCAGGATCAGAACCTTTGCTTGGGATTTGAGCTTATCTAATAGCTCGGATACGGCAAGTCTTGCAGCATAGTAACATCCACCTATCTCTGCATAGGTCTTCCTACCATCATAAGGCTCGTATGACGCACCTATGTCTATTGCCATACCACTGGGATTCCAGGAAGTATTTGGATACCATGCTTCAATAGATTCATACTCCCACTCCCCAGGAATCATTATTATTATCCATCTGTTGTCAAGAGCTACGCTCTCGAAAAGCATTAGGCTGTCTATCGGCTTGCTCTCCTTTATTGTCTTGAGCTTGTATTTTGAGAGAGTGTCGTCAACAGCAGTTATCCCCCACCGCGTAGGTACGAACTTCCTATTCTTTCTTATGCCTATCGCTCCGGAAGAAAGAGCTTTCTGAATCTTTGAGACAAGAACACCCTTTTCATACAACTCTATCATGGCTTTTGTGGCATTCATTGCAGTATCGAAATGAGCGGCTTCGACTTTCTGGTTTGCCTTGGTGTTTCCAAGGCTCATCTCCTTAAGCTGCGCACTTGGACCGAATGGCTGGCTGTTTTCACTGAAACTAACATTCAATGAAGGCTTATACTTAAGCATCGCATCTACATCAGTACATTTGTCAGCTATTGCAAGCTCCCTGACCATATCCTCAACTCTTCCATCTATTGAATTCGCCTTTGTCTTATGCATTCCTCTGACAAGAAGCGATCTGTATTCTACAATCTCAGGTATGCTCTTACCAACCCACTGCTCTGGAGTTCCCATTACCATTGTATCTCCAAATTGTGGAGGTATGAGTGGGCCGATGAAAACGTTCGGATAGCCTATTCTTCCAACAAAGATGTCTGGAGGAGATGATCCAGCTATCTCGTCTTTCTGAATCATCTCTAAGGTCTTGAACCTGTAATAGCGCTTGATGAAGGAAGGGTCGCGCATATTGACATATACTGAATTGTCTCTGCGGACGTTGTAGTTGTACTGCATGCCAACCCCAATAATAATATGTGGAGAAGGAATAAAACACTTTTGAGAACGCTCACTCTAAGGAAGATAGAAGAGAATATATCTTGAGCGCGTCGCTTTTCTCCACTATAAGTATTGTCTCTGTGTAAAAGGATATGAATTCCTTAACGTTTATCTTTTGCTGTGCGAGAAGTGATGCAAGGTATGCCACTACACCAGAAGTGCTTTCTATATCCTCGCTTGAGCGTATAATTATTGCTGAGGCATCAGAATATTGTTTTAGGAGATTTGCCTTTTTCAGCAATCCCTTTTGGGGCTCTTCTCTGAACAGATATACATAAAGGCCGTCTGCACCTATCTCAACCATCGACTTTGTATTTATCTTGTTCCTTGATATAGCTACAGAAACCCCATCTGTCAGGCTTACGCGGCTTTTATGCAACAATGACAGGACGTTCTTCTCTTCCTTCTTCTCTCGTGACCCAATTTCAATTGCATATCTCCTCAACGCAGCCTTTACCGCATTTGCATTATGAATCCCAGTATCCTTGCATACAATACGGGACATCTTGCTCAGGTTGACAATCCCTTTCCCGAGAGCCTCAAGCACGTAGGGCTTATTCCTCAGGTATCTCCTTACCTCCTCTGCGATCTTTTCCATTTTAAATCACAATAATTACATTTGATATGTATCATATAATACATTTATGTAACAATTATATAAATGTTTTTAAGTTAGATTATATGCATATAGAAAATTAACAACCTGAGCGGGAAATCCCACGCCATTTATGGGTGGGAGGATGTCACCAACAGAGTAGCAGGGCATCTTAGCATCAGCTTATGGGAGAAATTAGGATATGGAGAACTGAGATCATTCGTAGTAACCGAGCAATACAGGAATATTGGGATTGGATCCTTCTTACTCTCGCAAGTTATAGCTGATGCAATAGATAACCTCTCCATCGATGTCATTATAGCATTCAGAAGCACAGATATAACTATTGGTAATGGAATATTCCGCTCGCTTGAATTCACTGAGGTTCTTTTCAGCAAGCTTCCATGCAAAGTACAAAGAGAGAAGGAGAAATCAATAAACAAAAGAGTATACGCGAAGAGGCTGGAGATGATCAGGTGGGAAAGGAAGGGTAAACATAACAATGGAAGGTAGCTCCATTAATATTTTATAGGAATGCATCCAATAAGTCTCTGTGTGTTTATGGATAGCCTTTCATCTAGAGTCAAGAAGGTATTTGAGCATTGTGATAAAAGTCTGGAGCAAATAATAATAGTAAATACTGGAGCCGCAGACCCAAATTTCCTTTACCTAAGTGGTTTTACAAGCGGGCTGTTTGAGTATAGTTACCTTCTCCTCTCTCAAGGTTCGGTCACCCTGCTTACTTCGGTGCTTGAGTATGAGACTGCCCGCTCTGAGGCATCAAAGGAAATGAAGGTCATCTGCATCAATAGCTCAAAGGAGCTATCCGAGCATCTGGAAAAGTTTGCTGATGGTAAGAAAATTGGTATTAATGAGGGATTTGTCCCATACTTGATATATAAAGGAATAAAGAAAAGGGCGAAGCCGAAAAAGATTGTGGATATTTCAGATGCATTATTGGAAACCAGGATAATCAAAGATGATGAGGAGATCGCACGCATCAGAAAGGCAGTTGGAATAACAAAGCTGGCCCTTGTATTGATACAAAAAGAGTTTGTCGAAGGAATGACAGAGCTACAATTGGCATCAAAATTTGATAGTCTTTCCTCGTCACTAGGCTCCGAAGAGCCCTCGTTCAAGACTATAGTGTGTTTTGGCAAGAATGCAGCATTGCCACATCATTTCCCAGATGATACCAAGCTAAGGAGAGGAGATTTTATACTTATAGATGCTGGGGCAAAGATAAGGAATTATTGCTCTGATCTCACTAGGACATTCATATTCGGAGAAGAGGTACTTAAAGAAAACAAGGATTACCTCGAAAAAAAGAGAATGTACGACACAGTGAAGCAAGCACAACTCAAAGCCATAAAGGCGATAAAACCAGGCCTTAAAGGCAAAGATATACATAATATAGCGCAGGAATATATAGACAATGCGTTCTCCGGAGAGTACAGGGGCAGGTTCATACATTCTCTAGGGCATTCGATAGGAATAGAAGTGCATGATGGGCAGGGATTCTCTCCAAACTCAGACCTCGTGCTCAAGCCAGGAATGATAATAAGTGTTGAACCAGGGATATATCTGCCAGGCTTCGGGGGAGTCAGAATAGAAGATGATATACTTATAGAAGATGACGGAGCTCTTGTTCTCTGATCAAATGGGGAGTTCTGCTAGCTTGGTAGGCTTCAGCCTTCGGGAGGCTGCGACCCGTGTTCAAATCACGGACTCCCCGTTTTAAATTTGGGATTATATTAAAAGCTTAAGTTCGCCACTTCTTAAAAATCTATAAGGCAGGTTATGTATTCCCATCGACCACGTGAAAAGCGTAACACCACCATTAGGCAGTATATTAATCAAAGATAAATAGAGATGCGGTTGATATACAAGATTCAGATATCAGATTTCTCCTCGTCTTATTTCGAAGGCAAGAATGCAGAGTTTGCAGCACATGGATATTCAAGAGACCATAGACCTGATAAGAAACAGGTTACATGGGCATTTCTACAGGAATAAAAAGACTACCTACTGCACTGACCATGCAGGGGAACGTTCATGACAAGACGAACGCGAGAGAGATGCTGGGAATGTGAACAAAGATTCTTGACAAAGGATCTCTTTTGATGTTTGGCTGTGGTGCAAACACCACAAAGGTAAAGAATATAGTTGTTGAGAAAGACCTGCACTATTTGGCTTTGAAGCCGAAGAAAGTAGGCACGCATGGGAATCTCATAAAAGGTTTTGACAATGAATGTGGAAAGTTCGACTGCAATGGAGTCGAATACTTGTATACGAAGAAGCCATCAAAGTATCTGGCGAATTCCTGTACATCTATTTCTCGAAGAAGCTCTGCGAGGACCAGTTGCACAAAAAAGATTCAGAGTTCAAATTAGAAGAAAATAATGTTTGAGGCTTATGTATAAGCATGCATGGATAATGAGTAAATATAGCTATCTTCTTTGTTTGCGTCTATATAACCTGACCGCTTTTTTCATCGATGTCCGGTATGATAGAAGTCCTATCACAATAACAACTATTATCACAAGGAAAAATCCTATCCCGAGGTTATGGAGATTGTGGATCTTGATTGGTGTTACTATTACGTATGTGAGTAGTTGTGGGAATGCCAAGATGGCTATTCCACCTACAGCAAATGCAATGCCTCCGTAAAGGAGGACATCAGAACTTATTGACCTCGATACAAAGGTTATACCTTGCTTTGTAAGCTTCTTTGCCTTGGATAACCATCTACCGAAGAATGCACCAAACGTTACCTGCATCGTCATAGTTCCCAATCCGAAAAGGAAACCTGGAAGCCATCCAAGCCACATATTAGGCATAGATGGAGACAATGTTGTATATATTATCAATGCAAATGCTCCGAATCCAAACCCCGCTATAATCCCATGGATAAAGGCAAGTCTGCTTGGCACAGGCTTAAGCTTATTAGAAATTTCTGAAGATTCTATTGGATTCTGTATGTGCTTAAATTCCCTGCGCTGATCATCACTCCCTTTTTTATGTACGCCAAATACTGCATCAAGTCGATTCTCAATTGCATGCCAATGAGGATAAATATCCTTCTTTTTTATATAGACTCCGGCAGCGAGCATTGCAACTCCGACACAGAAATAAGTTATTCCGAATGCAAATGCTGTCATGAATATTCCGGCAAGCGCGAAGTAAGCCACCTCTGAAAGGATAGCCCTCTGCAATGTAAAACCGCTTGAGAATATTAGCCCTGCCTTCAAGCCCCCTTTGGTGCTTCCGCTTCCAACAGCATATGAGAATGTTATTGGCCATGTATGTTCATCTGGAGTTATTCCGTGGACTATGCCGAGCAGGTAAGATATTATTAATGCAGCTATAAAGTCCACGTTAGAGGGATTGTAAAGGTTTATCGGGCCCATGTTGGTACCTCTTGGCAGGTTAATGATATCTTACCACACAAGCGGAGTAGACTTCTCTGCACCATGCAAAGAAGATTCTTTATCATTAGAACCTATTATTTATTTGAGCATATATTAATAAATATTTCTTAATAACTTATTAACTTAATTGTATAAGTTCCTGGCAAGGATGTGGCAAACACCAACAGGAAACCCCATTCCCACCATTTTCAGAAGATAAAAAGAGAGGAAACCACAAACACTATTAGACGGAAAGATTCTTAATTTGTCAAGTCTCTAATTATCAATGTTAAGTGAGAGATTGGAGATACTGAGCATATCAATAGATAAAAAGTCGCTAGAGGAACTTGAGGGGATTCAGAAGAAGCTCGGCTTCAAGAGCAGGTCTAAGATGTTAAGGACTGCCGTGCTGAGCATGCTCAATGATTATGAAAGATTGGATGTTATGAATGGCATTGTAGATAGTGTATTTGTTCTTACATACAAGGAAGCTGAGAAGAACCATGTGTCTGACATCCTGCATAAGTTCGAGAATATAATAAAGATAGAGTTGCATCAGCATTATTCTGGCACATGTGTTGATGTGTTGAGCATAAGCGCTGATGCTGAAGGCACCAGAAACTTTTTCGGAGCGATGAGGCGAAACAAATGCATATACTCTGTGGTTTACTCAATAATTAATGAGAGCAAGTAAGAGTTATGTGCAGCAACGCATTTTCTTATGTGGAGTAACGCCCAATTGCTTGTGGCATACTCGAGTGGCTGTAGCTAAATCTTAAATAGTTTGGCATTGAGTTAGATTTATGGGGTCTCAGACTTTGAGGTCTGTATGGTTGGATTGTTTTGCATTGTCTTTAGCTTGAGCTCTGTCTGGATACCTCTTTAAATTAGTCTGGGTGATCAAATGGCAATCACAATTGAGAGACATGTAGATAGTATCAGATCAGAAGATACATATCAAAGGGCATATGGGAGAGCAGTTAAGCATCTTATAGGACAGGTAGAAGAGAGTGGATACATGCGCGCCTCTGCGATATGGAGAGCATATGATCCACATTGGTTTAGAGACTCGTCAATTGTTGCAATAGCTCTGTTCACAGCATATAATGACTTAAAAAGAGAAGATCCGGAGTTGGCGCTGAAAGCATTAGCAGCTGGAAAAAGAATTACCTCGTTCAATATAAGAGCCATAGAGAACTTCATTCCCAATATCCAAAGGGGGCTTGAATTATGCGTACAGAACCAGGACTATTTTAAAAATAAGTATCACATACCAACAAAGGTTGGCAGAGACCTTGGATATTACAGGGGAACTCTTGGTTCACGCGACTTTGAGAGGATTTACGATGATGAACAGATGGAGTATAACACAGGATTACGGCAGAATGATAGCGTGCCGTTGGTAATGTTGTCTATAGTTAATGAAGCACGATTTTCTCCACTGGAAAGATCCAAAGGAAGAGCATTATCAAATATTATTAAAATAGGGCTAGAATATGTGGGGACAAATTACCCTTTGGAGAGCGCAGATGCATGGGAGATGGAACATGGGCTGATACATTCTTATAATGTTGCTGCAGCAGACGTTGCCTTCCAGAGTGCGCGTTTCTTTGCGAGGAATGGGATTGTAAAGATAAGTGAGGGAGAGATTTCGGCATTTGAGAGATTAAATAGAGACTGTCCTGACGGGCCGATTGAATTCTTAAAGAAGTACTTTATCAAAGAGGGTGTAATATATCGATCCAAGGTCCCTTTTGGCAGAATAGTTATGGAAAACGGTGTTGATGGAACGTTGGCACATATGCTTACGCTCTTCGAGATATCTGATAAGGTTATTGGATTGAGCGGGGTTGAGAGGAAGACCATGGAAGTTGTAGAGAGAGATCTGTTCGGAGGAAGAGCAGACAAAGAAAAGCCCAATGTGCTTCCTCTTAGAGTCAGCTTTGAGGCATACAATTATTTTGGTGATGGAAGATGGTTACCTGTAGGGCTCTCTTTTGCAGTATATTACCTAAACAATGGAGAAGTGGAGAAAGCGAAGAGTATAATAGATCACGTTGTAAATCAATGGGAAGAAAGAACAGGAGTTTATTCAAAGGGTCTTCCAGAGCAGGAACTTATTGATGTAATGAATCCTAAAGAGGATCATGGTGGCTATCTTAATGCCAATGATGGAAAGCCGATAGAGGATCTTGCATGGTCCTATGCCGGATTGATACTTGCAATATCCAGATATGAAGAAGTAAAAAGAGGGGAGCCTTTGATCCAGATTCTCAGGACATAGTAAGTTACTTCTATATTCCTTCTTGCGCAATTGGTATATGTGTGAGTCTTATGTTTATAGTAGAAGGCACAGCAGAAAACGGCATTGCTGTTAATATATCAAAATTGATTGGTTCCAGGCTCGTGAAGATAGACTATAAGATTTTTTCCGATGGAGAGTCCTACATACGCGTTCCAGAAGATGGGGAAGGAGAAGCAGTAGTAGTGCAATCCACGCATTACCCACAGGAAAAACACCTGATGGAACTCGTATTCATTGCTGATGCATTGAGGGGAATCGGTATTGAGAGGATAACTGCTGTGATACCTTATTTATCATATCTAAGACAGAATGACAGGTTCGGAAAGGGAGATGCTCTGAGCGCTTCGTCTGTGCTTAAGATTATAAAGAATGCTGGAATCGGAAGAATAGTTGTTGTAGAGCCACATAAATTGGATGTTCTCTCATATTTTGAAGGAGACGTGGCTGTTGTAGATGTATCTGAGATGATAGCTGCAAAGATTAAAGGTGAATTTATGCCAGAGATCATTCTTTCCCCAGATGAAGGAGGAATAGAACGGGCAAGGAAGATGTCAGAGATATTCGAGTGTAAATACACTTATCTTGAGAAGACGAGGAATAGGGATAGCGGAGCAATAAGCATAAAGGGTGTTGGCAATTACGACTTCTCTGGAAAGAAGGTTATGATCGTTGATGACATGATCAGCTCTGGATCAACCATAATAGAGGCCGCAAAGTTCGCATCGGAAGGTGGAGCAAACATCGTTGTTGCATATGCGACGCATCTTCTGCTTGCAGATAATGCGTATAAAAAGATAAAGGAAGCTGGAGTAAGCGAGATCTACGGAACGAATACCATACCTTCAAGAGATTGCAATGTGATAGATATATCTGCAGAGATAGCTGCAAGATTATAGGTGTTTTTGTGGAGGAATTCAGCATAAATGTTGTAAAAGAAGATAAAAAGCTTCCTAACGGGAAGACCGCGGTATGGACATATGTGAAGCACACGGATGCGGTAATGATCCTGCCAATATTAAACGATGAAGAGATAATAATGATAAAGCAGTATAGACCGGCAATTGGCAAGTGGGTATACGAATTGCCTGCAGGAATGATTGAGGGCAGCGAGGATCCTAAGATTAGGGCAGCTAAGGAGCTCGCTGAGGAGACTGGATTCACTGCAGGAAGCATCAAGCCACTATTTGAATCTTATAGTTCTCCGGGATTCTCTACCGAAAAGATTCTTTTCTTCACGGCAACCGAGCTTAAGAAAGGAAGACAGATGCTTGAGGAGAATGAGATAATAACGGTAGAAAGAGTAAAGATAAGCAAGGCAATCGAGATGATAAAAAGCAACAGGGTAGAAAGCGGATACACGATACAGGCAATACTTTTCTATTGCTTCGCGAGGTAAGGAGAGACATTCCTTTTGAGCTCCTCCACAAGGAGGTCATACTTTCCTGCGCGAGTTTTTAGATTCTTAACCTTGAGGTTCTTTGCCTTGATCTTGCGCTTCACTTTCAGTATATTTTTCTTACGCAAGAACTTTAAGAAACTGGACTCGTGGTACCTTAGCTCTAACACAAGATCGTCTATCGAACCCGACTCTGAATTAAGCTTGAGGAGATATCCAGACTTTCTCTCCTCAAGTCGCTTTATGAAATTATTGAAATGGCGTCTTATTGAGTGCAGATCCTTCGCCTTGAGAGTTATCCCTGCAATAATTATGCTCGCAAGGTCATTGTCGAACAATATCTTATAACCATGTGCAAGATTCTCAACAAAACAGAGATATGCCTTGAGCTCTGATCTGGTCATATTCCTCGTATTAGCTATGACGTGTGGCATACTGAGAACCTCATAATCGACGCTTCGAAGCATGTGCCTCATGTTTGCTGCGTGCGACTCGAGGGCTTCGGCATTATGCGTGCCACCCTCAGCCTTAAGCCTCGATTCCCAGCCTTCCCTCACGATCTTGTCAAGTATCTGAGTCTCCATCGTATCAGCAGTTCCTGCAGGCTTGAAAGCAGGATTGCTCCTATCCACAATAACATTGCTCAATATTATCAGCCAGCAACAAAGTTTGTCTTAAGCTTCTAATTTATCGAGTTATATCCCAACATGCCGTTAACCAACTGTCCTATTTTATAATATAAAAGGGATAGATTTAAAAGTCTTTGGTAATTAACACATTTAGGATTAGATGGAGACAAAAGAGAGATCCTTCTTATTCTCGAGATTAAAGAATCCTTCCCTCTCAAACTGAATCGATTCCCCTTCCTCAAGATTACTTACGTAGCTCTCAGCATACCCTTCATACACCCTCATACTCTCTGGATCAAACTCCTCTCCGTTGAGAAGATCTCCGATGAGCAGAATCTTGCATTTGATGTAATTTCCGGAATTTACCCAATGAATCTTTTGAGCTGCATCTCCAGTGACTATTGCTGCGAGAATCCCGTTGTTGCTTTTCTCTTTCACTTCGATAGTTATCGCATCCTTCAGCCTGACTCTCGATCTTGCCTTCAATGCAGATGCATCTGCACTACTTATAAGAAAGTCATTGCTCAGTACATACGTTCTTGAACCGAGATCGGAATGTGGATGAAGCTTGAGAGATACCTCTTCTTTTCCATTTAGCCCATTGACCCTAAGTTTAACAGGATCTCTAACCATGAAGAGGCGCTTTGCATTCGGCTCTATAAACTTCCTGTTCTCTGCAAGAAGCGAGTCAAGCTTTGTTATGCTCTCTGTCTTGCTTATCCCGAACTTCAGCATGAGAGAGGTTATCGCATCTGGAAGTATGCCCCTCCTCTTCAATGCCATCATAGTTACAAGACGCAGGTCATCGTATCCGGAAACCTCTCCGTCCTTGATCAGCGCATTTATCTTTCGCTTTGATGTCAGATTGTTTGCTATCTTAAATCTTCCTATCTCGTGTATTCTTGGCTTCCTGAGGGAGAGAAGGTCAAGTATCCTATAATATAGCTCGTCCCTGAGCTCGTATTCCTTGCTCCGGATTATATCCGTAACTCCGTTTATTGAATCCATTATTGGAGTATTTAAGTCGTAATTTGGCCATGCGGAATATTTTTGGCCTTGTCTGTAGTGGCTGCTTTTCTTAACCCTCACTAGAGAAGGGTCGCGCATAGAGGTGTTGTTTGCTTTCATCTCCCCCTTCAGCCTGAGGAGAACCTCTCCCTCACCATATCCGCCATTTATCATCTTCTGGAAGAGAGCCCTGTTCTCGTCAGTTCTTCTCTCCCTGTGGCTGCAAGCCTTGCCATCAAACCTGTTCTTCTTTATCTCTTCTGCTGAGCACTCACAGATGTAAGCATTTCCAGAATCTATCAAGTTGAAGGAATATCCGTACATGCGCTCGATGTTATCACTTGCATAATATTCCTTGTCAAAGGTTATTCCCAGCCACGAAAGGTCCTTCTTGAAGGAGTCCACATACTCCTGCTTCTCCTTCTCTGGATTTGTATCGTCAAAATAAAGATATATCTTGCCTTCGTAAAGCTTTTTCAACTCGTTGCTGAGTATCACTGGCTTTGCATGGCCGAGGTGCATATAACCGCTTGGCTCAGGAGCGAATCTTGTTACCATCTTTGTGAGCTCAGCCCCATCGATGTTGAAGTTGGGCCTTGAGCTCTTCTCTGCCTTTTCCAAGTCAAGGCTCTTGAATTCCTCAGAGTACTGCGAGTACTCGGCTTCCAACTCTCCCCTGGAAAGAGCGTTCACCTCAGTACAAACCCCCATGGCAACTTTGTAAAGAGCCTTTATCTCAGACTTCAGCCCTGGATCTATTGATAAGAGTTTATTGACCACAACGCTCTCTTTTGCCTTTCCGTAGTCTATCGCGTTCTTGAGTGCATATTTCCTTGCTATCTTTCTTGTATCTTCCAGATCCATAATACTACCAGGCTATATTCCCACTTAATCTGCACTTACCACGGGCCCACTTAATATCGTCCCGTTCAATGTCAGAAGGACTGCAACCCTTACCTTTATCATGGGACTCATATTTTTTGTCATGTTGATTGGAAGACTGTAGCTCTGCAAGCTTGGTGCTATCGGAAGAAGGAATGATTTTCCTTCCACAGTGAAGTTCATCTGGCTAGGAAGCTTTACTTCTGCATTGGTAGAGAACTGTATGCAAGCCATTGAATCATTCCCCATCTTCCCATAAAGGTAATTGTAAAGGCTTGTAGTATTTGTTGACCCTGTCTGTACCAGTATGCTCTGTATAGAGCTCTGGTAGAAGTTTGAGATGGAGTTGTTTCCTTCCAGAGCTCCGAGAAGGGAGGAAGTCTCATTAGCTATGCTCGATTGATTCTTGCATCGTATGTTAAGCTTGACTATATTACTGTACCCGATTATCGATGCGTTGGTAACCCCCGCAGCGTAAAGTGTCGGCTGTGTTGTGTTTGTTGTGTTATTTGAGCTTTGCTGTTGCGGCGCAATGGTCGTTATATAAGCGTAAGAGCTAATAAATATTGCAAGTATAAATATTGATGCAATTAGTTCGATTATCTTTTTGCCATTCATAAAATCACAAGTTAGTCTTTGACTTTATGATTTAAATTAGAGGAAATATATAAAGTATGCAGATGATAGTATGGCTTTCAAGGAAGGAGATTTTGTAAAAGTGGAGTATACAGCAAAGCATGCGGCTGACAACAGCGTTGTTTATACGACAGATGAGTCAATAGCCAAGAAGAACAATATATTCGAAGAGGAGAGAAGATATGGGCCTCAGCTCATGGTGATAGGCAAAAGAAAGCTGATAAAGGGCCTTGACGATGCAATAAAGGATATGAGCCTGAACCAGGAGAGGAAGCTTGAGCTGGAGCCAAAGGATGCTTTCGGCGAGAGGAACCCCGACCTTGTCAGAGTCATGTCCCTTTCAGACTTCAAGAAGAGAGATATAGACCCATATCCAGGAATGAGGCTTGATATAGATGGTGGAGTTGCTACAGTAAAGAGCGTGAACTCAGGAAGAGTTGTCGTGGATGCAAACCACCCGCTTGCAGGAGATAAGCTCATATATGAGATAAAGATAGTAAGCAAGATCGATGGCACTAAAGAGAAGATTGAGGCTCTGGCTGATGAGGTATCGCTTAAGCCGAGTGAAGTCAGGGTTGAGGGAAGTGCAGCAACAGTGCTCTTCGGAGCTGAAATCGAGAAGAATTCCGATTACCTTATTAACAAGGCAAGCTTTGCAGAATCAGTGCTGAGGGATATGGATGAGATCAGCAAACTTCATGTAAACGAAGAGTATGTAAGAAAAGAGAAAAAGTAGAGGATTAGGACTCTACGCTTAATGCGTAGGTTCCATTAACTCTGAGGTCGAGCTTCTTTGCAAGCTCCGATTTTTCAAAGTTCATTATGACTATATATCCACTCCACTTTGTAGTAAGGGAGGTTGAGCCGCAAAGAGGGCATACCTCTCCCTGTGTTATTATCAACCTGCAATTTTTGCAAACTTTTTCCATTTAATCACTTCCTTTTCTTGTTGTGCGGCTGCCTCTCTCTTGCCTTTGGCCTTATGGGCTCCTTTATCCATTCCATCTTTCCAAGACCTTCAGGCCTCATTGTCAATGCTATCTTTGTATCCTTGATGTTGCTTTTTAGGCTTACTGTTGAGACCTTGGCATAAACTACATCTCCTTTTTTCAGGCTCCTTCCAGATGCCCTTAGAACGAAGGCACTGATTTTCCTATCGTAATTTATATAATCATTTGTTATCTGGGAGAGGTGAACAAGACCATCTATAGGGCCGAGCCTCACAAAGCACCCGAAGTCGGCTAACTCAGATACTTCGCCAATGACAACTTCCTCAACCTCAAGATTGAAGGAGAGTATGCTGCATGTCACGGTGTGGTATACTGATGGATCTCCAGGCAGTATTGTGCCATTGCCGATCTCCCTTACATCAAATACAGAAAGTATCACTCCGAGGTCCTTGTCAAGCGTCCTCTCGTATTTTGTCCTGAGGAGCTCTTCTGCAGCCTTCTTGATATCTTCTCCGAAATATGATGGAGGTACATTAATCGTATCCTTTATAGTGTATATATAGTACAATGAATCACCATTATCCAGCTAAAACAAAACCTGGCTCGCTAAGATTAAAGCTAATATAATATATGAAAGCGAAATATTTATAACGTAGTGCCTTATCTGGCCATTCCATCTTCAGATATGGTAATTACCTTTACCCCTCTTTTCTTAAGCGCTTCCCTTAATTTGGAGTCGTTGGTGCAGACGTATGAATCCTTTTCCTTTGCTGCACCAACAATCCAGGCATCCACATTGCCCCGTGAATTGATGATTAGGATCCCGCCTTTTGCGTCGTGTTCCTTGATCAGAGAGAGGGCGAATGCTGCATATGTCCATTGCCCTTTCTTTCTTTTTGAGATCATGCGCAACTCGTTTATTACTCCGCTGGATATAATCATCTCTGCATCGCCCAGAAGATCCATTATAGCTTCGAAAGGATCGCTGTTTTTTGAGGCCGCATAGAGTATGGAACTCGTATCCATGATTACAGTATTTTTCATCTCTTATCTTCTCTAATATCAACGCAAGAGTTTTATATATTATATCATATAGTAAACCCATAATTTATCTCATTGGTAAGCATGTCTTCGATATTAACAGGATTAAATAACTGGGCTTTCCACATAGTGCTTTATTTCGCGAATCCCGCATTGAATTCGTTCATGAGCTTAATGGGAACGAGCTTTTTTGTAGTATTGCCGCTTCTTGCGCTCTACTTATACCTTAAGAAGGACAAGAATGTCTTCTCGTTTGTTTTTGGCATGGTTCTGATTTTCTTGATCACAGAAATTATAAAGGATATTATAAAGGAGCCGAGACCATGCAGCGTTGCAGATCTCCAGTGGATAAATCATGTAGGATGTGAAGCAAGCTACTCATTTCCATCAAACCACGCCACGGTGCTCACCGGCTTACTATTCTTCCTTAACAAGTATAAGTATGTGAGGGCGCTCTATGGGATTTGGGTGATTCTCATACTTGTTGGCAGGGTCTATCTTGGAGCTCATTACCTTACGGATGTCATCGTTGGCATAGTTATAAGTATTATATTCTACTATATCATATTGTCAAAGAAGGACAAGATAAACAGCTTCTTCGCGAAGATATTTGCCAGAGTTGCAAAGCCACTGTGCCCTGACGAGTTTCTTAGGTAATGCAATGCAGGATCCTGAAAGAGATAAAATAAGAAAAATACTGAAGGAATTTAAGGTAATATCTGTCGTAGGATGCTCGAGAGAGCCAGGAAAGCCGAGCCACGATGTCCCTATGTACATGAAGGAGGCTGGATATACGATTATACCAGTCAATCCTTTTGCTGAAGAGATACTTGGGGAGAAGGCTTACAAGTCGCTTCAGGATATTAAGAAGAAGATAGATGTAGTTGATGTATTCAGGCCTGCAAAAGAGGCTCTTGAGATAGCAAAAGCGGCTGTTGAAGTAAACGCGAAAGTTCTTTGGCTCCAGGAAGGAATATTCAGCAAGGAAGCCAGGGAGTATGCTGAAGCACATGGCCTTCTCTTTGTAGAGAACAGATGCATGATGAAATCGAAGGTTGCGATTGATGAAGAAGTGGAATAATGTCACTGGATATGTATGCTGAAGAGCTTATTTATAGGTATGAACATCCCCAGAACAGGGGCAAAATAGAGGGATCCGAAGCAACAACCCATGAGGAGAACATCTCCTGTGGAGACAAGATAGATGTATATCTCAAGGTAAGTGATGGCAAGATCGATGAGATAAAGTTCGAAGGAAATGGCTGCGTTATAGCGATGGGGACTGCTGATATAGTGGCTGAGAATCTGAAGGGAAAGAAGATCGAAGATATTGAAAAAATGGGAAAGGAAGATGTACTTAAAATGATACATATTGACCCTGGTCCCGTCAGGATGCACTGCGCAACTCTTGCAATGAGAGCAACAAAGAAAGCGATCCTTGCATATGAGAATAAGCCGATAGATACAAAGACAAAGGAACTCTGATCATACAAGAACGAACTCTATCCGCTTGTTGTGAGATCCCTTATTCTCAAACTTTGACAATTTGATTGTGCCTACTTCTTTGGTGTTTGAAACATGAGTGCCGCCATCTGCCTGCATGTCAAAGCCTTCTATTTCTACAATGCGCACTTCCTCAAGCCTTTGTATTAAAGCCCTTCCCGGCTCTGTTCTTGAAAGGTTTGGAATCTTTAACGCTTCCTCTCGCAGTATATTCTTTGCTAATACACGATGGCTTTCAGAAACCACTGAATTTGAGGTAGAAATTATCTTTTCTGCCAGCTCTCTGTTTAGCATCGGCATGTCCCAATCTATTCTTGCCTTGTCCTCATATATCTGGCCGCCTTTGCTGAAGCTCTCAGCATAGCCATTTTCTATTACACCGCTTATTATGTGTATTGCAGTATGATAGCGCATATATGAGTAACGCTTTCTCCAGTCTATGTAGCCCTTGACAACCGCACCTTCTTCAGAATTAATATTTGATGATGCTATATGGATCACATCATCCCCACTCTTCCTCTCTTCTGTTATATGATACTCTTTGCCTTCGGCTATTATCCTTCCCGTATCAAATGGTTGGCCTCCGCCACCGGGATAGAATGCTGTCCTATCCAGGATAAGCTCATTTTCCCTTAATTTCTCAATTCTAGCATCAAACTCTTTAATATATGGATCCTTCCAGTAGATCTTCTCTGACATATCGCATCAGTTAAATATTTAGAGCAACAAATTAATAACTATGGATAATAGTCCCGTCATCTAGCGGCCAAGGATAGTGGGCTTTGGACCCACACACGCCAGTTCGAATCTGGCCGGGACTATATTCATTAAAAGTATAACCAAAACAAACACCACTCGTTGTAGGCTCTGTAGAAATCCTTATTTCTAATAGAGACTGAAGGGGTTTTAAGCTCTTCAGTTCATCTCGATTTGGCGACCGAGATGGAAAAGAAGGTGGAATCGAAATATAAGAAACCGATTGACATATGTTTCAGACTGGTGAAAAGGACAATATGCATCTTTTCAGGTAAGTTTTCCAAGAAAACATACACGCAGCATCAACATGCAGTTGCAATCTTATTGATGAAATACGAGGACAAACCATATCGAGATATTGCAGACTTGATCGAGGTTATGTGTGAATATCCTGGGTTCAAAGAATCGATACCACACTTTACAACCTTACAGAAATTCTTTGAAAGGATACCGACGTATATCTGGGACTTTCTCATTGCAAAATCGTATCGGCTATTCAAGACAGATATTGCAAATGCCGCAATCACCACGACAGGATACAAACTGAGGCATTCTTCATATTATTATGAACAACGAGCCGACAAGAAAGTCAGAAAGAAGCGGTTCATGAAACACATAATTTCCGTCGATACCGATAACCAAGGAATAATTGCCTCTTATGACAGGTGGTCGCACATCAGCGATAACAAGACATTGAAGCCAGTTGCAAGGAAATCAAAGAAAGTTGTAACTCTAGGCAATGTTACAGAAGCCAAAGGGTTCGATTCTGATGAGAACCACGATTGCATAAACGATGAATTGGGAGGTTATGCAGTGATACCTCCAAGAAATGAAGATGTCTCTGTATGGAGAACAAGAGGCAAGTATAGAAAGAGAATGCGACATCATTTCCCAAAGTAAATATACAATCAGAGGCCTAAAGTAGAGACTGTGAATTCTGTAGAGAAGAGGAAATTCGGTGACGAATTGAGGAGTAAACTCCTAAAAATGCGAAGAAGAGAGATGAAAGTCATCGATATTGTTTATAAAATACACAGATACCTAAGTTACCATGTATCTGCATTCATAGGCTTTCTACAGAGCTGATTCTGCATAATTTGCGTTAGGAAGCTACATTGTTGCAAGGTCTATGGAATGTAGCTACAGTTATAAATACTTTTAACAAGCCTTTAGATCAACAGTGAAATTATGGAACCTGAGTGCAAGAGAATAACCAGGGTCGTTCTGCCTGCAATAAGAGCATCAATAGCAGACGCGATGGGTAAGAAGGGTTATACACAGGTTGAGATAGCCGAGCGCCTTGGAATAGTTCAGGTCGCTGTTAGCAAGTACTTAAACAATAAATGTTCTAAGGATGTCATTAACCTAAAATCTTACATTGAGAGCAGGAAGCTGAATTCTGAGATACTCTCAGTGATATTCAACGGTGCAAAGAAGCAGGAGATAGACTCAAAGATAGGCCTTCTATGCGAGCAGATATCTACATTGTAAGCTTATAATAAGTGATAATATGAGCGAAGAGTTGGATCCATTCAAGATAGCACAGGAGCAGCTTGACAGAGCTGCAGAGTTGATGAACCTCGACAAGACTGCGCATGCGATACTGAGAGAGCCTGCCAGAACCCTCACAGTCAACATTCCTTGCAAGACACGAAATGGCACTGCCACATTTACGGGATTTAGGGTGCAGTACAACGATGCCAGAGGCCCAGGAAAAGGCGGCATAAGATTCCATCCACAAGAAAATCTTGATACAGTAAAGGCATTGTCTGCATGGATGACATGGAAGTGCTCTCTTGCAAACATACCTTATGGCGGTGCAAAAGGCGGCATAATCTGCAATCCAAAGGAGCTCAACGACACAGAACTTGAGAATCTCTCAAGGGGTTACATACGTGCCATAGGTCGATTTATAGGCCCTAATAAAGATATACCTGCTCCAGATGTCTATACAAACCCCCAGATAATGGCATGGATGATGGATGAGTACAGCAAGATGGTTGGATATGATGAGTTTGCAATGATAACAGGAAAGCCAGTTGAGATATGGGGATCTGAGGGAAGGTTTGATTCGACAGCAGTTGGCGGAATGTATGTCCTGAGAGAAGCAGCAAAGCTCAAGAAGCTCGATCTGAAAAACGCCAAAGTAGCGATACAGGGATTCGGAAATGCCGGCTTCTTCGCATTCGAGCTTGCAAAGCAGCAGGGTGCGAATATCGTTGCCATAAGCGACTCAAAGGGTGGAATCTACAACGAAAAAGGTCTAGACTACAACAAGCTGGCAGAGGCAAAGAAAAACTCAGGAAGCGTTCAAGGATATGATGGAGGAGAGAAGATAACGAATGATAAGCTTCTTGAGCTTGATGTGGATGTCCTGAT
>JAJZJV010000046.1 GCA_021809925.1 Microcaldota archaeon | reverse complement strand
GGATATGGAAAACTATTTGATCCTACTCTCACTACAGGAGCCTGCAACTCAAAGATTGCTTTATCTGCTATTCTTGCAGCTATCTCAGCCCCAACACCAAAACTAAGTGAGGCTTCGTGAACTATAACAACCCTTCCAGTTTTCTTTGCGCTTTTGATTATCGCTTCTTCATCTAGAGGATTTATCGTCCTTAAGTCCAGTATGTCGGCACTAAGCTTCTTTTTTATTATAACATCCTTTACAATCGGGACCATTGTTCCGTAAGTTATTATTGAGAGCTGGTCTCCTTCACTTATAAGACTGGCTTTTCCTATAGGCACCTCATACTCATTTTCAGGAACATCCTGCTTGAACAGCCTGTAGAGCTTTGTTGGTTCCAGGAAGATAACAGGATCGTCGAGCTTTGAAGCTGCTATCATAAGGCCCTTCGCATCGTAAGGAGTTGATGGTTCCACAACTATCAAACCACCTATATGTGAATAATAAGCTTCGGGGCTCTCGGAATGGTGCTCAAGTGTCCTTACACCTCCGCTTACTGGCGTTCTGACTATCATAGGAACAGTAAAGAGCGAACGCGTCCTGCTCCTGTATCTTGAGGCGTGGTTTATCAGCTGGCTGAAACCAAGGTACATGAATCCTGCAAATTGTATCTCTGGGATTGGCCTTAGCCCAGAGATAGCCATGCCTATTGCAGTGCCAAGTATGCCAGATTCTGCCAGAGGAGTATCAAAAACCCGCTTTTCTCCGAATTTGGCCTGCAAGCCATCAGTCACCCTGAAGACGCCACCATCTTTTCCTATATCCTCTCCGAAGATCACCGCATTCTCATCTCTCTTTAATATAAGTTCAAGTGCATTGTTAAGTGCGCTAACCATATTCATCTGCATTCAATCACCCTTCCAGAAATTTGAGCTTTCCGACTCCTCAAGTTCTTCTTTCAGAACATCCGGCATAAAGCTGTAAACATGTTCAAACATCGTCTTTGGATCTGGCTTGAAGGCTTCGGCTTTCTCTACAGCATTATCTATAAATCTCTGATGTTCTGCTGCCAATGCTTCTTCTTTCTTATCATCCCACAAGCCCTTCTTATCTAGATATTTTCTAACCCGCATTAGCGGATCTTTGGGTTTCCATGCATTAACCTCTTCATCGCTTCGGTATTTTGTAGGATCATCAGCTGTTGTATGCAAGCTCATCCTGTAAGTAACACATTCTATCACTGTGGGCCCGGTCTTTGATGCTGCAATTGCATCCTGAACTGCCTTGTATACTGCTACTACATCATTACCATCAACCTGGATTCCGTTTACTCCTGCGGCAAATGCCTTTTGCGCTAGTGTCTCAGACGCGGTCTGGCTCTTTCTTGGTACAGATATTGCCCACTGATTGTTTTCAATTATTGATATTAATGGAAGTTTGAAAACTCCTGCGAAATTTATCGCTTCGTAGAAATCTCCTTCTGATGTGCCCCCATCACCCAGATAGGACACAACAGCCACATCCTTACCCTTATATTTTTGAGCGAAAGCAACTCCAGAAGCATGCGGCATCTGTGTAGCGACAGGAACTATTACAGGAGTTCCATTAACTTGCCTTGGTATTGCATTGCCCTCCTCATATCCTCTCCAGTATAAGAAAAGGATCGATGGATCCATGCCTCTTGCAAGATAGACTCCATGCTGCCTAAAAGACGGCACGAATATATCGTCTTTCCGCATGGCCATTGCACTTCCTATCTGCGTTGCTTCTTCGCCAACCAAAGGAGCGTAAGTGACTGCCCTCCCCTGTCTCTGCAAGCTTAGCATTTTAGCGTCAAGAGCCCTTGCGAGGGACATTTTCTTGTACATCTCTGTTATTGTATCATCAGACAAGTTTTTTGGGAAAAGAAGTTGGTCAATGTTCCCTTCCTCGTCCATTATCTGAATATAATTTATGCTTCCATCAAACACTTTTTTCTGCAAGTGAGACACCCAAATCCATTTACCATGATTATGCAAATTCTAAAAGAATTTGTTTCATCAGCCTTTATTCTATTTCTGAATAGAGTTATGAAGTTATCTGATACTTTATGACAAAATAGTCTTGCGCACATTTAATAGAAATTTTTATTCATTTATAACATGGTGTTATAAATGGGAAAGAAATATGAACTTCCACAACTTCCATATGGGTACAATGCTTTGGAACCGCATATCTCAGAAGAGATTATGAAATTGCATCATGACAAACATCATGCAGGATATGTTAACGGAGCAAATGCAGCGCTTGAGAAACTTGAAAAAGCCAGAAACGGTGAAATTCAGATAGACATGAAGGCTGTTCTTAGGGATTATAGCTTCAACTTTGGAGGCCATATTTTACATAGCGTATTTTGGCCAAATATGGCTCCTCCTGGAAAAGGTGGAGGAACCCCTGGGGGAAAGATCGCAGATGAGATAAATAAGAGCTTTGGAAGCTTTGATAAATTTAAGGCGCAGTTCTCAGATGCAGCCAAGACTGTTGAAGGGAGCGGATGGGCACTCTTGCTTTATGACAGCCAGATAGACCAGCTCGTATTGACACAGATAGAGAAGCAGAACTTCATGCACCTCCCAGAATTGAAGATATTGTTAGGCGTTGATGTTTGGGAACATGCATACTATCTCCAGTACAAGAATGATAGGGGCAAGTATGTAGAAAGCTGGTGGAACGTTATCGACTGGGACGATGTTGATAAAAGATTCTCATCTGCTGAGAAGTAAGATAGGGAGCCAGGCTTACATGCCTGACCTCTCAGGCTCATTTATAGTATGATCAATACATCTCTTCGAGTTTCTTGATCCTGTCTTCTATTGGAGGATGTGTAGAAAAGAGGTTTGATATGCTCTTTACACTTAGTGGATTTGCAAAGTACATTGGAGCGGTAACTTCATTGGCGTGCTTAACTGGAGATGGTTTTGGGCTGTTTTGATAAGCCTGTATCTTCTTGAGGGCATTCGCAAGAAACATCGGGGCTCGTGTCATTCTGGCGCCATTTGCATCTGCCATGTACTCCCTCTTTCTTGAGATTGAGAGGCGTATGAGCATTGCAAATAAGGGAGCTAGAAGACCTATGGCGAGCACTATTAACAGGATTATGCCACCGTTTTCATTATTGTTCCTGAATGATGGACCAAAGAAAAACATCATCCTTGCATATGCTGCAATAAGGCCTATGACACCAGCAAATATCACAGCTATTGTCATAAACTGTATATCATTGTTAGCTATATGTGAGGTCTCGTGTGCCAATACCCCTGTAAGTTCATCCCTATCCATTGTAGAGAGCAAGCCGCTTGTCACAGCTATTGCAGAGGTTTTCTTGTTTCTTCCAGTTGCAAAGGCATTTGGATTTGGATCTTGTATAATATAAACTTTCGGCATAGGTATTGCAGCTGCGGCTGATAGACCCTCTATCATATTATATAATGAACTATACTGGCTTTTGTCTGCTTCCTTAGCTCCAGAGAATTTCAGAACCATTTTGTAACCAAGGTGGTAGGAGAATGCCGCATATACAATTATTATTACTATTCCAACAAGGAATCCAAAGACTCCTCCGCCCAATAATATTACAAATGCGTAGATGACTCCAGCAAATAATAATCCAAATAATAACATTAGTAGTACTGATTTTGCCCTGTTCCTAGCTATTTCATCAAAAAAACTTGCCATTTGTCTTCACGCTCATTTCGAGCCGTCTTGCTTCTTTTGGCCTTTTGGGGATGGGGAGGATGGCTGCTGTGGCTGCTGCGCTTGAGGCTGTGATGTTCCTCCAATCGTACTGGCATCATCAAAGCTCACTTTTACTGCAGCCTTTTCTTCTTCTGGTGCTTGGAAGAAGTCTGCCTTCTTAAACCCAAACCTAGGTGCAAAGATATTTCCTGGAAATTGTTGTATAGAGTTATTGAAGTCTAGAACATAATCGTTATATGAGGTTCGCACAAAGGCTATCTTGTCTTCAGTATCCGTAAGCTGTTGCTGCAGATTTAGATAGGATTGGTTTGCTTTGAGATCGGGATAGTTCTCAACTACAGCAAATAAACTTTTTAAGGTCTGGCTTAACATATTATTTGCATTTGCTCTATCAGGAGCTGACCCAGTCATTATAGAACTGCGCAGTGCAGTTATCTGAGTCAATGTGCTCTTTTCATACTTCATGTAGCCTTTGACAGTCTCAATAAGATTTGGTATCAGATCATATCTTCTCTTGAGTTGGACATCTATCTGTGCCCATGCATCCTGAACTCTATTCCTCTTTGATATAAGTCCATTGTAAATTGCTATTACTGCAAGCACAACCAAAACAAGCAGGACTATTACCGCTATAAGTACATCAAGTAATAATGACATTATATTACCATATATATTATATGAATGTTCAAGCTTATAAATATTACTAAAGCTAGAGGAGTTAGGGAGTTGACATTTGCATCCAATCGCCCAGTCGATGCAGATGTCCTATCATATAAACTAAATCAGGAGATATGCAATTATGCATGAATAGATGTAAACTACCCACGGCTAAAGCCTGTGGGCTTTCAATCAGATGATTCCAATGAAACACAGTTTCAATAACAGAAACATCGTCATATTGACGAATAAGGTCGTTTACCTTCTGGACGCATTCTGTATAAAGAATTAATACAAAAAGAAGGCGCAATATTGGAGTCCAAAAAGAATCTCGTCCGTTATGGAAAACGTGGCTTATTTGTAAAAGAAGTAGAAATAGAG
>JAJZJV010000045.1 GCA_021809925.1 Microcaldota archaeon | reverse complement strand
GCTCTGTATTTATATGCAGTTTTCATGATGACCATGTTTTTATTACACGCTTTAGAAGTTATATGCTTTGCGGTGGGCTTATATCCCACCCCTCAAGGGAGTGGGTTTTACGCCCATATAGATAAAGCATCAGAGTCCAGAACATCTAAACCTACTTTCCTCTCGCAGACTCTCTAGACGAAATCTTCAATGATTGCGATATGATCTTCCTCATGCCTGTACTCTTGATTACTTCCTTCAACTTCTCAGGGCTGGTATGTGTCTTCGGATTCCTTGAGTTTATTGAGCAGACATCTTTGTACTCTTTCACCGATTCTTCATATGTGCCTATGGCTCTTGCGATTTTTATTATCTCTTCTTTATCAAAGCCTACCAGCGGTCTGAGAACAGGCAATTTAATCCCAAGCTGCTCAGACCTCAGGTTTGATGCTGTCTGTGATGCAACCTGCCCAAGGCTCTCGCCAGTGAATATAAGCTCTGCATTTTCCTTATCGGCTATCTTCTCAGCTGCCCCAAGCATGAATGATTTAAGCAGCACCAGTTCGTACCTTCCCGACTTAAGTGCTGCCATCTGGAAGAGATGCGATGGCACCAGGTAAACTATCGAATTCTTCCGGTACTTTGAAAGAATATCCAATATATTCAATATTTTTGAATCGTATGCATCTTTGTTATTGCTGAATGCATGCACATGTACATAAATCGGATCTACGCCTCTCTTCATTGCATACCATGCTGCCACTGGCGAATCTATGCCTCCTGAAAGGAGCACAACTCCTTTCCCGCTTGATCCAACAGGAAGCCCCCCAAGCCCCCTCTCCTTCTTATTTGTTATATATGCCTTCTCCTTAGTAACGCTAACATAAATGTTGCTCTTGTATCCGTGATTTGATGCGTCTATGCCACGTGATTCAGCAAGAGCTACTATCTCTTTTATAATATCAATAGATGTGAAATCGAAGCCCTTATGCGATCTATGTGAATTTATCCTTACCGGAAAGTCAGCAAGTTCATCCATGGCCCTTCCTGCGGCTTCCTTTATCGATTCTAGATTCGGCTCTGTCTCATATGATACCTCAAAAGTGCTTATTCCAAAAAGACTGGAGAGCCTTGACTTTATGCCTTCCAGACTCTCTTCAGAATCTGGCCTTATAAGAAAACGGTCATAAAGAGATTCAAGCCTAAATGCCTCTCCTTCCAACTGTTCAATCATTCTTTTCTTGAGGATCTTGATATAAGAGCCCCTGTTTCTTCCACGTAGCCAAAGCTCTCCGAAATGGACTATTATGACTTTCTCACTTGGCATAGTAGAATCAGTTAAAGCAGACGCAGCATTAGGCTACTGCGGGGCTCTGCATTGATCTTTTCTTTAATTCCTTATTGCTTAGCTTTCTGTTGTAAACAATGTTCATCTTGTAGCATCTGTTTGCGCAGTAATATCGTATTGCACCGTTTTTCCTTACATACATAAGGCCTGTCCCTTTTTCTATCCCTTTTGAGCAATATGAGCATTTCAAGCGATCATCTCTTACCTTGCATTTATCCTCTTGTCTTCTCTGCTCGTATCAGGAAGTCTTATTATGTCTCCTACTTTTATTCTTCCTGCTATGTTTCTTCTTATAACTCTTCCATTGTCTCTGCTCTTTTTGTCTATCACTTGGCACATCGCCTGCTTTATCTCGCCATATATGCCAGTCCTTCCTGATTCCAGACCTACAACTCTAGCAAGATAACCTTCAAATTCGTCTTTGACTTCTTCTGCCATCAAGATCATCGTTTAATTATTCTTCTTTTTCTGCTTTCTCTTCCTTTTTCTGCTTTGTCTCTTTTGCTTTCTCTTCCTTCTTTTCAGAGGCAGGCTTTGCTTCTTTCTCAGCTCCTGAACTCTTTCCTGTTATTCTTGAAACAACATCCTTCACTGCGCCTTCTCCCTCTCCTGCCTTCTCAATTGAGATCGCAGCGCATGTGACATTCAGTCCAATTGCCTTACCAAGCTCCTGCTTTGTAGGAACGTATACAAAAGGTATCTTCTTCTGTTCGCAGAGTGAAGGTATGTGCATTATAACTTCTTCAGGTTCTATGTCTTCTGCAATCACAACCAGTGATGAAAGTCCTCTCTCAACGCTCTTTGTGACCTCATTGACTCCCTTCTTGACTACTCCTGACTGCTTTGCAAGCCTTACTGCATCAAGAGCCTTCGCTGCGACTTCCTTAGATACTTCGAATTTTACATAAGATTTTGCCATTTAGACACCTCATCTCATTGGTGCATCAAAGATGCAAGCATGATATAGCATAGAGTCAATTTCTTAAAAACCCTGAGACTAATCTCATAGATTATAAGATAAAAGAATATACGATGATATGTGTACGAATAAGTATATAAATCTTTTTAGAGCTCAAGGCCCTTAGGAAGTTGACATTTACATAAGACCACCATCGTCAAGATGCATAATTGATCACATCAGATAACTGGCCAGATATGCAATAATGCAAGAATGGATGTGTATCGCTACCTTTTTCATCCCGATCACTCTGTTCTTTGCAAGTCCGAAAACCTCTTTTAACCTTGAGAAGACCCCCTCAATTGCTCATCTTTTCTTATATTCCGGATCCTTTGGAACCTCTGACGTTCTATGCCCTCTTCCGTTGGCGGAGATTGCTGCTTTTACTCCGTTCTCATGAAGTTCCTTGTATATGTGGGTTGCGTCAAAGGCAGAATCTGCAAGATACTTCGCACCATGTGCAATACAAAATCTCTGATTTAAATCGTCAAATAATCTGGCGAAGAACACAGAATCATGCCTGTTTCCAGGTGCAATGTAGAAACTTACAGGGATTTCAGTCTCTGCATCACAAATCATATGCAATTTGTAACCAAAGAACATGTCGTTGGCCCTTCCATCTGCATCTTCCTCTTCCCTCTTTGATGGGGTCCTATATCCAGTTCTCGCATACTTATCCTTGCGCGAAATGCAGGCACATCAGTACTATCCTGTGCGATTAGCCGTATTTGCCTTCCGTTAAGTCTGTTCTGTAGAATCCAGTTGTTCAGTTCTTCGAATATTTCAGGTTCTGCGCGTTCTCTGACCTTAGAGAAGATAGAATAATCTGGTCTTTTCTTGTAACCGATTATTCTTCCAATTTTCGTACCAACGAGTTCTACATCCGTCAATCCATCCATCTGTTTTATCACTAATGCGACGATATGTTGGCAAACTTCTTCGTGTGCTCGTAGTGCTGCACGACTACGCGTGTTGCAGCGCAAACCTCTGTATCTTATTCTTTATTTTCGATATTTTCATGTTTTCGTTCTCCTGGCAAGGCGACCGATGCGCTCGCCGTATCGGCCTCCAGGAGACTCTGCACTACCGATTTCCGACGATAAAAAAGAGAGAGAAAACCCCAAAATATAATTTAACGGAAAGATTCTTAATTTGTCAAGTTCCTACTTGAATAATCTCATCCTTATGCAAAAGGTGTTTTGTTCAATCCTGTGAGGAAATCCTTGTAAATCTTATCTGCGATGATGATCTCTTTTTCAGATACTGATTCATTTGCCGTATGCGCCTCTTCAAGCCTTCCAGGGCCGAATTTTATTGCAGGTATTCCTCTTTCTCTAAAGAACCTCCCGTCAGTGGCACCGAGTATGACATATGGCCGTGCGTCCTTCACAAACCTTCTTGCACTCTCTATTAATGATCTTACATACACATTGTCCTGGCTTGTGTAAGTCGGATCGCTCTTTTCTTCCTTGATTATCTCACACTCTCTACTGTTCTTGCCTATCCACGAAAGCACTTTATCAGAGGTTGTTCCTGGGGGTATTCTCATGTCAACTGTTGCCTTGCATTCTGCAGGAACAACATTTGCCCTCTCTCCTCCTGATATCATCGCTGCATTGAATGTTATTCTGCCAGCATCTTCTCCATATATCTGCAAGCTTGTCTCCATGGCTTCCTTCAGGCCTTTTGGAACTTCTGTCTTTATCTCTGAGATCTTGGATAGATTCGAGAGTGTCTCTGCCATCTTCATTATTGCATTCTCTCCTTTCGAAGCAAGGCTGCTGTGCACAGATCTGCCCTTTGCTATCAGGCTAAGCTGAAGAATTCCCTTCTCGCCTATCCCTATTAGCTCAGAGTTGGATGGCTCTGCCAGGAAGACAGCATCTGGCTTGTACCTCTCAGATAGATAAAGAGAACCCTTTCCCTCAACTTCCTCGTCTGGAACAGCGACAAAATCAATCTTGTAATCAATCATGTCTGCGAGTTCCTTAGTTGCATTCATAAGCACCCCGAGACCAGCTTTCATATCCGAAGATCCTCTTCCATATATCCTTCCATTATGTCTCTTTCCGGAAAAAGGATCATATCTCCACTTTTTCCTAGAGCCTTCAGGCACAACGTCCATATGTCCATTGAGCATAATCCTTCTCTTGCCTCTGCCTACAGAGGCAATTACCATTGGCGAATCATTTATCTTGATCGTCTTTGCGCTTATTCCATTCTCCTTAAACCAATCTGAGATAAAGCTTCCAATGTCCCAAAGTTCTCTGCTGTAGCTAACTGAAGGTATCTTTATCAGCTCTGAAATCAATCCAAGGAGTTCTTCCATGCTTATCATAAACTATAAAAAGCTTAAAATATGAGCCATCCGCACATTGCTCAGTTAACAACGTGAGTGGGAAATCCCACGCCATTTATGGGTGGGATGAGAGCGAACCGCAGAACAAGAAGACATAAAAATTTAGGAACATATAGATAAAATAGATGGCGAACATGGAACTGGCAAGGGCTTACAAATTCAGGATCTATCCTGATGCAAAACGGCAGT
>JAJZJV010000044.1 GCA_021809925.1 Microcaldota archaeon | reverse complement strand
ATAATACATTGCCAAATACTTTAAACCAGTTTCACAGTACAAATAAACTTTTAGGGAGGTGGATGTTAGATATAATGTCTGCAGTTGCGATTGTTATCATTTTGGTTATACTGTGGTTTTACTTGAAGGTATTTAAAAAACACGAACTGTAGATATGATACAAGAAACGCCAGAACAAAATCAGACCCATATCAGGCGAATCCTGATGGAACTTTGACATGGGAAGGGAGTGGGTATTATAAACTTACTGCGGATATCCCACAAACTTATGGAATATCGCCAGGAGTTTACTCTATAGAAAGCAAGAAATTTGTAGATAATTATAATTCCTGGGTCAAGAGTTCTGGGTCTTAGTAACTAAAACGTTGAGCCAGGAGGTTTTGCAGAGTCTTGAAGATTCTGTTGATTCTTTTTAGCTTCTTCTGCTTCGCGCTGTTTTCTTTTTGATTTTCTCTTCTGTATTGTGATCAATCCATGCCAAACCTTTGCGCCAAGTCCAGAAGAGGAAAGCCAAGATTAGTGCTAGTAGAATATAAAGTAAGTATACCTCTATTGTTGTAATTGTATCCATTTGCTCAGATAATTTTAGTATGGAAAATCTATAAATTCTGTTTGATTACTCGATTTTTGAGCTCGGAGGTTTGGCTGGGCTTTGGTTGCCTTCAGACGGGTTTGTTGTGATGTTATTAGTATCCGAAATGGAAGCGCTTGATCCTGGTTCGGATACATTAACATCAGATTCTTTTGGATTGGTACCAGAATAATCTCTTTTGGTCGTCAGATATGCAATAAGTATTAATCCCAACATACCGCTAAAGAATATTGCTAAGACAATACCAATCACAACAAGAGCAAGCTGTACAGAATCGTTAAAGCTTTTCTTGGATCGCAATGATAATAATCCGAGCAAGGAGATAATTATTATTGCCATCATAGAACCAATAAATTGGGCAGTCTGAGACATCTGGGCCAACGTTCCTAGAGAAAGTAAATAAAAGAGGATCCCGATAATTCCTCCAGAGATAGATGTTATTAAAATAATTATTATCGAAAATGCGATATAAAACCCGACTGCCTGCTTCGCTGTCCTTTTTGTCTGAAGATACTTCAAATTCGCAAACATCCCGTGATTAGCATAATTTGGCGCTTTGCCCTCTATCTCTGGACCTATCTTTTCCCAGGTTTTATTTATTATGGCAGTTACTATGCCACCACATGTAGCCCCAAAAGCAAATCCAGTGAATATGTTGACTTGTACGCTTAGACTCTCTAGCAAGAAAAATATGGACACTGTTATTATAAAGAAGGTAAGAGTTTCAAATGTCTTCTTTTTCACTAAATACCACCATCCAATAATCTGCTGCCTCTTAGAGAAGTAAGAGAGGCTTAATCCCACGAGTATATTGCATACTTTAAGATTATTATTGCTTTGCGTAGTAATATATCATTAAATAATTCTGATGTAACAACAAATGCAGTTGTTCCAAGAGAAGGATATTATGGACAAGATTAGTAGATTAGCAATAACAGAGGCGCTGAAGAATACAGTAGATCCAGAAATAGGTATAAACATAGTAGATCTTGGCCTTCTTTACGGGATAGATGTTGATGAGGAAAATGAGGTTACGATAAAGATAACGATGACAAGCCCCATGTGTCCGGTCACAAGCATAATATTAGCTGATGTTCAGCTCAGAACGGAGAGTGTTAAGGGAGTCAAGAAAGTTGAAGTCGATCTCGTCTGGGACCCGGCATGGTCTCCAGAGATGATAACAGAAGAAGCAAGGCTCGGTGTAGCCTAAGAGATCAATTGCTTTTCTTCAGCATTATTCCGTTTGGAGTGATCTCCAATGTGATTGGAGAGTTCCTGTACTTTGAATACCTTAATTTTGAGATTGATGCGTTGAGAAACTGGCTCTCCTCGCTTTTCCTGTACTTTGTCAGAAGAACTATCCCATCGAACATCGACTCTTCGTATAAGCCAGGCAGGTCCGTTTTTGTCGGATTCCTTGACTCTATGTTTATTATGCTGGTCACTCCGAGATTCCTAAAGGTTTCCACCAGAAAGTTAAGTGCCCTGGTATAAGTCCTGTCGTCATCCACAAGAGACCTCAGAAGGCTTATGGAATCCATCACCAGAAGCTTTGCATTGTTTGATTTTATTAGCCGCATTATCTCTGCAACAAAGATCACTAGATTTTCCCTGCTCTTGAACTCCATATCCATCGCTCTCTCAGCGACATTGAAGGAATTCTTATCTATCAGATCCTTCATCCCATCGAATCCAGGAAACGCGGAGTTAATATTCTTAAGCAATGAGTTCTTGCTCTGATCCATTGTCATGAATAATGAGGGCCTTCCCTCTTTTGCGCTGTTGTACGCAACCTCGAAAGAGAGCAGAGTCTTCCCGACACCAGGCTCGCCTACCAAAAGCATCTGGCTTCCTTCAGGCACTCCGCCAGAAAGCAATTCATCAAGACCAGGTATTCCAGTAGGTATTTTATTCAAGGTTTCACTCTGAGCCATTGTTCCCCACCATTAAAGGCTTCAAAGTATACTTAATCCAACACATCGCACATTCCCACAAATGCCGAAAGATTATCCAGAGAGAGTTTTGCTGAAGGTCAGGAACTCATTGAAGTGCAAACCTGGTCAAATTTTTTTTGAACTTCTTTTTATTTTGGGTATCTATCTCTCTGGGATCCCAATCACACCTTTCCGTATGTGATATAAAGAAGGCGTTACTCCTATTTAAGCGTTAGCTTTTGATGGAAATGCGTTTAAGGCTGCTTTTAAAGCTTTGTTTAAGGAGTAGAAAAGGGAAAGAGGGAGGCAAGAAAGCGGTGTGTGGGAAATACGATTAGATTGGGATCTGTGCGTACTTTAAAAATAGCCACTTTCCAGATACCATCCCTCCATGAAGTGTTACATTAAACTGCCTTCTATTTATACTTTGTGTTATTGTTTTTGTTTTTGTATGAAGAATCAAATAAAAAGAATCGGAATTTTTAGTAGAAACGCTAGCTTTGATGTATAACTTATAGTATATTACAAGTTTATATAGGTCATGCCTTAAATATTATACTAAATAATTCAATATAGGATAATATGGTTTTACCTAAAAAGGTGAAGGAAATCCTCGATAAGATACATGAAGAACGAGGAAGGTACTTATATGCAAAGCCTTTCGGTGATCACTATTATGTTATTGAGTATGAGGGTAAGTGGGATAGCCAGAAGAAGAAGGTACGGATGAAAACCAGGTATCTTGGAAAGATTGATAATGATGGCACCTTTATAGAAGCGAGGAAGAGAAGCAAGAAACCAGATGGAGAGGGAATTCCGGATAAAGTGGCTGAAGAACTGCAGAAACTCAGGATGGAGCATGGAGAGCTGCGATTGATACAGGACAAAGGCAAATATTATCTGTATGAGATAGGCAACAGCATGCCGCATCTCGTAGGTTACATCGATCTGGACGGACATTTCGTGAAGCAGGATGCAGAAACGGATAGAAACGAGATAAAGAAAGAGTCACATTTAGATAAGATAGACTTAAGGCTCCTGATGCTTCTAAGCGTTAATGCGCGTTCGACAGTGCAATCAATGGCAAGAGACATAGGGCTTAGCAGTTCGGCAACAAGGCACAGGATAGAAAAACTCCAGAAGAGATACAACATCAAATACACGCTTGAATTCGGGTACAGCTTCTTTGGCTTTTTTAGGTTTGTAGTGCTTATAAAGTTCAAAGATGCCAAGCCGAGTTCAGAAGCCATAAAGAAGGTGCTTGAGAAGGAGCCCAGCATACAGTATGCAGCGTTGCTCAAAGGACCCTATGATTTATTTATATACATTCTTGCTGAGAACACGCGAATGCTTGAGATAAATCTTTACCGGCTGGAGTCTGACCCAGTCTTAGCCCCATTTCCAAGTTACAGGTACGTGAGCTATATCACATACTCTTATGGCTATATACCTATGAGAGATGCCTTCTTTGAAGTGCTTAAGGATAAAGTCTGGCATAGAAGCAAGGAGAGCCCGAGAAGATCTCCGGAGAAGATCCTTAATAGCGATTATCTTGTGCTTAAGGAGCTAAATGAGAATGGAAATATTGATTTTGCTGATATAGACAGAAAGTATAATCTTGGAAGAGGCGCTGCACAATATACTTACCATCGTCTCCTTGAGAGAAAGATAATATATAGAATAACAATAACAATGCAGAACCTTCCGATAAAGTATGCAATGATAGTAAAAGCCAATCAGCTTGACATGAAAGAGTTCAATGATAACAGAGGGCTTTACTTATCTGATATAGTTGATGATACGGAGACTCCTGTCAATAAGTACCTGCTCGTTGGAGACGTGGCATTTCCGCGCGGTCTCTTCTTTATTATGCCAATATTCAATGACGGAGATGCTGAAGCTACAGAGAAAAGAGTACATGATATAGTGAGAGGAAGTGAGATTGAATCCGCTATAACAACAGAAACACTTGTAGGAAACTTAGGATTTAGAAAGTTTAATAACGAATTGTCAAAACAATCTAATCTCATTCCGATTTATAAAAAAGGATTAAAAACAATAACAACATCTGAAGAAGATTACTAATATGTGTAATCTTTCCATTATTTAGTCTCCTCCGCCTTCTCCTCTCATCTTATCACCATTTTACTTATTGTGCTCCATTTCCCACAGAGTACGATATTCATACTACCGTAGTTTATAAAAAACTTATGTGTTAAGGAAAGTATTGTTAGATTGTGCATAAGCTGCCTACTAAGTATATTATTCATAATCAACTAACTTTCTCGGCTCTGCTTTTCCCATCTCCTTTATCAGGTGGTATTGCCTTGAATAGGTATTATCGAACCGCGTGAATTACCTCGGGCTGAAGCCCGAGGCTTCTTATGAGGCTCCCAGAGTTGATTGCCGACCGGTTCCTGGAACATATTTTGGATATTCATGCCTGTCAATGTAACGTTCGACTGTTTCTGCAGTCACGTTACTGACACTCCT
>JAJZJV010000010.1 GCA_021809925.1 Microcaldota archaeon | reverse complement strand
GATATATCCTGAACTTGTAGGCACGCATAGTTTCCATATTTCTTGTTTTGTTTTGCATTCTTATATACCTTCTTACGCCCCTAACCCACCATTGAAATGATGGGTTTGCGGGGCGAATCATTTATCATTTAGATTATCTCTGGCAATCCTCAAGCTAAGGTTGGAAAATATATAAATCATCGTCCTCTTCATGTTCCTGTTTTCTGTACCGAACGCAGCAGTCCCACCTTCAGGATTTACGACTCTGAGATCATCGCTTCTTATCTGCATGCCATGCTTCTCAAGGAAACCAATGGAATCGCGTGACGTCGATTCCTCCGAATTGTTTTATATTGCCATACAGCTGGGCGATCAGAGGCGGCATGGATGATCCCTTGCTAAGATGCCTCCTTATCTGTGTGACATCCTCCCACCCGTAAACGGCGTGGGCTTCCCAAGTGAAACACAGATATAGATTATGGAACAAAAATGAATATGTATGTTTGCGATAAAATCATATCATACGGCGGGACACGCCGAAATCTACGCTCAGGGAGATTTTATAAGATCTCAAGTCCATGAGGCAATTTTCGCTGAACTGAGAACGTACCAAGTGAAACATAGTCTGATGTCATTTTCTCCCGAATGGAAAAAGGGAATTTTCCCAGATGGAGATTCGTCTGATGATTCTGGGCTACTGCTTCTGCGGTTCGCTTTCATCCCACCCCCAAAGGGAACCCCCTGAAGAGGGCGTGGAATTTCCCGCTCATGGTGTTAATCTGTAAGCCAGATCCCTACCAGCAAATGCCTAAAGCCTAAGATAAGTTCCTCCTTTGGTCCTTGGACAGTTAAGTTATTTATTGCCTGTAAATTCGTCAAGAAACAAGAGTACCATACCCGGACAAGCGCCATCTCTGGCTGTAACTTCTCAATACTGAGATCTTTGCCTTTCTGTCAATGCTTGCCTGGTGCTTGAGCTCTACTTCGACATTATTTTTCCTTGTAGACTTGACATACCCTACCATCGTTCCAGTGCCTATTCCAAGTATCAGCGGCTCTCCTTGCCTGAAGGATTGTTTTGGTAGATCATCCCTATTAAGCGAAGAATAGCTCATCGTAAATGTGCTCAATGGTTCTGGAAGCTTACCGACCTTTCCAACTATCTGCCCGACTAAGCCGTCGGCTTTTGTAAATGCAGGGTCCACATCAGTGCTCATCGCTACGAGGCCACCGGATATCGCTTCATCAAGCTTCTCGCTGCCAACAGACAATTCCTCTATCTTTGTTATTATTGGATCATAGCTCTCTCTTTTCTGCTTCTCTTTCTGGAAGGAGATTCCGGGTCTAATCTCTATCTCGTCACCAACCTTGAATTTTCCTCTTATGACGGATCCTCCTATTACTCCTCCGACTATCTCATCAATCTTCGAGCCGGGCTTGTTGACATCGAATGATCTAGCTATATACATTACCGGGTCTGATTTGGTATCTCTCTCTGGAAGTTCTATCTTCATTATCTCGTCGAGAACGGCATCCACGTTTATGTTCTTGTTAGCCATGACCGGTATTATTGGCGCATCACTTATTACGCTTCTCTTTATAAATTTCTTAATGTCATCGTAATGCTTCTTCGCCTTTTCCCTCCCAACAACATCTATCTTTGTCTGTACCACTATGACCTTTCTAATGTCAAGTGCGTTCAGCAGCATCAGGTGTTCTTTAGTCTGCGGCATAGGGCATGGTTCTGACGCAGATATGACAAACAATGCAGCGTCTATTATGCTGGAGCCAGCTATCGCAGTTGCCATCAATGTCTCGTGCCCTGGTGCATCTAGGAGAGAGACTCTCCTGGCTTCCTCCCCGATCTTGCCATCAGCACATCTCTCTTCTGTCGTGTATGAGAATTCGCCATTTCCGCACTTCCTAATTGCGACATCTGCATATCCCAGTTTTATCGTCATGCTTCTCTTTATGCTCTCGCTGTGCTTGTCTGTCCACGTGTGAGTTATTGCAGCAGTAAGTGTTGTCTTTCCATGGTCTACGTGGCCAAGGGTGCCTATGTTCAATTCGCTCTGTTTTTTCATCTTATCCTCTGAGAAACGCTAAATAAAGAATTATACGATATAATCTTTGTGCCAAGCCTATATATTACTTTCTGATTTTTACTGAATGGAAACAACAAGAAAGTTTTTATCTTTTGTTTATCTATAGTAATTAAAAGGTGTATTATTGGCCTCAGATTCAAAATCCAAAAAAGATGGAAAAGTCGTTGTTCTGGACAGAGGTTCGCATTGGGAGATATCTTATGGCAAGCATCGCTGGAAGATTCTTCGCCTTACTGACAACCCAACATATGATATCAAGAAGGATCTCTTGCTAAGATCCTTCTATCCTTCTAAGGAGCTTAAGGATGAGTCAAAGAAAATAGCTGCAGGAATAACCTCTGGGAGCATCGCGGTCCAGTCAAGGATTGCGATAAGGCAGCTCCACAAGCACAATGGTGCAGCTGCTATAAGCGGTGCAGCATGTGCTATCCTATTTCTATTTCCTGTATCAAGAATAGCGCACTTCCAGTTTACAAACATCAGTGCCATAGGACTTGCCTCGCTCCTGGTTAGCATATACATCTTATTCATGTTCTCCATCTGGGGATTCTTTATGGGCACTAGAATCTTTTATAGGATACTTGCAGACCACAAGATGGAAAGATCTGCAGAGGAATGAGGATTACTCCTCCTTCTCTTTCTTCTTGAAGAGCTCTTCTATGGGCTTGCTTCCGTATGTTTTTATGATTGTGTTGACTTGTGCAGTATCTGAGCTAATTGTATTTCCCCTGACAAGCTTTCTCTCCCTGTTCCCTTTTTTAGTATTTCTTATACCAGGACCGCTTCCAAGCAGGGGCCTTGCCTTTCTTGTCCCCTCTATCTCGCTTCTTGATGGAGAGCCCATAATGTCGCTGAGGCCGGTTATGCTGAGAGTAAAACCTTCAAGGCTTATGATTGATCCTTCTATATCCTCTCCTATCTTCTTTCCTATCAGAAAGGCCTCCTTCTCTTTAGGGACTTCAGCTTCCGCGGTCTTTCCGCTCTTTTTATCAGAGTAAACAACTTTCATCTTATCACTTTTTTAATATCATTATAAGCATTGGCCTACCTGTACATGCTTCCAGGCTCTTCCTTGAATCTTTTAATGCGCTCAGCGACCTCCTTGGGTATCGCAGGTCTTACCTCATCGAATGCAGTCATAAAGTCATCTCTCTTTACTATCTCCCTTTTGACTCTGATCGCAGACATGCCTGCTTCCCTGCAAACATTCTCTATCTCGGCTCCAGTATAATTCTCAGATAGGTTTGCAAGTTCTGCCAGATCCACATCCTTGTCCAGAGGCATCCTCTTTGTATGTATCTTGAATATGTCAATTCGTGCCTTAGAATCAGGCATTGGTATATCTATTATCTTATCGAACCTCCCGGGCCGCAGCAAAGCACTGTCTATCTCATCAGGCCTGTTCGTTGCCCCTAAAACAACAACGCTCTTCAATTCCTGCAATCCATCCATCTCCGTAAGAAGCGTATCTACTATCCTCTCAGTAACTCTTGAATCCACTGAAAACTCACTGCTCCTGGATTTTGCTATCGCGTCTATTTCATCTATGAATATTATGCATGGTGCAGCCATCCTGGCCTTTCTGAATATCTCACGTACAGTCTTTTCGCTCTCTCCTACATATTTGGATAGAACTTCCGGTCCTTTTATTGAGATGAAGTTTGATTCCCGCTCTGTTGCGACTGCCTTTGCCAGCATGGTCTTTCCGGTACCTGGTGCTCCTACCAGGAGCACTCCCTTTATTGGCCTTATTCCCATCTTCTCAAATGCCTCAGGCCTCTTTAGCGGCATCTCAACAGCCTCCTTAAGTTCTTCCTTTACTCTTTCCAGAGAGCCGATGTCTGTCCACCTGATGTTTGGTCTCTCTACAAATACTTCTCTTAGGGCACTGGGCTGCACATTCTTGAGTGCATCATAAAAGTTCTCTTTTGATACTGTAAGATCCGCAAGGAAGCTTTCGGGTATCTCTTTGTTGTTGATTATCTTGGGCAACACACTCCTGAGCTTTGACATCGCTGCCTCCCTCACAAGTGCGTTAAGGTCAGCTCCAGTGTATCCATGGGTTATGTTGGCAAGTTCGTCTATGTCAACATCTTTTTCCAATGGCATGTTTCTTGTGTGTATCTGCAATATCTCCTTCCTTGCATTTCTAGATGGCACTTCTATCTCCATTTCCCTATCGAACCTTCCGGGCCTTCTCAACGCGCCATCTATAGCATCTGGTCTGTTTGTAGCAGCAATGACTATGACCTGCCCTCTTGGTGGCATCCCATCCATTAGTGTAAGCAGTTGTGATACTATCCTTCTCTCAACTTCATTGGTGGCTTCCTCTCTTTTCGGAGCTATCGCGTCTATCTCATCCATGAAGATGATTGTTGGCGCTTTTTCATTTGCACTCTTGAATATCTCTCTGAGTTTCTCTTCACTCTCTCCTACAAACTTTGAGACAAGTTCAGGTCCTGATATGGAGATGAAGTTGGCATCGCTCTCGTTCGCCACTGCCTTAGCAAGCATCGTCTTTCCTATTCCTGGAGGTCCATATAATAGAACTCCTTTTGGTGGTTCTATTCCAAGCCTCTCAAAGAGCTGAGGATATCTGATTGGAAGCTCTACCATCTCTCTTATCTTCTGCTTGGCATCATCCAAGCCTCCTATGTCCTCGTAGTGAACCTCTCCTATTCTTACTACTGATTCAGAGACGGGCTCTTCCTTTACAACAAAATTAGTATCCTTTGTGACTCTAACTATTCCATGCGGCGTGACCTGCACCACAAGGAAATTGAATACTATACCAAACATAGGTATAGGTATTGAATCTCCCTTCTCAAGAGGTCTGTTCTCCAGCCTTCTTTTTGCATACTCTGAGAAGTCTGGCGATAGCGGCGGTCTTTGCCCTGGCGGCGGAGCTATTACTACCTTGTCGGCATCCTTTGCTTCTGCCTTTGTGACGAAGACTTTGTCACCTATTCCTACTCCGACATTCTGCCTTAGGTAACCGTCGATCCTCAGGAAACCCAAGCCTTCGTCGCTAGGGTGCGCCTGCCATACTATAGCAGCAGTAGCTCTCAATTTGCCCTTAATCTCGATTATGTCCCCAGATACGAGGTCGAGCGCCTTCCTTGATTTTGAGTCTATTCTGGCTATGCTTCTCCCCGAATCTGTGACTAAAGCATCAGCTACAGTGAGCTCTATGCCATTTACCATCTATCGCACCATCATATAATAATTATAAAAGATTAATATACTGAACGCATAACCTTTATACTTATTTGAGAGGCAACACGGTTATGCAAATAAAGGAACGTTGCCTGTATTAAGAGTATCTATTCAATATTTATAAGGTTTTCGGGGTAATCTCTCTTCTCATAATCAATATTGCCAGAGCCATGGCCTATCCCGCCTTGCCTCAAGGAATAGCTCTATATTCATGCTTTCATCTTTTTTTGGGTCGTAGTTTGGAAAACACTCTTTCCTGAACCCCTCTCCCAACATTCTATCTGCAAGAAACTCTGTTAGATCTTCATCAACAAGCACGTCTGGCAATCTTCGATATGCTGACACTGCAAGCCTTTCCACACAGTCCCATGTATGAAATCCAGCAATCCTCAACGAGGAGATATTTCCAAGCTGCTTCAATATACTTTCCTGGTCAGGATATGTAAATTCTCCATTCTCTCCTCTCGTCCTATGCCTATTTTCATCAATTCCTACAAAAATTATTTTATCTTCTTCTCTAACTTCTACAATATCTGATATTTTTGTATTATCGAGGAGTGCAAAGTAAACCTGAAATCCCTGTTTCCTATACCTATTGTTTATACATTCATTCAGTGTCTTTGCATACTCTCTCTTATAATCTTCATAACTCAATCTCTGATTGCTTCTCCTCATTTGTTCTTCCCAACCTTTCCTCATCTCAAAATCAAATATGTCCTGTTGCGGGTAAAGGAAGATGAATGCTTTCTCCATTATAATCTTAGTTGGTTCGACGCGCACTGAGTCTACAGTCTTTTTCATTCCCATAAAGATACACAAGCAATCTATAATTTCTGATATTTATGCGTTAATACAATCAACTTCTAGTTTTTGGAGAAAACCCACACATATTTATATATCTTTTTATCTACAATAATGTCGTAGTAAATCCCTATTCATACTTTTGATTAAATCTACTATTAGAGATGTTTTATATGGGAAAATTCCCGATGGCCGATAACGTACTGGTAAAAATATGGATATGCAGAAAGTGCAAGGCTAGAAATAAGGCTGGAGTTGAGAAATGCAGAAAGTGCGGTTCTAAATATTTACGACCTAAGAGAAAGGAGAAGCGTGTCAAGAAGTAATCTTTAATCAAGCAAGTTGATTTGAATGTCAGATGAATTGTCACCAATGGAGAAGCTTGTCGTTCAGGCAATGCAGGAATTAGGCTCAACAAGCGAGGAGAAGAAGAAAACCGCAGACGATATCGCAAAAAGATGCAACAGGCCAAAAGGACTTGTGACAAACGCACTCGTGACGCTCTCTCAGAAGAACATGATCAAGAGAGTTGCAAGGGAGAAAGCTGCAGGATACTATCTTATGAAGGCTTGAAAAGATGGAAGGAGGATCTATAGAGTTCTCTGCAAACTACAATGGATGGGTAGTTGCGAAGAAACTCGATGGTTCATCAGATTCCAATAATCTCCTCCGCTTTCTTGCGCAGATAAGAGATTCTTCAGAAAGCAAGGCGTTTCATCTCCTTTTCGATACAAAAGATATTGATTCCCTGATAGATAAGACTGTTGGCTCCTTATTGAACGGAAAAAAAGCAAGTGCCCTTCCAATTCAAGAAAGGATATATGTATTCTCAAAGGCAGTTCCAATAATAGAATCTCCAGAAATGAAGAAGACGATAATAGCAATGTTCAAGGACAAAGAGAAGAAAGTCTCTCAGAATCTCAAGAAAGTTGCTAACAGCTATACGCTGTGGCGCATATCTGATCTCTTATTCCTCAACTTCAATGATAACGCAGGGATCAATAAGCCTGAAAAGGGAGAAGCCACAGATTCAAGGATTGATTTCTTCGCCAACTGGGGCAAATGGGTTTCAATAAAGAAGATGACTATACTCAAAGAGACAAAACCAGAGGAAGTTGCAATACATCTTGCATTAATTGGAGATTCCATTGACAAAAAAATATTCGAGCTCTTTCCAGAGGATGCAAAAGCAAAGCTCTCAAAGTATATAGAGGATCTTTCAAAAGGAAAAAGCTCAAAGATGGCAGATCTTTCAAATGTCGCAGAATCTCTCTCTTCTAAAGATGCGAAGGATCTTGTCGAGAAGTCTGTAGGGTCCTCAAACACTAGCATGGGATATGCATACATCCTTTGCAGCGCAATGAAGAATCTGGGTTTCGAATACAAGGCATCTCTAGAGTTTATCGGGAAAGCGTATCCTGAGCTGAAAGTAAAGAAGCCACCTGGCAGAAAACGCAAGGCGTAACTCACTTTCATAGAAAGGCTCATAAATTAATTGAGATAATTATAAACTTGCTGCTTATATGGGGAGTTCTGCTAGCTTGGTAGGCTTTCAGGTTTGGGTCCTGAAGACACGAGTTCAAATCTCGTACTCCCCGATTTCTACTCGGGGTTATATGCAGAAGCTTCAATGTTACCTTTTTCTAACATAGTTTTAGCATGGAGAAGGCTGAGGCTGGGGGGGATTGGATTTGAAACTTGGCTGTTTTTTATAACCTTGCTTGGTGCTATTTTTTCTCTTCTAGTTTTTCTGAAGTTGCTTTTATAGCCCTATTGATAAGTTTCTCTAACGTAGCCACTTTGAGGTCAATTGAATTGAAATGGTGTTTGTAATTTTCCCAATCACCAAATAATTCATCAAGAACCTTTTTTCTTATCTCTGGCATAGGTTTTGTCATAATACCATCTACTACTTTAGGCTCTCTTCAATTACCTTCTTTTCCTCTTCTGTTATATGGTACATACTATAGATTATTTCGTTTATTTCAGTTTGTATTTCCTGAATCGCTTTATCTAATTCATTAACACTATCTGTTTGCTTTTCTTTTGCTTTAGAATAGGTGTTGATATGGCTAATCAATTTCCTTGTTAATTTAGAAACTTTTTCTTGAGCAGAAAGGTTATTTTTAGGAAGAGGGATATTTTGGGCGTATGCCTTATAGAAATCCATAGACCTGATTGCATTGCTATAGATGAACTTGTAAGTATAGTATTGGACTACATTTGAATTCAATAATGCCAATACGAACTCATTTGAATATGCCTTATCATTAACAAAAATGTTGGTTACTGTGTTGAAAGAAAATAGCCCTTCTTCATCAAAAGCCGCAGTAATCTTAATGTGGTCTTGTATATGTGCAACTATCCTTTGAGCAACTATGTGGGGCGTCTTAAAGCGGTCTATGGTCTTTTTGTATTCCTGAAGTTCTTTACTATTTGGATCATAGAACTTGCATCCACGAATGGTATATCGCTGTATATCATCTCCACGCAAGACTTTTTCGCTACCCTTTCTTGGTTCATTAAAGAAGAAATCCTTACCTTGTATCCCAAGACCTAAAGTTATATCTGCAATATCGCCTAACCGTTTATTCTCCACTTCCATTTTGCTTTTTATTTCATACGCTATTGGATTTGGTTCTAGTGGGATTCTGTTCTCTAACGAACAATTCTTTTGCAAAACCTTTGCTGTTTCTTTTATAGTATGATTGTCAAGTTCTCCTATTGTTATCTTGTCATTATTTGATGGTTTCTCTTTCTTCAAAATAAAGATTATTTGCTCTAGCAGTACACCTTTGAACGCTTTGCCACAATCAATAACGTATAAAATTTTGTATTCACTTAGTATTTTGTGTCTGATTTTATCCCAAGAGTCCGTAAATGAAAGCATTTTTGGCACTATCATCCCTAGATGTCCTCCATCCTTAATCAATTTCAATGACCTATTAATGAAGACGGCTGAAGCATTCATCATTCCTGACTTAATCTCTTTGTAATCTTCAGTTTTGTTTATTGAGTCATTTTCAAATATCTTAAAGTACGGCGGATTCCCAACTACAACATCAAACCCATCATTGCCCATTATCTCTACAAACTCTTCATTCCACTTAAACGCTTTATCTCCAGCAAGGTTAGGATCGTCTATTAATGAATTGCCGTTCTTTATGTTCTGTTGCAGAATCGGCAGTCTTCTCTTCTTTTCGGCAACTTTGAGCAATAAGTTCAGTTGTGCTATGTCTACAGCTTGCTTGTCTAAATCCACGCCAAAGATGTTATCCTTGAGTATGCTGAGTTTGGTCGAATAGGTCGTTCCAGTACTGCTCATGTCCAGTTTATTCTGGCTGTAACCCTCTTTCTTGCTATGGTATTCATTCAGCACATCAAAAGTCTTTATCAGGAACGAGCCAGAACCGCACGCTGGATCAAGAACCTTGATTTTTGAGACATCAACCTTCTTGTTCTTTACCAACTCTCCAACTGTATTCCTCACGATGTAGTCCACGATATAGCTGGGCGTGTAGTATATGCCTTCTTCTTTCCTTTTTGCCTTGCTCTCTGTTAGTTTCGTCCTCTTCTCAGTCTTCTTTAGTATATGCCCTAGATACTGTTCATAGATGTTGCCTAGAACATCAGCGTCTATCAATGAGAAATCGTACTGTATCGAGCCGTCTTCAGTAGTATATAAGCCGTCTAATATGCGACTTAGTACATTATCGCTTATGTCTACCTGATCGCATAGGTGCTTGCTGAATATCTTGCTGTTGTAAGTATCGTCAAAATGCACGAATAGCTCCCTAAGCTTGCTAACAAGCGTGGCTTTACTGCTCTCTTTCCATTGCCTCAGTGCAGATAACAATTCGTATGGCTCAAGTTCCCTATCCTCACAGTTCCTTATGAAGATTAAGCGGTCGAATAACCTCTGTATTGCCTCATCAAGCTCCTCTTCGGTTAGGTTCTTGCTCTTATTCAAAGCGTATACATCTTTAGAGAGGATAGCCCTGAAGTTAGTAAAATCCAAAAGCAACTGCTCTGTTATAGGTCTCTTTCTTGATTTTGTGCTGTATTTCTTGTCAAGAAGACCCTGCCCAAAGGCTTCTTTGGATAGAAGGTAAACGCCCTCAAAGTCGCTAAGCAGACTATCTACCCATATCGCAAATCTGAAACTGCTCTGCGAATTTGCCTTTGCCCATGCGTCGTATACTATGATTCCTTTGAAGTTGGTTAGGATAGCCCAGTTGCACCCTTTGTAATAGGCGTAATTGATTGCCTGCTCTGCATAGGTAACCTGCCTGCCTTTTACCATTCGCGAGCCTTCTAAATCCTCATCAAGACCCTTAGCCTCTAGAAAGAACTTTGGTATGCCGTCTATCCTAAACCCATAATCGACTCTCTTGCCAGAGATATTCTCTTCTTTCGATACTTCGTTGGAATTTTCTACATCCCATCCTAGTATCTTGAATAAAGGCAGTATAAAGTCGTTTTTCGTAGCCTCTTCGTTGTACCTTTTGCCTTTTTCACGATTATACTTCTCGATGAGCTTTGATATCTCACTCTTCATTTGCTCTTTACCCATAAACAACACTACTTGATTTTACCAATTTTATTTATGTTTAATCTTAATTTTATGTTATATCTCTTTAAAAATAAATTTGTTATATGATGTAATCGTTACATTGAATGCCCATATTTTTTTTGGATAATTCTCTCCAGTTATAGCTACTTCAATATCCATATTGAATGGCGTACTATCTAACACGTTACCTACTATCTGATTTGTATCGGTACATAAAAAAATATTACCTAATAGTTTTCCTGAAATCTCGTTTGAACCTTCACGTTTACGAACTATTACTATATGGTGTTCTTCTAATATGTAAAATAATTGTAAATATTTGATTTCATTTTGATGTATATCTTCAGTAGTGTTTTGAAGATATTCACCTAATCTAAAATTCTCAAAATTTCCAATGTTTGAAATACCATTTCTTTTTGCCACATTATACCAGTTCGCATACCCCCCATTTATGTATTTAGACTTTACAAAAGTTTTTGTTTGAATATCAAATGCCCCCACCCTATACCGTACTTCTACTTTACATTTTGAAATTTGACCAATCCAAGTAGAAATCGCTAGGACACCAAAACCTGCGGTTATATTATTACACACATCATGAGAATACCAGGCCTGATTAATGAACTGAGCAGGCTTAGTGTTCTTATCTTGTGGTTCTAAGTTTAGTGATTTGACTTTTATATTGGATCGTCTAATAAACCAACCTAAACAGAATTTTAGTATATCATCGATAATTTCCATTGATAACACTACTTGATCTTGCCCATAACCTTGCCATAAACCTTAATTCTCTTTCCCTCTTTTACATGTTTCTGCATATACCACAGAGTTGATTTATTTATACCTAACTTTTTGCGGTCTTCTGGCGTTAGGCTAAGCACCTTACTGTGGATGTCTGTGTTATACTCTCGCTTTATCTTGAACTCAGGTATATTGAACTGAAGCTTGCCAGATTTGCCTATTATATGGCTTGCAAGCAACCTGACGTTTTCGTAAAGGATATTTTGGTAGCTGTAGTATTTGCCGTTGTATAACGCCCTTGCATTGAAGTTTAGCCCGATCTTCTCAATAAGTGCCTTTGCTGTACTTTCTCTCAATCGTATATTGTAATTCTCAGTTAGAATAAAATCTGACTTCTTTATCTTCTCTCCATCCTTTATCCTTTTCTTCAATCTAAACAAGTGTCTCTCCGATAATCCAATGCGCTAGCATCTTTCGTTGTCATGTTCTTGATAACCCCTACTATCTTTTGCTCTGTTTCGTTATCGTAGATAACATAATCGTTATTCGAAACATCGATAACTTTGCTTTCTTCGAGGTTATTCGACTCTTTGTAGTTTCCTTCTTAGTTGATGTCTTGCGAAGAAGCTCAGTATCTCTCTGATTTCACTTAATCTTACCTTCTTTCTATTGCTGCAGTCATGCAGTGTGCTCCGCCATAGCCTCCTGTTATATCTTTTAGATCGACTGCGCATATATCTACGCCACTCTGGTAAAGATCTTTCTTATGCGGAAATATCTGCCCAGACCTTTTGAATTCTAGATATTCTTTCTTGGCCTGCCTGAATAAAGCCCCATATCTTCTCTTGTCTGACCTGGCTTTAGACGCTATGTTTCTGAGAACGCTCTTTACTATATTGTCGCTATTTACTGCGAGTATGGTGTGGTCCCTAATGCACAAGAAGTTTGAAGCGTAGGAAAGCTGCTCTAGTGTGGAGAGGTTTATGATTCTAAAGCCCTTACTTTTCATGTAATCAAACAGTGATATGACCTTCTTTGATCTTGTGTAGGATGATCCTTCTTTCTCATAAACCTCAACGTCTGCCTTTTTTAGCAGAGTCTCTGAACCCAGGACAATGTCGCTTCCAGCAACATTGAAATAAGTATCAAGGTGCATATTCACCATCGGGTCTAGCTCATTGTCTGGTATCAGGGGGTGAGCTGGCTGATGTACTATACCTACTTCTCCGAATCCAAGCCCGTGCTTCAGCATCTGTTCAACACCTTGCCTGTTAGTCCTGTCACCCATTCCAACAAGTGCGAATTCCTTCATAGGCATGAAATCCCCTCCTTCGAATGTTCCCGGGTTTGTGCTCTCATGCACTATCTTTAGTTTCATCATCTTCCAGAGCATCTTTGTGAGATCCGGTTCGTTTCTCCTCTGGGGCTTTGACATTCTGGAAAGGAAGATTCCTTTATCTGTTATTGCTTGCTGGTCTCTCATAAAATATAAGTTTGAGAGAGGATCTCTCTCTGTCACATTGATGTGTATTGCTTCAATGCCCTTGCTATCCCTAAGTACCATTCTTGGCATCAGCATGATTATATTAAGGAAATAATCTATGTCATAAGTATCTATATTCTCTTTAAGTTCCTTCCGTGCATTCTCACATTCCTTAGAATCTCCTACAAAATTTATCTTCTCAATCGCAGCATCTACTATGGCCTTCTTTGCTTTGTCATCTCTCTCTCCATACTTTTTGATATTCTCAAGAAGATACTCGACTTTGACTCCGAACTGTTTGCGAAGCGCATAAACTAATCTATCATGGTCTTTAAGTGCTGCATTCTGGCTGAACGCCCTCTCATAAAGAGATGCATGAGGATCAAGAAGGCCAAAGAACATCTCGATCCCTGGCTTATGTACTATGACCTTCCTTAACGTATCCCATTCTGCACTTATGCGACCTTCCATCAAGACACATCCTCAAGATATTCCGCTACGTAGATACTAATAAAAAGCAAAGCCTTTAAATAGGCTCTTCGTTTGATCGTTATCAGTCAAGAGTCTTATTAGACAAAGGATGCTGGATAGCTGTGGCCCAGTTGCAACTGGCAGATCCATTCTCTTGGCTCTGGCCTTCCCTTATTGTTTACCATTATGCCAACCGCCAATAACAAACCCTTTTTTTAGGGATCTCCCAATCAAAACAAATCAATAAATCAACCTGGCATTGTATAGTTGTTTGTTATGAATGGATACTTTGGTGTCACTGGCGGACTGCCTCCTGTGTAGTTATCAACCGCATATATCATTATAGGGTTCGTGCTATTGATGTAATTGATTCCTGTGAAATTCGAAGGATACACTAGCTTGAATCCGGGAAGCTTTCCGAAGAAGAATCCCTTGTAATAATTCGAGTTGTAAAATTCCGAAGGCGCGTCTGTGATCGTATTGTTAGGCCCATTAGGTAGATAAAGAACAAAGAACTCCGCAAAAGGTTGCCCTCCAAGATTTGCAACTCCATAGAAGAATTCCTGCGTCGGAACTATCACCATGTTTGTCCTGTTTCCGCTTGCATTGTACAATGTTACCGGAGAACCGGAATTCAAGACTGTTGAAGGAACGCAATAATTCTGATATGTGGTGGAGTTTGGCCCTAGCAATATTGCATGGAGTGCGGATATTGAGGTATTCTTGAATTGGCAATAGTCAGCTATGCTTGCAGCTCCAGAAGAGGCCAATGGAACAAAGGCATATACCGGGCTGTGCACCTGCTCGCATGTTGAGTTTCCTATCCTCCCCTGCTGATTTGCAAATCCTAGTGTTGTCTGGTTTGTATCTATGCATGCAAGGAAGTTCAGCGCTCCCCACTTCTGCATTAGCTGGTTATCAAAGAGCACATACTTTGCCTGCATAGAATTCATGAATGTAGCTAAGGTTCTCGGACTGACATTGTCTTTAGTGCCAAGGACGTACTGTGCAGCAGTTGCATAATCCAACGTCGGCACCGCATTATCCCCTCTCAGGACCGCATTGCTGTTTCCAAACCAGTTTATCCAGTCTCCGTAATCCCACCACGAAAGTATTCTAGGCCCGTAAGGTCCGACATTCTGCCTCATCCATGCTGTTGCGGCTATCCAATATGAGGGTACTGTCTCACAAAAGAGATTATAGCCCAGGGAGTTACCTTGGTTTGCAAGAGTATTGCAATTTGGATTTATTGCGGCTGAAAATATTGCACCTATGCTTCCCAGCTCAGCTATCGCTACTATTATCGCTATTACAGCTATTATCAGCTTCTTATTTGAGAAGCTTATATTGCTGAAGTTTATATCGAAGGCATGCTTTACCTTTTCATGGCTTGAAAGCCCTCCTTCCGCAAGTATTAGGAGCTCACCTATTATTATTCCAATCGCTAGTATGTATGCAACTCCGAAGTGTGGTAAGTACTTTACCTCAAGCATTCCTGCCACAGCAAGCGGAAATATTATTGTAAGCCCAAGAACGCTTGCATTAGAATGCCTGTATATTATTGCAAGCACAGCCAATACTGCAAAGGCTCCCAATATCAAAAATATTAACAGATTGAGAGAGGAGTTTGTTCCATAAGTGATGGCCCATCCTATTATTCCAAATCCTCCACTTCCGAAGTTGAAGTTTACTCCGGTGGGTGCATACTCCTGCACTGTGGCAAAGAGAGGTGTTGAGGCAGTAGTGAAGTGTTCGGTCAATGCTATATAACTCTTTACTGGGGTTCCGAGCTTTGTAAATGCTATAAGCAGGATTACAACAACAAGGAGAAAGACAAGCCATCCAAAGTATGTCCTATTGTCAATCTTTGTTATGATAATCTTATTTCGTGCAAGATAAACAGGTATCGTCTGGAATACAAAGACAAATATCAAGGCAAAGAGGCCTGTTGCTATTGTCAATGGTATTCCGGCAACAGATAATGATCTGTTAGATAACACTGTCCCATATGGGCTGAAGATAAGGAAGAATGCGGCTATGACTGCAACGATTATTCCATTTGTGATGTAAAAGTCGGCCATGCTCTCATCCTTGCCAGAGAATCCGAATACCTTCAATATTCCCTGTATTACTATGTACAACCCTAGCACTCCTGCATCTACAGTATAATAGTGCGCGCCAAGGAATGTGGATGCGAACGCTATTCCTGCCAGTACTGCAAATCTTCTTTCCTTTGGATTATTTACTGCTACCAGATATGCTGCAAAAAAGAAGAATAGGCTGAAGATCCCCCAAGGCTCCAGAAGCTGTTCTCCGGCTATGAATGTTGAGATGAGCGTAGGCATTCCTGTCACAAGCGCAGCTCCTATTATCGCTGGGAACTCTCCATACTCGTGATAAAGGAACATGAATATTACGAAGACAAGAAGTGCTGCTGTTATGGGCGGATAAAAGCTGCTAACCTGGCTTAATAATGTTATATTTACTGTAGAGCTGCTGCTTGAGCCGGCAGACTCCGCCACAGAGTACCAAAACGCTTCTATATATGGCATTAATGGCTCTATCCTATGTGGCGCTCCAGCAATCAGCGTGGGCCATGCAGAGTGGTCATGAAAGACCTGATACCCATGCACAAGTATTGATTCTGTGCTCAGCATATCAAAGTAAGGGTCGAACTCGAAGAAATGGGGTGCTATGCCAATGCTAGCTATTCTGGTCAGGAATGCCACTACCATGAAAAGAAGTAGCAATGACCATATAAGCGCACTATACTTCTTCTTTTTTTCCTTCAGTCCAGCTCCAATATTATCTATATTTGTTAAAGAGCCGAGAACGTTTTGCAATCTGGTGACATTCTCAGAGCTGAATATTCCCTGAGCAAAGCAGAGCGCTATGCCTATTATTGTCAATATTATGACATTTGCTTCGTACAGCCCAGCAGAAAATGCAAAAGAATGAATATAATTTATGAAATATCCCTCTAACCAGGTCATCGTTGGTGGAAATATCATACCGAATATAAATCCTATTACTATTATCTCAAACATGTTGAGCTTTGTCTTCTTCAGAAGTGCCATGGAAAGAAAGAATCCAGGAAAGATTATAGAAAGAAGAATCACTATTGCTGCCAATACGAATGACATATATACACGTAGATTAGACTAGATATTTTAAAAAAAGATAGAACATATAAGTATATAAAAATATATGAACAATCAGGTTATTTTGCTTTGAAAACGGAAGGTTGAACCAAGCGTTGCATATGGTTATATAAATATACTTTTATCCATAAATCACCAACTCAGAATGTTTGGCTCTTTAGCTTATGCCCAAGGGGCACAAGAATGGTAATAATATGGATGCACTGATACTATGCGGCGGATTCGCAAAGCGGTTGGAACCAATAACAGAGTTCATACCAAAGATGCTATTGCCAGTAAACGGAAAGCCCCTGCTTGATTATATAATAAGTGATGTCTCTTCATTGGGTGTGGACAATATAATAATCTCAACAAACCAGAAGTTTCTCCCACAATTCGAATACTTCATTGAGCTGAGAAAGAGGGCAGGCCTCATCAAAGAGATAGTGCTAATATCAGAGCCTACCTTTTCGAACGAAGAAAAATTCGGCGCAGTGAGAGGAATCACTTATGCCATAGAGCAGGCAGGTGTCAACTCAGACCTTCTGATAATTGCTGGAGACAATTTCTATAACTTCAGCCTGAAGAATATGCTTGAGCATTTCAAAGGCAACAAGAAGCCGACCATAGCTCTTTACAACATAAAGTCTATATACGATGCTAAACGCTTCGGAGTGGTAAAGCTGGAAGGAGCCAGGATAACTGAGTTTGAAGAGAAACCAAATGAGCCGAAGTCGACTTTGGTCAGCACAGGAATCTATCTTTATCCAAAAGAAGTTCTTTCGAAATTCAAGAAGTACATAGATGACAGGAACAACCCAGATGCGCCTGGATATTTCTTGCAGTGGCTTCTGAAGGATACCGAAGTCGATGGAATAGTGTATCATGATGATTGGTTTGACATAGGCACAATTGATACATACAGGGAGCTCTTCAACAAATTCAACAAACCAAGTGAAGATTAATAATTTATTGTTATATAAATATATGTAAAGGGTGCGGCATATGGGCTTATTGAACATATTTAAGAAGAGCGATGAAGGAAGCGGGAGTGCATTGCCATACATAGTAAAGACGGAGCTTGTCCCATACAAGCTATACTCAAATTCAAAAGGCTCAACACTTCTCTCAGTGACCTTAAAGAATATCACAGACGAAGGGCTCCTCAGCTCAGTTGCGGTTGCTGTTCCAAAGCAGCTTAGCCTTGATGAGACAGGCATCTCAAAACAGAAGGAGGTCAAGCTCGGCCCCATAAGCCCTAATCAGGAGCTTAACGCCAAGTTTACGATCTATGGGGATGTTGGGACTGAGAAAGGAAATTACACCATAAACATAACCGCATTCGTTAACCACAATAATTATGCATATGTGATAAATTCCCTTACTAAGAAGCAGATAATTCAGGTCGTTTGATCAATACCTTTCTGCAAGTGAGAATACAGATTCATTTTTAAATGCAATAAAGTGTTATCATGGACAATCCAAACCCAATACCGCAACAGCCGCCATTGCCAAAAGCAGGCAACAGATTCCCTATTAAGTATATTGCTGCATTAGCTTTAGTCATTATCCTTGTGGCTGGAGCCTACTTTGTCTTAAGGCCTTCATCTATCCCTGGGCCAGGCGGATCAACTGCAAACAACTCTTCTTTGCAATCTACTGGCAATATAAGTACAGTCCAAGGCCAGAATATCTCAAGCTACCTTATCAACGAATCCGAAGCCGCATCAATAGTTGGAGGCGGAGGCCATTACTCTGCCAAGAATGCTAACAGCACACAGCTCAGTACGGCGCCTGCAATATATGGGGTCGTAGCCGGAGCATCAATGGCGTATAATATCACCATTGGAAATTCAACAGGAGCTGTAATTGAATCAGTGCTTCTTGCGAAGAATACTACCGGAACATATAATTTTGCACTGAACGCTTTTAGCTACTACTTTAACCTCACTGGAGTTAGCAAGCCCTCACTTGCAACTACTGATGGCATGGGCTACATCTATGCATCCTCAAATTCCTTAAATACTACACTTGGGAATAGTATGATAATAATAGGGAAGAAGAACGGCGAGGTCGTAGTATTTCTTGCCAGCAGCAGATCTGCAATACCATCTGTGCAATATGTTGCTGCCAATGTTTCAAAGAGACTGCCGTGACGCAATCTCTGCGTAAAGCCTATTTACATTAAGCTGCATAGTGGTAGTGGTTATCATATGCTGTACGAGAAATATGCTCCTTACACTCTGGGAGGGATAGCGGGGAACAAGGCAGCTATAGATTCTCTCATAGCATTTACCTCAGCGATCAATTCAGATGCGCATCCAAGGCCTATTCTAATCTTTGGTCCTTCAGGTACTGGAAAGACGACAGCTGCCCATGCAATCGCGTACTCTGGCGGCTTCGAGACAATGGAGCTTAACGCAAGTGATTACAGGGATGCAGAGACTCTAAACAAGCTCATTCTGCCAGCAAGCAATACAAGGGGATTATTCAACAAGAAGGTATTGATAATACTTGATGAAGTCGACGAACTCTCGAGCAGATTCGATTCTGGGGCAGAGAGAGTAATAACCCAGCTTCTCAAGTCTTCAAGGCAGCCTGTGGTGCTAATAGCAAATGACTTCTGGGACAAGAAGATAAGTTTCATGAGGAATTATGTCGAGAAGGTCGAGTTCAAGAAAATAGGCAGGGAGGATATGCTCAAGCTATTGAGGTCGATAGCTGATAGAGAAGGAAAAGCCATAGGCACAGATATACTTGAAGAGATCACGGCAAGGAGCAATGGCGATATACGTGGAGCCATAAACGACCTTGAGCTGCTGCTGGGGGCAAAGGAAGAGCTGTTAGAGAACCTCGGCATACGCGACAGGAAGATAGAAGTCTTCGCTACATTGGACAGAATCTTCCTTACTGGAGATTTCGATTCATCAAGGGCTGCGATGCTCAACAGTGGCCTAGACCTTGAGATGATGATAAACTGGGTTGACGAGAACATACCAAACAGGTACATTCTAAAGAGCAGCATAAGGGATTCGTACATGCAGCTATCTAAAGCTAGCATGTTCTCGAATAAGGCATCCAGGAACAATTATTATGGATACATGCGATATGCATCAATACTAACTTCTTCTGGAGTATCTTTGGCCGGGCGCGGAAGGGTAACTCTCCTGAAGCAGTATGCCTTTCCATCAACGATAAGGTATCTGAGCAAGACAAAAAAAGACAGGGGCTCGTTGAACAACATAGCCTCAAAGCTTATGCCAATACTGCACACGAACAAGAGGAGCATAATAAACGATTTCCTGCCTGTGCTCAGGATCATGATAAGCAAGGCAAACAAGGTTTATGGTGAGGAGCACACTACTGAATTTCTAGAGCGAAGATTCAATCTAGGAAAGGATGAGATAGAGGATCTTTCCAATGCTTACGGATTGCCATAGCTCACTCTCTGATTGCCTTAGATGAGGCTTTCCATCCGTAGAGAAGTGAGAGATTGATCTCAAATCCTATTGTCGGCTCTTCTATCCCAAAATTATTGAGTACTTCAGGATGGACCTCTCCGAAGAAGCCGATCGTAACGCTCTCAGACTCTGCATCAGCAACCCTGCCTTGTATGAAGCTCTTTTTCTCAGCCTCTGTTAAGTTGTATTTGATCTCAAGCGTTGAGAGTAATCCTTCACAGACTGCCTTTATATCGTTGAAGTTTGCCTTTGGATCTACAGAAACGGCTGCAAGATGAATATCTTCGTGTATTTTCTCATCCTCAATCATGAATGTCAGGTCAATCTCAAAGATCCGCTGCGGCATCTTCTCGCTTGCAGATCTTCCAAGATTGCCGAGAAGCGAGGGAATTATCCATGTCCTCATCATTGTTATTGACTGCATCCTCGAGTTCTTCAGTTTTATCGAGGCGTTAGAAGGCTCCTGCAGCCTCATCTTCACAAAGTTCGTATCCTCATTTGTGAAATAAGTGTTCATGGCTTCGCTGAATCCGTATCCTATCATGAGATCTTTTATCTTGGATATCAGGATGCTCTTCTCTTCCAATGCACCAGCATCGTAATTTGGTATCGCTATCTGCTGTATGTAATCATAACCATATGCTATGGCCACATCCTCAACGATATCCTGTTCATTTATAACATCAAACCTGTATTCAGGCACATTGAATAGTATCTTATTCCCAAGAAGCGCAGCCTCGTATCCCATCTTGTTCGCAAGCGAGATGACATTATTGGATCCTATTCTTACACCTATCTCATTCTCAAGCATTGATATCGGTATCTGCATCTGTTTGCTCTCCATTTTTGGTGAGAGAGTGCCTTCTCCCTTGTAAACAATCTCTACCTTTTCCACGCTTCCCTTCATATCTATGAAGAGCGAAGCGAGCATGTCTGCTGTCTTGTCGACATAATACTCGGAGCTGCCTGTTATATCTATTAGGAGGCTCCTCGTTCCTACAGAGACCTTTGTCCTATCAGAGTTTATTATCGGTATCAGTGCCAGGATCCCTTCCGTATCTTTCAATGCAGGGTACAATCTCTTTTTACCTGGGGGTATCGTATCTCCATATTTTATTCCTTTCTCATTAGTCTTCATGATTTCGCTGAACATCTCTGCAGAGTTTCCGTTCAATGGAATGAACTCTTCATCAGTGTAAGCATCGTACTCCAGTGGCCCATTTATCTTGGAGAGGTCATGCATGCCAATTGCTATCTTTCTCCTATCCCTGCCGAATGTATCACAGAATTTGTCCATGAACTTTATAAGGTTTGCAAGGCTCTTCTCATCAAGCTTAAGGCCTTTGACAACCATCCCTGCCACGAACGGCCTTATCCTCTTTATTTTATCCCCAACGCTTATCACAATGGCTGGCTTATCGTTCGCGATCTTATACCTAAAACTCTTGGTCCTATGCATGAAATTCCTGATTGCACGACTCATTCCAACAGCATCAAATAGATCCGGTCTGTTAGGAGTTATCTCTATCTTGATCTCATCTTTTCCTATCCCTTCAACTTCGAATCCTAACTTTGCTATCTGTTCCTCAAGCATCTTGTCATCAATGCTGAATCCCAGAAGCTCTCTAAAATATTTAATATCAAGCGTTATTGTAGGCATTATTACACCATCTTTCTGGACCTAAGCCATCCTATCCTGCTTCCGTAAAGCTCTGATATGCTTGAGATGTTGTTCTCGCGCAGAAGAAGGAATCTCTCGACAGTCACTCCCCAAGCCAGCACAGATATCTTCTTCCTGCTTATTCCAGTAATCTCTCTTCTGATTATCCCAGCTCCCCCTATCTCTATCCAGCCCCCGGTCTTCTCAGAGAATACTCTTATCTCTACTCCGGGCTCTACGAATGGGAAATAAGAAGGCTTGAAGCTTACCTTCATGCCAATTGAACCATATATTTTTATCAATGTGTCAAATAAATTTGCAAGCGTTAGCCCCTTCCCTATTATTATTCCATCTGTCTGGTAAAAGTCTGCAAGATGCTTGTAATCTATGCTCTCATTCCTGAAGACCCTGCCCATGGAGAAGAACTTAAGGGGCAGATTGAAATCGCTCTTCCCTTTCATCATGCTTCCAACTATCGACTGAATCTGCCTTGAAGATACGCTTGTCACATGTGTCCTTAGCATCGCCTGCTCGGAAGCCTCCATGTTCCAATCTCCTTTCCATCCTCTCTTATGTGCCTTCCCAATTCTTTTTTGTATCTCACTCTCCTTTACTTTCAGCATGCTCGGCTTCGCTAAATAAAATGTGTCTTGCATCTCCCTTGCAGGATGATCTTGAGGCATGAACAACGAATCGAATACCCAGAATGAGGGCTCGACTATCGGCCCTGATATCTCCTTGAACCCAAGCCCAACATATGCTCTCTTAATATCATCTGATAAATTGGTCAGTGGGTGCTTAAGTGCAGCATCCGCCTTTTCTACTTTAATATTGACATCATATTTCCTGAACTCTATGCCCTTCCAGTTCCCTCCTGCTATAATGCTCTTATTAAGCTGGCCTACCTTCTCCTCTCCAGCTCCCTTTTCGATCTCCGCAAGTCCTTCGCCACTGATCCTTATTCTCTCAATCTCTTCTCTCTCTTTTACCTCTACAAGGTGCCTAGATTGCAAGATCGGTATCCTCTCATTCATGGATTCTTTCCGGCTCTTTCCATGGATTGCTATATCATTAAGCATCATCCTGTCCTGGTCTCCTTCTGCAGCAACCGCAAGCCCCCTTTTGGTCATCTTCAATGTTCCTCCTGATATGAATGCAAGTTCCTTCTTCTTTGCCCAGAGGAAGCCTATCTGCTCTTCCCTGCCCTTAAGCTCAGCGACATTAATCTCGCCTTTTTCAAGGCTCTTAAGCAGCTTCTCCTCCGGCAGTAGCGTCTCAGCATATCTTTTCCCCTCTTCTGTTATCTCTATCTCTCTCTTCCTCGTCTTCCTGACATTCACCGCTCCTCTTTTTGAGAGGTTCTCCAGAGCCCACAGAACCTTGTCTCTTCCGATGCTACTCCCTGAGATGAGCTCCCCTAGACTAAGCTCCTTATTGTTTCTTAGGACTTCCAATACTCTTTCTTCGTATTTATGCACCAATACACCGTTATCTTGCACTAACCTTATTGTATAAATAAAGAACAATTAAAAATGCGATTGCGATAATCATAAGGTAGATTAGTATTGCATACGCATCATAAATGCCAGAGAAAAAGCCAACTATCTCCTGCTCTGGCGACTCAGAAAGAACATAAGAAAACGAGAATTTCGAGAGAGGTTCGCCCAGATACCATGAGAATGCCGTATCATTATCAAATGTTCCAAGGAAATTTGACTGAGGGCTATCCGGCAGCGGATAAACCGATATCAGGCTTGCCCCTTTTGGTATTATTATGTTAAGCCTTGCATTCTGCGGCAGCGCCTCTCCGCTAGCTGTGTTTACAAAATTAAAGACTGAATCATTGAATATGTACTTAAACTTCCTGGGTCCTATGTTACTCATCATTGTAACATTGTTGACATAGTAATCCATGGTAAGATATGCTATGGCTCCATTTGAGGTATATCTAAGAGGTCCTGGAAGGAGGGTAAACGAGTGTATGCTCAACTTCGGATTGATTATATGTTCTTGTATGCCGCTTATCTGCAGTGCTGCCTCCCAATCTCCTATTGTAGGATTCACAGCGGCTCTGTCCTGAATGTACTGCTGCTCTGAAGAGTTGCTTATGAATATATTTATTGTGTCTATAACATGGGCGCTGTTGTTAGGCGAGAGTATGACTGTGGTGTTTGTTGTAGTCACCATAAAGTAAGCATGGACCTGCGCTATTGCAGATACGGAAAAGAGCAAGGCGAGCAAAATCAGTATGTTTCTCATCTATTTCACGGACCTTCTACTTACTATATAATTTATAAAAGATACCTATAAATAGATTCCACAAATTGATTCTTTCAGAAGTGCATGAAGTTGTTGCATCACTTTCTTGTAATGCTTATCTGGACCCTCCTATCAGGTCCTGTGGTGAAGACCTTCAATATTGAAACCTTGAAGAACCCGGACTCAGACCCATCGCCATAATCTGTGGGTTTGTACATTTCAGACGACGGCAATGTAGCCCCAGAGAATAATTTCCTACAGCAGAGATTTATCGCCTTCGTGACATCCTCCCACCCGTAAACGGCGTGGGCTTCCCAAGTGAAACATGGATATAGATTATGGAACAAAAATGAATATGTATGTTTGCGACAAAATCATATCATACAGCGGGACACGCCGAAATCTACGCTCGGGGAGATTTTGTAAGGCCTCAAGTCCATGAGGCAATTTTCGCTGAACTGAGAACGTACCAAATGAAACATGGTCCGATGCCATTTTCTCCCGAATGGAAAAAGGGAATTTTCCCAGATGAAGATTCGTCTGATGATTCTGGGCTACTACTTCTGCGGTTCGCTTTCATCCCACCCATGAAGGGAACCCTCTGAAGAGAGCGTGGGATTTCCCGCTCACGGTGTTAAGTTCAGCACCGCTTATCATCGAGATCACCCATTCTATCTGCACCTCGCCATAAGACCCCAAAGGAGCTGGAGAATCGAATATCACTAGCTATACCTCATGTGTCTCCATTGCATTCTTAGCATGCAGCGAATCCATTACAAAAATGAATAGCATAAAGCCCACCACTTTCAATCGTGGGATGAATGCGAGTGCCTTTATATTTGCCGTCATAATATCACCAATGTCTCCTGCATATGCCTGAAACACATCCCATAAGGAGTGTACAGAATCAAGTGCAGGATGCGCAGGTTTACCTAAATTCCATACAAAGCAGAGGATCACGCCAACCGAAGCGTTTAGCAATGTCTTTTTATACTCTCCATTCATAATATATTCGGTGTTATAATGGAAGCATATTGCGTTAAGTGCAAGGAAAAGCAGCAAATGAAAGATGCAAAAAAGGTAACAATGAAGAATGGAAAGCCTGCAACAACAGGATCATGTCCTGTTTGCGGAACCAAGATGTTCAAGATCGGAGCCTAATCCGATAATCTTTTTATTCTTTTTAAGTTAAGGTTTTAAATTTAAACATTAATAATTGAATGATTTAATGAATGCAACAATGAAGTCAACCAAGCCGAAGGCGGCTGAAGTTGATGAGAAGACCCTGAAGTATGGTACTTTCAGTGCACTAATATTCGCAGCAATAACTATAGTTCAGATACTAAGCGATCTATCTGGCCTCGCCGGTGGGAGTGCTGCCTATGCATCAACTGTTGCCATCTCATCGTTTGCCGGATTGATTATATTAATATTGATCATAGCGGGAGTGGCGCTCTTGCTTCTTTCATTCAATGCGCTCGCAAAGATATATAATGAGAAGAAGATAATCAAAAATCTTCTGATCGGGATATTCGGAGTCTGGATAATAGCATTCATCATAATAATCGTTGGCGGTGCATCAATAGCTTTTTCAAGCCTTCAGGGGCTGAACAGCACCGCGCTTCAGAATCAGACCCTGGTGCAGAGCAGGATAAACGCGACTTTATCTTCTGGCAGTTTGATGACTTACGCAATCCTGGCAGGCATAGTTCCTGCTCTCGCTCTCATAGTAACTATGTATTTCGTAATGTCATCGCTTGACATAATAGGAGAAAGGTCAAATATCCAAAAGTTCACGACATCCGGAAGGATGCTTCTTGCATCTGCTATCATTTCCTTTGTTGTCAGCGCAATGGTATTAGTTATTCTCAGCAATACCTTAGCTCCGATGCTTGGCGAGATCGGAGGCACAATAGGAAGCTTAGTTGCAATTTATGGCTGGATGCTTCTCTATTATTCCTTCAAGGATCTTTCTGGAAAGAAGGAGGTAGCAGGACAGGCAAAATCTGGAAAGGATCTTAAAAAATGATTCAATAATTTTCTTAAGGAATAACATCATAACTTTCTAATCTTATCTACTATCTTCTTTGGTATCTCTATCGCTTTCCATTTCTTGCTGTCAACAGCCACCTGCACTATATATCCATCGCACATCAGGCTCTCTTCTTTGTGTATCTTGAAGCTGAATTTAAGCGCCTTCTTTCCAAGAATCTCCGCTTCAACACCTATGCTGAGCTTGTCTCCCAGATGTGCAGGCTTGTGGTATACGGCCTTCGACTCTACCACCACAAACCAGACTTTTTCGCTGATCAGCGGAAATTCGGAAGCAAGCACGTCCCTAGAGAATTGCTCAAAAGCATCAGTAAAGAACCTGTAATATCCAGAATAATGCACAATCCCCTGTGCATCAGTATCATAAATTCTTACTCGCTCATTCCATACAAAAATCTTTTTCTTCATGATTAAGTAATTATCCCAGTCTTTAATAACTTAACTACTATGTTAATTCCTCCGACCTAGCGACAAGAGCCAGAAGGCCAGAATAATGTTCTTGGTTAATCATCTATCACCATGCATATATTTAAATCCTAATTTCATATTACCTATATAGGAAGTTGACATTTACATAAGGCCACCATCGTCAAGATGCATAATTGATCACATCAGATAACTGGCCAGATATGCAGTAATGCAAGAATGGATGTGTATCGCTACCTTTTTCATCCCGATTACTCTGTTCTTTGCAAGTCCGAAAACCTCTTTTAACCTTGAGAAGATCCTCTCAGTTGCCCATCTTTTGTTATATTCCGGATCTTTTGGAACCTCCGACTTTCTATGCCCTCTTCCGTTTGCGGAGATGGCTGCTTTTACTCCGTTCTCATGAAGTTCCTTGTATATGTGGGTTGCGTCAAAGGCAGAATCTGCAAGATACTTCGCACCATGTGCAATACAAAATCTCTGATTTAAATCGTCAAATAATCTGGCGAAGAACACAGAATCATGCCTGTTTCCATGTGCAACGTAGAAACTTGCAGGGATTTCAGTCTCTGCATCACAAATCATATGCAATTTGTAACCAAAGAACATGTCGTTGGCCCTTCCATCTGCATCTTCCTCTTCCCTCTTTGATTGGGTCCTATGTCCAGTTCTCGCATACTTATCCTTGCGCGAAAATGCAGGCACATCAGTACTATCCTGTGCAATTAGCCGTATTCGCCTTCCGTTAAGCCTGTTCTGTAGAATCCGGTTGTTCAGTTCTTCGAATATTTCAGGTTCTGC
>JAJZJV010000009.1 GCA_021809925.1 Microcaldota archaeon | reverse complement strand
TCAGTTCTTCGAATATTTCAGGTTCTGCGCGTTCTCTGACCTTAGAGAAGATAGAATAATCTGGCCTTTTCTTGTAACCGATTATTCTTCCAATTTTCGTACCAACGAGATCAACGAGTTCTACATCAGTCAATCCATCCATCTGTTTTATCACTAATGCGACGATATGTTTTGCGAACTTCTTCGTATGGCTGTATCTCTGCACTATGACTCGCGCGGCAGCATAAACCTCTGGTATTTTATTTCTTATTTGCGGTATGTTCATGTTTACAGGTTTCCCGGCAAAGCCGACCAAAGGTTACAGGAGATCCTCACGTTCACCGTTTCACTACAATAAAAAGAGAAGAGAAAACCCCAGATAAAGTATGAATATGAAGGTATTTAATTTGTCAAGTTTCTAAAAAGTAACCTTAGGCAGTAAACTGATTTATTAGGATAAAGGTTGATCATGTGATTGTAAAGGACTTAACTAACGATCCAACAATATGTATTGTTGGATGTCTGCATGGGGATGAATTACTGGGAAAAGAGATTATAGAAAAATTATCTTCGGAAATGCCCCGCTTACCTATACGTACAATTATAGCAAATGAAGAAGCGATGGCCAAGAAGGTCAGAGGTATAAATACAGACTTAAATAGGAGTTTTCCAGGCGATTTGAACCGCGGCAATGAGGAAAGACTGGCAGTGAAAATATTAGAACAAACAGAAAAATGCAAATATGTTATAGATATACATTCCACTACGTCAAATATGGAGGATTGCATAATAACAACCACGCAAAGTTTCAGGAAGAAAAGAACTAGGGATTTAATAAAAAGAGTTCCAATAAAGAATGTAATTATAATGAATAAGCTTATAGGAAAAAACAGCTCTTTGATTGATCACGTCGCATGTGGAATATCTATAGAATTTGACTATAGTAAGAGTGTTCTTTTTGTCTCAGAGATTGTCAAACGTACAATAAGAAATATAATAGAAGATAGGATTGAGGGCAATAAGGATTACTTTAAGATAGTTAGATCAATGAAGAGTAGGGGCATTATCAAGATAGAAGTAGAGAATTTTGCTGAAGTAAAGAAAGGCAGAGAATTTGCTGTGTCTGATGGAAAGAAGATAATTGCAAAATATGATCTTTGCCCGGTTTTTATAAATGAGAAGGCCTACACGGGTATTGCTTGCTTAATATCGAAAAAGTTGAATGTTGAACAATAATTCTAAATCCCTACCTCATACTCTTCTGACTAATTCTTGCAGTTCTGGAGCAATGTAGCCATTTTCAAACATTAAAACGGTTAGTATTTCTTCCCCAGAGATCTGTGAAAGATTATTCTGATAGCCCTTGGTGAATGTAATAAGATGCTCTGTGAGCATTCCCTTGACCTCACCACTGGTAAGAGTTTCAGAAGCATAGTCTCTTCTGAGTGTTATCCCTGATCATAAGGCAAAAAATAGCTTGATAGATAGACTACAGAGATATCTGAGTCTGGATCACCGCCAAGTCTTCTGTGTTCTTCAAGGGTGGCCCTGTCCACACTGAAGAATATTTGTACTTTCTTCCTAATGCTTGCCTCAGGTTCATCCAGAGGGATGACATCGGCGGGCCTTGACTTTGATATCTTGTTAAGACTCAGGTCAGGCATGAATCTAGCGTGGATTGTTGCAGGTTTTGTATATCCCATATTCTCTGCTAGCTCTCTTCCAATTCTAAGATGTGCATCTTCATCAGGTCCTATTGATACAAGCATGTTCTTTATTCCAGCTTTTATCACATGAAGGAGGACATGTGCAACCTGAACAGCAGGATAGAAACACAATCCAACATTCGTTCTTTGAGCGACTTCGTATTGGAATATCTTGCTTGGGGGCTCTGTAGAAATCCTTTCACGAAGTTTTCGGCGATATTTGACTAGATAAGAAAAAGTGCAGAAAACATGCTGTCGACGCAAAAAACTCATTGCTGTTGACCTTCAAGTATGGGCATATGTTGTAACATTATTCAGTGGAACAACTCCGCGGTTCCTTTCTACTAGAAGTTCGAAGTTAACATTGTCATTTGCGTCAGAACGTCTGTCTATTGCGGCGATGATCGCCTGTTGGTCCGTATCAACAGATATCGAGTGTTTGAGGTAGTCCTTTCGTTTGCTCCTTCTTTTCATCCTCTTTATGTAGCGATTTGACGCATGAAATGTCCTCGGACACGTCTCTGTATACAGTGTCTTCATGTGCCATGAGACATACTGATACTGCCAACTGGTGCTGCGTAAAATCCTTCTTCGAGAACTTATTTGAATACTCTTTCATGAGTCGTCTTTCATGAGTCGTTTTACAAGTATCGCGCAGAGGTCAATAAACCCCTTATACTCAGATTCTCTATCTCTTTCCACGTGAGTCGCCAAATAACTCACATGACGAAGGTTAAAGTTCCTCGGCTCCTAATGCGAATAGAGGATTTCTACAAGACCTTAATTATTAATATTATCTACGGTTAGCAAGCCCTGCTTTTATATAAACTCATTTAGTATGATGTTGCCAAACATGCACGCTGAAGAATTTCCGGTGATCCTTGCTCTTACGAACTCTCCGAGATTGAGATTGCCTTCTATCGCCACGGCTCTGTAATTCTCATCCCTCCCTGCTGCGGACTTCTTGTTCTGCTCTGTTACAAGAATCTCTTCTATCCTTCCAATAAACTTCTTTTTCTCCATATTCTCTATCTGCCTTGCGATTCTTGAGAGAATCGTGCTTCGCTCTTTGATTATTGTGTTTGGTAGCTGTTTTAGCCTTGATGCTCTTGCGTGTGGTCTTTTGCTGAATTTGGACACATTGGTAACTGCAGGTTTGAATTCTTTTAGTATGTTTACGGAGTCATTGAAGCCTTCTTCACTCTCTCCGGGATATCCTACGATCATATCCGTTGCAATGCTCATCTCCTTAAATCGCTTTCTTATTTCTTTTACATAGGAAAGGAATTCTTCTGTGGTGTAATTTCTTCCCATCGCTCTCAGTACATGATCATTTCCAGACTGTAGGGGAAGATGAATGAACTTGTATACCTTCTCGCTCTTGTATGCTTCGAGAAGATCATCAAAGTATCTGGGAAGATGCTCGGGATTCAGCATTCCTATTCTTATCTTAAACTTCCCATCGATCTCTGAGGCTAAGCTTACGAGATCAGCTATGTTTGTATGCTTGTCAAGGCCGTATGCGCCAGTATCCTGTGATGCAAGCTCTATCTCCTTTGAGCCTTTGCTTACACTGATTCTGATAGCCTTAAGGATCAGGTCCTGCGGAAAGCTGTTCAACGAGCCTCTTGCAAACTTCGTTTCGCAGAAGGAACAGTTTGATAGACAGCCATCGCTGATAGGTATTCTTGCTATCACTGAACCAGCCATGCCAGCCTGTGAGGCTCTCTCTGTTAGCTCTCTGGAAATATATTCTGCTCTTCTCCCTTCTTCCAAATCCCGTACGGCTTCCCGCACTCGAAGGATATTTGAATTGTTTATCAGATTTGCACCAGGCATTGCTGATAGAAGAAGATCTTTGTTGGCGCCTACCATGCATCCTGATATTATTATCTTTTTCTTTTTTTCAGAAAGAGCCTTAAGCCTGTGCAGTATCTTCTGCTCTGTTGGCTTCTTTACAGTACATGTATTGATTATCAGATAGTCAAAGTCATTGATCTTCCTTGAGTCGCCATGCTCGACCCTGAATCCAGAATTTGAGAGTATGTTAGCCATGCTTTCGCTATCTGCCCGATTTAGTGTGCATCCGTATGTCTCGATCAAAGCTTTCTTCATTTGCATACCAGAATAGATTATTCTGCTTTCCCTTCTTCGCTCTTAGAATCAGGTTCAAGTGATATTCCATAATCGTTTTTCAGCCTCTTAGCGCTTATCTTTGTAGGAGAGAGATCAACAAGCAATTCCTGCTTCTTGTTCTTCGGGAAGAGTATAAAGTCACGTATGTTCTCGGATCCGGATATCAGTGCAACGAACCTATCAAGCCCCATGGCTATGCCTCCGTGTATTGGTGCTCCATATGAGAGTGCTTCTAGTAGGAATCCGAAAGTCTGGTTTATCTTCTCCTCTTCCATATTTATCTTTTCAAGGACCTCTCTTTGCATATCTGGATCGTGAATTCTTATTGAGCCGCCGCAGATTTCATATCCATTCAACGCCAGATCATATTGCCTTCCTACCACCTTTTCCGGATCAGAATCTAGGAATTTTTCGCTCTCCTTTGTTGGTGCAGTGAATGGATTGTGAGAAGATTTCAGCTTTCCGGTAACCTCGTCCTTTTCAAACAGAGGAAATTGGTCAACCCATACAAATGAGAATTCCTTCTCGAAATCTCCAAGCTTATCCCCTATGCTCTTTCGGAGCTTGCCGAGAACGCCGAGCAGCAGGCTCTCAGAAAGATCAGAGCTAAAGATTATTATGTCACCATTCTGTGCTCCAGTCTCCTTAACCATAAATTCTTTAGCTTCGCCTATCGATTTGATTATGCTTTCAGGATCTGAAGTGAGTGCATTCTCCTTTACATATGTCCATGTTAAGCCCGCAAGGCCGAGTGCCTTCGCATTTTCTATTAACTTAAGCATGTAATTCTTGTTGAGTTTTCCCTGGTCACCATTAAAGCCAGCCTTTATCGCAAAGCCCTTCACCCTGCCGCCATTGCTTATCACTCGCTTGATGATCTGATAATCGCTCTCCTTCATCGCTTCAGTAAAATCTTTTATCTCCATTCCGAACCTAAGATCTGGCTTGTCGCTACCATACCTGTTTACTGCATCGGCGTATGAAAGATGAGGGAAGGGGGTCGGCAGATCCGTGTTGAGAATATTTTTGAATATCCTTCTTACCACTTCCTCTATCAATCCTTGTATATATTTCTCATCTTTGAACGATACTTCCAAATCAAGCTGCGTAAATTCTGGTTGCCTATCCTCCCTTGGATCCTCATCCCTGAAGCATCTGACTATCTGGAAGTATTTGTCAAGGCCGCCGATCATGCTCATCTGCTTGTAAATCTGCGGAGACTGGGCAAGTGAGTAGAATGAGCCCTTGTGTACCCTTGATGGAACAAGGAATGTTCTTGATCCTGTCTCGTAAGTATCTTTTACAAGGATTGGCATCTCCAATTCAAGGAAGCCTTTCTCGTAGAAGAATTCTCTCATCTCTTTCATTACAAGATGCCTGAGGGTTATGTTTCTCACCATCTCTTCCCTCCTTAGATCTATGTATCGATATCTCAGCCTGAGCTCTTCATCAGCAAGGAATTTCTTCTTCTCCTCTATCAATTCAAATGGGGGAATCTCGGCTTTGCTTATTATCTCAAATGATTCAACATGAACTTCTACATCTCCAGTTGGATTCTTCTTATCTACAGTATCTTCATCTCTCTTTCTGACTGTCCCTTCCGCAGTTATGACATATTCCCTTCCGAGATCCCACGCCCCAGGGTTCTTGCTTGCATCAAATACAAGCTGTGTCATTCCATACCTATCAGCTAAGTCTATGAATAGCTTTCCTCCGTGGTCTCTTATGAGCCTGCACCACCCGTGCATGCTAACCCTTGAATCAACATCTTCTAGACGTATCATACCGCAGTTAATCTCTTCCATTATACCAGACCGAATTTTTCTGATAATACCTTGTTCAGCTTCTCGGAGACATAGCGGGGATCTAAGTTTTTCTCCTTAGCAACCTTCCCTACTATGAAATTGAATACTTTCTTATTTTTCTCGTATTCATTTAATAAGATGCTCTTCTCGTTTATCATGCTTTCTATTGTCCTTTCAAGCTCTTCATCACTTATTCCTGAGTAACTTTCAACCTTTTCCCCCTTTTCGATCTTTTCTAGGGTTTCCTTGTTCACCATGCCTTTCTTTTCCACCAGATTTAATAGAGAATTGAATGAATCCTTTGAGATATTAATCTTATCGTACTTCTTGAGGTATTCTATTCCTGCAGTTATGGCTTGTGCCGGATATTTTCCTTTTGAGGCATCGATCAATAATAAGGATTCCTTGCTTAGCATTATAAGCTCGAGCAGTATCTTCGGATCGAAGCCATATTTTGATGCGTACTCATGTGCTACCCTGCTTGCTATTATCGGCTTTTCGATCTTGACTTTTGAGAGATCATACTCTGTCAGATCTGCATCATATATCAGACCATATTCTTCATCACTCTCCTTCTTTCTCATAGACACGGTTCGCATCTCTGCTTCATTGTAGGATCTCGTCTCACGCTCTACTTTTGCGCCTTTTCTTGCAAGCTCAGATTGTCGTGTTATCTCATATCTTAATGCTCCAGTAAGACCGGCAATGCCAGTTATGTTCTTTACCTCTACTCTCTCTCCATTCTCGGAGTCTATTCCAGAGATATTAAGGTCGGTCTTCATCTCTTCATTTATCTCGATATCACAGTAATAGAGAATGCTTCTTAGCTCAGCTATAAAGCTCCTGAGCTCATCCTCGCTTGCAATATCAGGCTCAGTAATTATCTCTACCAGGGGTTTCCCTGACCTGTTGAAGTCTATTAATGTATAATCATCTCCGCGAACGAGCTTTGCTGGGTCTTCTTCAAGCTGGATTCTTCGAAGATGTATCTGCTTACCATCGATATCGAGATGGCCGTTTGTGCCTATGGGCTCATCAAGCTGAGTTATCTGATAGGATTTTGGAAGATCTGGATAAAAATAAACCTTTCTTACAAAGGAAGTTCGCTCGTTTATCTTCATATTTAGTGCTTCTGCTACGCGCTTTGCTACCGTCAAAGCGCCTTTGTTCAGGACTGGCTTTGAGCCCGGAAGGCCCATACAAACTTCACATATAGCAGAATTTGGCTCGGTTGCAGAATTGCTGCAGCTGCAGAAGAGCTTGCTCTTTGTCGGAAGTGAGACATGGATTTCTAGTCCTATCTTCATAAAGACCCCAGATTATACCTGAACTTGTACTCGAACTGTTTCTCCCATTGCTCTGCGAAGCCGATAACTGCATTGTCATTGAAGTGAGATGATACGAGCTGTGCTCCAAGAGGCATTCCGCCAACGTAATCGTATGGAAACGAAATGTGTGGGAAACCACATAGGTTCGGAGGTATTGTAAGAATATCTGAAGCGTATGATTGAAGAGGGGTCAATTCCTTCACTTCGGTGAACTTAGGAGTTGTTATAGGCATTGTTGGAGTTAGTATATATCCATCGCCAAGAAGCTTATTCATGCCATCGATGATAAGTGCCCTAGCTCTGAGGGCTTTTCCATAGTACTTGCTTTTTACGCTTGTACCTCTTACGAAAGTCCCTAATATAATTCTCCTTTTAGTCTCTTCACCAAACTTGTTTCTTGCTTCTGTGAAAAATGCGTTGTATCCTTTAGTGAAATCTTCCCCCTGGTAACCATACTTAAATCCAGTGTATTTTGCCAGGTTCGTTGAAGCTTCCGCCATTGAGATTATATAGTATATGGAGACAGCCTTGCTTATCGGCTCAAAACTCTTCTCTTCCACCCTGTATCCCATGTTCTCAAGCTTGCCGATAAGCCCTGCAAAGCTTGATCTGACCTTTTCCTCGGCATGCTCCATTGCTTCCTTCAGAATTATTATCTTGTCCTTTCTCTTTTCTTCAGGAACTTTCCCAACAGAGGTAGAGTCCAGAGGATCTTCACCTCGTATAACGCTGAAAGCTTCCCTAATATCTTCAGCATACCTTGAGATTATCCCTATTTTGTCTAAAGAGTTTGCATAATCGATTAACCCGTATCTTGAAACAGTGCCATAGGTTGGAGTAAACCCGACAACGCCGCAGAATGCTGCAGGAGTTGATATTGATCCGCCAGTAGATTCGGCTATGGCTAGATGATATTTCATTATCGAAGCTGCTACTGCAGCTCCGCTGCTTGATCCTCCTGCAACATACTCTGGATTGAATGGATTTCTTGCAGGAGTCTCGCAATTCACTCCGAAACTTCCAAACCCAAACTCGTCCATAACAGTTTTTCCAAGAAAGCCAAAGTCCTTCGAGAGAAGTTTGTTTATAGATGTAGCGCTGAATGCTGGTTTGTAGCCAGCAAGTATTCTGGAAGATGCTGTTGATTCGAAGCCCTTTACACATATATTGTCTTTCGCGCTGAAAGGGTAACCAGAATTGATGCTTTCGTTAATTGTGCTGAACGCATTCAGCTCCTTGTTTAAAGAAGATAGTTCTTTTACTAATGTCTCATAGTAGCTTTCCTTTTTCTCTTTAGAGTAAAATTCATTAATGCTGCTCATATCTTAGGACCCACTACATAGAACCTATACGTCTTGATCCCCTTAAGATAAGAGTCCGACTTGCTACATTTGATTACTTCGTCATCGCGAGTTTTCTCAGGTATCTGTATGGGATGGTAAGCCTCGCCGAAACCGTCGCAGTCCATGGAATCCAGGCTATCGAAATATCGGATAACTTCCTCGATGTCTTTCTTTATCTTTTCCCTATCACCATTAGCCAGTTGAATTCTGCAGGTGCTTAGTAGGGAATCGAATTCAGCCTCTTGCATTTGACCACTTAACAGATATCTTTTAATTAATCAACATTTATATAATATAGACTATATTAGTATATGCAAATTGCGAGTTTGCTGCTCCTTTCAGTATGGTGAGACTCTGAGATTTGAGAGGGCTAGAAGGATAGAGCTTAAGGTTGAAGCCAGAGACCAGCATATGTATAGCAATAATGATATTCGGGATGCAGCATTGCTTTGCCAGAGAGGAGAATCAATCGTTGAGATAGCTTCAGTTAGAATGAGCGCGCTTCTTAAGGATACAGAGGATGGCCGCATTAATGGCTTAAACACAGCATTGAGAATGGCAAACGAGCATTGGGAAAGAGCTCGAGAAGGTTTTGCCAAGATAATTTACAGCAATGAAGTCCTGGGAAAGGCCTTTTCCAAAGAACAGGTAGAATTGAAGGATGATCTTGTTTCTGATTACAATAAATTGATAGACTGCCTTGAGAAAATCGCAGAAAAACAGAAAGACTTGCATGAAGGAAGATTTTCTCTGGTCCTTGGAGGATCTTTACTCTGTTCTGATCTTGCGACTGCACTGTTGAACATAGGTCATGATAAAACTAATGCGTATTGGGTTTACACGATTGCGTTAAGCATCGGATTCATCGTAGGTGGCGTGCACAAGATAAAGAAGGGTAAGAAAGAAGGGATCCTGTCAGAAAAAAGATAGCTTTAACAACGTGAGCGGGAAATCCCACGCCATTTATGGGTGGGAGGATGTCACATTAGCATGAAAATATACATCTTCCCTTAAATAGCTTTATAAATGATGATATACATATTAATCTTCATCAATTAAGTGTTTTCCTTGAATACAGAAGAAGGTTCCAAACGGTCGTTTTGCAATTCCTGCTCAATTTGAGATGACTAGATATGTCTGGTATTAATCGAATAGTAGTTTCATGTATGGACAGAAGGCTTGGAGAGTATCTTGATGCATTGAATGATGGAAAAACAGTATTCCTTAGAAATGCCGGAGCAAACATAAAAAGCCTGGAGCCATCAATAAAAGAATTGATGACAAAATACAATATAACTAGAATACATGTCGCTGCACACACAGATTGCGGAGGCATGAATGTCGTAGCTAGCTCTATAGGCAAGAAAGATAGTGTTAGCAAGCATATATGGGAGAACCTTGTGGAGCAGTTCTCTGAAGTGAAGTTTGAGAATAGAGAAGAACTTGAAAGAAAGAATGAGATATTGCAGAGAGAAGCCGCAAGAAGGGTTGTTGGAGAAGGCGTGGAAGTAAGCTCAGAACTGATAGACGTAAATGCGATCAATGCTTATACCAGAAACAATGAGCACACAGTAGTGATAACAAAGCCATCAGATAAAAGATACGGAGAGATAACCAGTATGCTTAATATAGGAATATACAATGCGTATCTGGTGCAGTCAAGCAATATAGACAATATAATAGCAGACATAGAGATAGTGAAGAATTATCTGAATGTTGTGAACATGGAATTCCTTGCATTTGACAGGGAAGAGTACCTTCAGACAATAAATGATATGCTTAATGAGAAGGACAAAGAATTCATGGATGACAGCATGATGATCTCCTTCATAAAGGCAAAGAAGTAAGCGTGCTGTTTCTACTTACGCTTTAATGAGGCAATAAATATGAGAGATAAACAAAGAGTGAGAGTAAACGTTGCATGTGTAGATTATAGGCTTAGTCCTTTTCTGGATGCACGGAATGAAAAAGATCGATTGAGGGGTGTGCAATCACCTAATGTGAGAAATGTGACTGGAAGCTTGACAGCTGCAAAAGAGACTCTGCAGTATATGATGGGTGGTGACTACCCTCATATCACTTCGATAACGCATAGGGATTGCAAAGGAGGCAAGCTAATAGTTGATATGCAGAATGACAATGCAAAGATTCAGATGAGCCCAGACCAGCGTTCCGTGTATGCTGCTCCATTCAATGGATATGTTCTTAACTCTGGAGAGGATTTTGAACGCGCTGCGGTTTCAGTAAGGATAGCCACGGCAGAGAAGATAGGAATACCTCTCGGAGCTCTGAGTGCAGAATTGATAGGTGTTCCAAGAAGTTCTCCTGGCACAAACGTTCTTGCGATAATGCCGCCATCAGATATAATGTACAGCTATCTTGATGAGGAGGCAGGGCTTAATAGCCCTAAATTTCGTGTTTATGTAACACAGATGTATTGTCCTTACGAGATACTAAGAGATGCTGGGCTTGCAATGAGGATGTTAAAACCAGACAGAGTGGTTGTCCTTACTTCTGAGAGGGGCGGAACACTATTTACAGAGACAATAGCTCCAGATCTCAGGGAGCTTGGGAAAGTGCTTAGAAGCTCAAAACTTTACATGGAATCTGAAGAGGCGGTTAGAGATATTAGGAGGTAAGACTTGGGGCTGGTTTCTTCCCTTTATTCAATAAAGGATCTATCTTGTAGTGCATTTCTGGATCTCAGCGCGTTTCTTGTTCCAAGCGATCTCATAAACTTTTCTGCAGCTATCTCAAGAGCTTCTGCTCTGCCCAACGCCTTGTATAATGTTGGACCTATGGCAGCAACGCCATGTGCTTCAAGAACCACTACAGTGCAGCCTTTGCCGAATTCGGCTGCCACAGATTCTGCGAGTTCTTCAGATCCATTCTTCAGCCTGCATACTGCACCAACCTTGCCTACATAGTATTCTGGTTCTTCCATATTACTGAGCGCTTTGTTGAGGCCAAGAAGTCCGCTTTCAAGCCGTTTCTCACCTTCTAAGCTGTTATCCACAAATGAATCGAAAAGTGAAAGAGTACATATTGGATGGGGATGCACTAAAGAGCGCGCTTCAGGAATTGCTTTATATGTTGCAGCATGCATTCTCCACTCTGATGAGGGTTCTGAATCACCCCATATTACTTCTCCGTCGGTTGTTATTAAAGAGAGGTCTCCAACTGCAAGATCTATCTTATTCCCAGAGAGAATATCTTCTTTTTTTGAAGCGCCGCCAGGAGTTATAAGAATAGAACCATCGCTAAGCTTCGCGCTCACGTTTCCTGAAAGCGTATCTATCATGCGGTGATAATAAAGCTTTTTCACAACCTCTAGAATGGCTCTTCCAACACGCCCTACTTCTTTATCGTCATACATGCAACCTTCCTCATCTTATATCTGGCAATATTTATTATAGGATTATCGTTCAATGATTATTGGTTATAATATGTCAGCAGTATCTACTAATGTTATTCCGATAAGATGGAATGATGCTACTAACGAGATCGTATGGCTTGATAATTCGCAGATTCCTTGGGAAGAGAGATATATCTCTTCCAGAGAACCAGAAAGATTGATTAAGGCAATACAGAAATTAGAGATACGCGGAGCCCCGGTCCTTGGAGAGGCTGGAGCATATGGCGCGGCAATGATAGTGAATAACTCACTCAACTCAAATGAGGATATACTTCGGAATGTAGTACAGAAAGGAGATGTCCTGGCTGCATCGAGACCGACAGCTGTGAATCTTAGTTGGGGAGTGAGGATAATACAGAGCGCGGTGAAAAAGGCAATTGACGATGGAAAGAATCCGAGTGAGGTAAAAGCAGTTGCACTGGATTCGGCAAAGAAGATACAGGAAGATAACATAAGAGCAACTTATCAGTTAGGAGAAAATGGAAAAGAATTGATACATGATGGTGATGTTATAATTACAGTGTGCAATGCTGGAACACTGGCGTGCGACGGCTTAGGAACTGCTACAGCCCCATTAAGGGCAGCGTGGGCTGATGGCGTACAATTCAGAGTTCTTGCAACGTATACTGCACCATTATATCAGGGTGCTAGGCTGACAGCCTGGGAACTACATAAAGACAACATACCTGTTCAGGTAATAACAGACAATATGGCAGGGCATCTGATGAGAGAGGAAAAGGCAACATCAGTCTGGGCAGGTGCAGATAGGATACTTAGTAGTTCTTCAGATGAGAGTGGAACTATATATAATAAGATAGGCACATTTGGGCTGGCACTGATGGCGCATGAACTTGGAGTCAAGATGTATGTGGCAGCACCCACATCAACTATAGATCCAAGCAGCAAAGTCAGAGATGTAAAGATAGAACAGAGAAAGGCTTCAGAAGTCGAGGCATTGTTTGGAGGCACGATTGTAGTACCGAAAGGTGTCGGAGTCCTTAATCCTGCATTTGACAGGACTCCGCCAGAGTATGTCTCTGCAATAATCACAGAGATAGGCACAGCAAGAGCCCCTTATGGTGAGTCTATACCTGCTTTATTGAAGAATCCTAGAAGTATGGTTAAAACTTAACTTCGCCACACTGAGTTATTTTTTCAAATTCGCCATTGTCAGCAATATTTCGTCCCAAATGCATGCAATATTCGGCGATTTTCTGGAAAAATAAGGTACAAAAGACCTCAATCTGCGCTGGTAAAACGTATTTGGCGAACTGCATCGCGCATTAGGGTTAGCGGCGCGGATATCATTTGGCGAGGTTAGGTTACGTGGAGGCACAGGGATGTCGACTTAAATACAAAGGTATAACCTAGGTATTTGATGGTAAAAGCAGTTTTTAATGCATGCTAGTATTTAATATCTATAATTTCTATAATCTGTTATGGAAGTCAGGTTCTCCAAAAGGAACATAAAGCTTAATCAGAAAGAAATCACCACTTTAGACAAATTAGTCATTAAGTTCATCAAGACGATGGACGACGTTGACTATGTAATAGTTAGCGGCTATATAGCAATCTTTTTTGGAAGGATAAGAGGCACAGAAGACATCGATATACTACTAAACAAAATGGACATAAAACAAATCGAAGAGCTACACGGGAAGCTTCTCAAAAGCGGATTTGAGCCTGTAAACAACGTAAAAGATGCTAAAGAGGCATACGAACTGCTTTCTGAAGGATCGTCCCTTAGATACGCTGAGAAAGGAACTTGGGCGCCAAACTTCGAACTAAAGTTCGTCATGAAGCCTCTTGACAGGCATGCTATGGATAACAAGATGAAAGTTACCTTTAATGACAAATACTCAATGTACATATCTCCAATAGAATTACAAATTGCATTCAAGCTGTGGTTAGGCAGTGATAAGGATTATGAAGATGCGCGATACATTTATAATATTTTTAAGACATATATTGGTATTAAAAAATTACATGGGTTCATATCAGAACTTCACGTAAAGAAAGAAATCGCAAAGAAAGTATTAGGTGAATTGGATGAAACGAAATAGCATTCTAACTGGCCTTAAGGAGGCAAAGGAGCTAAACCTTAGAAACAATTTTGATTACATTGATGCATATTCTGATTATGTGAAGAGAACGGACAACAAGACCTGGAGTAGAGGGCAGAAGAGATTTCTAGACATTTTGTACGCTAAAAAAAGAAGATCAAATAAAACACAGCTGCAATTCCATTAAACTGAAAAGGTGGGGAATTGAACCCAGCAATTACGGTTTCTTCATACTGGAGAGTTCCGTAGACACGGATCCTGAACAGGCATTGCTCATATACAAGGACAGGGGAAAGGCAGAGAAATTCATACGAGATCTCAAGGAAGGTATTGAATTGGGGCCCATAAGACACTGGACCACAAATGCGATAATCGGCATCGTCTTCCTGTCCTTCCTTGCAAAATCCATAGAGAGTTTGACACTGTTTTCTGCGAAGATTTCCATCGACAAGAATGTAAAGCTACTCAAAAAATCCCTGATAAATTTGACAGTGACCATTGTAAAGTCGGATAATGCCTTCAAATTCACCCTTGTCAGCAACATTTCGTCCCAAATACTGGCAATATTCGGGGATTTTCTGGATAAATACGGCACAAAAGACCTGAATCTGCGATGGTAAAACGTATTTGGCGAACTGCATCGCGCATTAGGATTAGAGGTAGGAATCACATTTGGCGAGGTTAGGTTAAAAGGTTATAGAGAAAATCAGAGTCAGAAGTTTATTATGGGTTAATACTTAGAATAAATTAGGATATGGGTGGTTTTATGGAAGCAGAGATAGGAATAATAGGAGGATCAGGATTTTATTCGCTTCTTGAGGATAGTGAGAGAGTTGATGTTGAGACAGCATATGGAAAACCAAGCGATTCCATATCGATAGGGAAAGTAGCAGGCAAGAGAGTTGCGTTTATACCAAGGCATGGGAGCAAGCATGCTTTCCCCCCGCATAAGGTTCCATATAAAGCAAACATAGAAGCGTTGTATGGCCTTGGCGTAAAGAGAATAATAGGGACAAACGCAGTAGGATCTTTGGTTGAGGAATATGCCCCTGGCGATTTTGTCTTCTTTGACCAGTTTGTTAATATGACACATGGAAGAGATGATACCTTCTTCCATTCAAGCCCTGTGATACATGTTAGTGCAGCAGACCCGTACTGCCCAGAGCTGAGAAAGGATGCCTATTCAATATCGCATGAACTTGGATTAAAGGCGCATAGAGACGGAACTGTTGTAGTGATCAATGGGCCACGATTCTCGAGCAGGGCTGAGTCCAGATTCTTCAGCAGTCAGGGATTCCATGTTATCAATATGACACAGTATCCGGAGGTTATGCTTGCACGTGAGAAGGGAATCTGCTACCTGGGGATAGGAATAGTTACAGATTATGATGCAGGACTGGAAAACAGAGATGATATCAAGGCTGTGAGCGCTGAAGAGGTTGGAAAGGTCTTTGCAAAGGGAATAGGAGATGCGAAGAGACTTGTCCTTGACCTGATACCTAGGATAAATGACAATAGAGAATGCGGATGCGCGGCAGCTTTGGAAGGAGCAGTCATTGCAGGGCATTGATCCCCTCAGAGCTTACATCTGTAAAGCTTTATCCCTGCGGCAATGCTCCATGTGACATCCTCCAACGACTAAAAGGATTGGAGTTAATATCGCAAGCAATGGCAATGTCACAAGCAGTATTATGCCTATCAGGATGAGAGAGATGCCACCTATTCTAAATGCCCGGGCCTGTGTTTGAGAACTCTTAGCCATGTTTATAAAATATGTAACAACATCGGATTTTAACACCGTGAGCGGGAAATCCCACGCCCTCTTCAGAGGGTTCCCTTTAGGGGTGGGATGAAAGCGAACCGCAGAAGTAGTAGCCCAGAATCATCAGACGAATCTTCATCTGGGAAAATTCCCTTTTTCCATTCGGGAGAAAATGACATCAGACCATGTTTCACTTGGGAAGCCCACACCGTTTACGGGTGGGAGGATGTCACAAAGATCACAGATTATCGTATTGGCTCATAATCATTCTTCGCAGTATGGTAGAGATGATAGCGTATGTTATTCCCAAGGTGGTATGTGAAATACTTGAACATGCCCCACTTTTCAACGCGCCTTACGCTCGTCTTTGCTATTGCGCTATTGACAAAGACGATTTTCCCAGTCTTGCTTAGCCTATTTGAGATGTCCCAGTCATAGAAGGTTGCAAGACTCTCATCGAATCCACCTATCTTTAGATATGCTTTTCTTGAAATCGCGAGATTTGAACTGATTGTCGATGGCTGTCCTATCTTTATGAAGAACTTCACGAGATAGACAGAGATTACCTTAAAACCCATGCTTATCTTTTTTGAGGTCTTTTCCAGCGGAACTATTGGACCTGTTGCTGCAACAACGCCACTCTCCTTGAAAGCATCATCATAAGCTTTAAGCAATGTACCAGTTATCGATGTATCTGCATCTATGAAAAGAAGTATATCCCCTTTCGCGATCTTTGCGGATTTGTTGCATGCCAATGGGACGCCTCTTCTTTTCTCGACGTGTATCTTAACTCCTTTGTATGCTTTCCTTGCGATAGCCAGAGTTTTGTCTTTGCTGTTGCTATCAGCTACAATCACTTCTACATCCTTGTAATCCTGTTTCTTGATGCTCTCGAGAGTCTTTTTGATATACTTCTCTTCATTATAAGTTGGTATTATTATGCTGAATCTTACCATAAAATGCACACTTATTAATTATTGACAAAGGTTTAAATTACAATCAATGAGGTAAGAGTTTATTCTAAGGACGGACACGGCGGGATTTGAACCCGCAACCAACAGCTCCGCAAGCTGCCGTGCTATCCAAGTTACACTACGTGTCCCTGTTGTTTAGATATCAATTCTCAAGCTCTTTATTACTTTCATTTCTGGCACGCAAAGTTCTTAGATTTTATATCAATAGTAAATCAGAGAAAATGGAAAGCTATGGCATATCTGGAGAGGTGATAGACGCTTCAAACTGGAAGAAGGAGCTCGTCAACGCTACAATCTCTACATCGGAGCTGATCTCCCGCTTGATCTTATTCCAGATAAAGAAGGCAGTAGATAAGAAGAGTCCTCTTGTAAAGCTGGCCATGAAGATGGAAGAAAAGAAGATAGAGGAGAAGGCAGCCCCATACATAGCGTCCATAATGGTTATACTCCTTGCCGGAAAGGAAGTCAATAGAGAGAACATGAAGCTTATGATAGACTCGGTAGGATTGAAAGTTGACAAAAGAACACTAGACTTTGCCTCATCTCTGGATTTCAGCAATAGCATAATATATTACGCTCCGGTTTTGTACTTCCTTTTAGTCCTCGGAAAGCTCAGCGCTGAGAACATTACCAAAGTGCTCGATTCTGTAGGGGTGATATCCAGCATTGAGGTTGCCAAGGAAGTGTTAAGCGTTTATGAGGAGAGTAAAGAGAGGAGCCTTGAGAAGATGGATCCGGAGAGCAGTGATTATAAGTTCATCTCCTCAGCCAAGGACGCGTCTGCAATAATGGCAATAGAACTGAGCGACGAGCTAGACCGAACCTTTGAGAGCAAAAGCATACAGGAACACGTTGAGAGGGGATTTATCCCATATATCTCAGCTCTTGGGGTGCTCGCATTCATGGGAAAGGAGACGGATATCAGAGATCCTATTGTAAGAAAGGACATCTCTGCAATAGTAAGCTCAATAGGGATCAAGCCGGATCAGGAGATGCTTGATTATCTATCGTCACTGAATTATGTCAACGCAGGATTCATTTATATACCGACCATATACTTTATAGCGGCTTCTGGGGAAGAGCCCACAGTTCAGAAAATGGAAGCGGTAATCAAAGCCCTTGGGGCGAAGTTCGATGAGAATAATGCAGGATTTGCCTTAATCTCATACAAGGATTTCAGAAAAGGCAGGAGCATAAAGAAGAGCTGAATGCGTTCCAAATATTTTTATATCTTTTCCTAGATATAAATAATAATTCCTTTTATCAATAAGGTTATTCACTAGTGGTTTTAATGGAAACACTTCCAGGAAAAGTATGTATATCTTGCGGAAAGCTTTCGAACCAGTACGTTAAGTTCAAGTGTCCTGCATGTGAAGAAGAGATCATAAGATGCTATAACTGCAGAGAGACCCATATTAAATATAAGAGCAAATGCGGATTTGAGGGACCATAATGGGAAGTGTAGCAACAGTATTCAAAGTTTATCCCGAACCGGGAAGTGAGGATGCGGCAAAGAAAGAGATAGAGGCGATATTAAAGCCAAAAGGCATTCAGGTAGAAGAGATCGCCTTTGGAATAAAGGTAATAAAGGTTCTCTTTGTACATGATGACAAGGAAGGCAGCACAGAACTTGAGGAAAAGCTAAGAAAGGTCAAGGGAATCAACGAAGTAGAAGTTGAAGACGAGACATTGATCTCTTAATTCTATTTTTAGATGTGACATCCTCCCACCCATAAATGGCGTGGGATTTCCCGCCCACGTTGTTAATATAGATAAGGCTCATGCTTCTTGGACTATCGTCTCCTGATTCTCTTCCTTGTTCCTGTCAAGCATGTATATCTTTGCATTCGAGACCTGCTTTAGCATCTCGTCGTGCGTTATTATGAATACCTGGTCTATCATCCTTGGCAGAGTCTCGTTGAAGACTTTTACGATCTTTGAAAGGCCTTTGGTGTCGATGTTGTGTGTGGGTTCATCGAGTATCAGCCACTTTAGGTTTGGCACAAGGACCAACGCAAATGCAATGCGCAATGAGAGGCATGCTATGCTCCTCTCTCCGCCGCTTGCTATTGCCTCGACATCTTCCCATGCGTACTCATTATTCAGCATAGTCTTTACCTTGAGTTTATAATCCTCTGGTGTAGCTGCTAACATTATGCCGGTGTAATCGCCATAAGGATAGAGCTCTGGCCATATTTCCTGGATAACCTCGTTTATCGAGTCGATCAGCCTTGTCCTCAGAATTGTCTGGGTTTCTTGTATTGATGTCCTGAACTTTGCAAGGTTCTCTATTATCCTCTTCCTCTCCTTTATCTCGGAATAGAGTCTCTCTACTCTCTCGATCTCTTCCTTCTTAGACGCTATCTGGCGCTCTTTCTCCCTTGCATATTTCTCGTTTGCCTCAATCGAAGTTGTGATCCTGCTTATTTCCGAATTAAGCTCGGTGTATCTACTTTGTGCAGTCTCAAGGGCCTCTTCATCCACGGTTATTGAAGATAGCTCCTTGTTCCTCGATTCCAATAATGGTGCCATCTTTTCTTTCTCTGAGAGATAGCCCTTCTTCCTCTCGAGAGCCTCTGCCATGGAGTTTAACTTTGACAGGTCTTCGAGAAGGGATTGAAGATCTGCCCTAGCACCATCTAGATCTGCACGTATTGCGGCAAGTACTATCTTTGATGATTCGGAGAGCTCTGAAGATGAGCTCATTTTCGGTTCAATCTCTGAATAGCCCTTCATCCTCTCTGCAATAACCTTCAACCTATTGGATTCAGCAGTCGATGCCTGAATCTCATCTTTTAGCTTTGCTATGGAAGCCTTTGTTGCGAGTATATCCTTCTTAGCGTTTTCAATAATAAGTTTCTTCTCAGAAAGGAGCTTGCTTCTCATCTCTGAACTTAGTTCCCTTTCGCATACCGGACATTTGCCCATGTGCTTCTCAAGTTCAGTTGCCCATTTCTCCCCTTCTTCCCGTGAGGATCTCTGTGATGCAAGATTTTTCTCCAGCTCTTCCATCTGCCTTGCTTTCTCAGTTATTGATGCATCGATAGCAGCTGCATCCTTTTCCTTCAGCATCTCTGCGAGCCTTGAACGCTCTTCCATGTCCTTCCTGAGGCGCGAAAGCTCACTCTCCGCTCTTGATAGATTTTCCTGCGCCTTGCGCTCCTTTAGGACAAGATCTTTCTCTTTTTCTTTGATTAATTTGATCCTGGAATTAAACTCGGATATCTTGCCTTCCAGATTTTCAGGAGCCGCGCCAAGCCTTGATTCTATCTTCTTTATCTCGGAATCGAGAGTAGAGAGCTTTGAATGTATCTCTGCTATCTCCTTAGACAGTAAGATCTTTTTGGAATATGCTTTCTTCATCTCGTTAAGCTTCTCTTCTCCTTCTCGCTTTGCCATGGACCTTGATTCCAGCCTCTCCCTCAAGTCTTCACGCTCTGCAGAGAGCTTTTCATGCTCATCCCTTAAAGAGTCTAATTCTGACTTTGCCTTGCCCACCTCAAAACCCGAAGCTGTCTTCTCGGTCTCGGCCACCATCTCCTTTATCCTGTTAGAGAGGCTGGTCGAATTCTCCCCTGCAAGTGCAAACTTATCAAGCCCAAGAAGCCCGTCTATCTGTTTCTTCCTATCCGATGATGAGAGATCAAGAAAATAATCCATGCGGTTCTGCTCAGAATAGACTGCCCTTGAGAATAAATCGTAATCAAGCTTGAGCGCTTTTTCTATTTCTTCATTCACCCTCTGAGGCTGCGACTGTAGATATTCTCCATTCTTTTCTATGGTCGCTTTTGCAGCATCGTTAAGGCCAAGGCTCCTTTCTATAGCATATGTATCTTTTCCAACGACAAATGTCAGCCTGACCGATGCCTTGTCCATCTGCAAAGGTTTGTTTCTTATCAGGCCTTTTGTATTGACCCTTCGCTGCTTTATTGCAGGGAAGGTACCGAATAATGCAAAGGATATCGCATCCATGACAGAGCTCTTTCCAGAACCCATCTCTCCTATCAGGATATTGGTGCCTTTTGAAAAGTTAATTGTGCTCTTGCCATGAGTCTTCCAATTCACTAACTCGATAGAAGTTATCATAAAGATGACCTGCAGAATCTGCGAATGCGGCGGGATTGGCTCTCGGTTAAATTATATCTCGTCAAGACCAAGGCCGGAATCTTTTTTCTTTGCGCCCATCACTGAGGATCCAGAGACTCCAGTAAAGATTGCAATAACCTCGACCTTGCCTTCATACTCGCTGTCTAGCCTTGCACCCCAAATGACATTTGCATTTGGAGAGACGCTTGCTGTTAGTTTCTCCCCTATCTGGCTAGCCTCTCCCAGAGAGAGATCCGAGCCCCCAGTTATGTGCAGCATAACACCAGTTGCATTCTCATAATTAACATCAAGAAGCTTGTTCTTCAGGGTCTCCCTCACCACTTCGTCAACCCTGTTTGAGCCTTGTGCAGTTCCAACGCTTATCATTGCAAGCCCTCCAGTAGACATTATCGATCTGACGTCGGCAAAGTCCAAGTTCATTAGGCTCGGCTCGGTTATGGTTTCAGTTATTCCCCTCACTGCCTTGGCAGTTATCTCGTCTGCTATCATGAATGTTTTCTCTATTGGCAGATTTGGATAAAGCTCAACTAGCCTCTGATTATCAATTACTATTAACGTATCAAGATTGTTCCTAAGTTTTTCTATCCCTCTTCTTGCAGTCTCAAGCCTGACTCTTTCCAAGGAGAAGGGTATTGTCACTATACCAACGACTATGGCTCCCTGTTCCTTGGCTATTCTTGCCACTACGGGCGCAGCCCCGGTTCCTGTACCTCCACCCATTCCTGCAGTCAGGAATATTAGATTCTTATCGTGTATTAGGGATTCTATGTTCATTCTTGACATTTCTGCAGCTCTCTCACCAACTTCAGGGTATCCGCCTGCTCCGAGCCCATGAGTTATCTCTCTTCCAAGCATGAGCTTTGTTATGTTCGGGCTCAGCATGTTGAGCTGCTTTCCATCAGTGTTAAATGCAAAGAGATCTGCGCCTTTAATATCTATGGTGCTAAGCCTGTGCACAGTATTGTTACCTCCGCCACCAACGCCGACTACCGAGATTTTAGGCTTGAAGAAATTGTACTCCTCTTCGGAGATTTGAGACTGCGAGGTATTTAATCCAAACATATAAAGACACCCTTTCTTTTATAACGAACAATAAAAATAAAATACCTTCCTTGCCATAATATCTTATCTCTTATATCTTATCTCTTCAGAGGTAAATATTTAAAGAATTTGGTATCGTCATGTCTGAGAAAATAAGATGCGCGCACATATTGGTTGAGAAGGAGTCTATTGCTAAGGTAGTCCTTGAGAAGCTTAATAAAGGAGAATCTTTCGCAAGATTGGCAGAGCAGTATTCCATAGATGGATCCAGAAAGAGAGGCGGTGATCTTGGTTTCTTTGGGAAGGGAATGATGGTCAAGGAATTCGAAAAGGCAGCTTTTGCCCTTAAGAAAGGAGAGGTCTCTGGGCTTGTCAGGACAGAATTTGGGTACCACATCATCAAAAGATTAGAGTAAGACCAGGGATAATCTGACAGTTGCCGTTTTATTCTCGCATTCTTTTTAAGCTTATTTGTACTTCTTCTACTAATGGATAATAAGAAAATAGCGGAGATGCTTGAAGAGATAGCGGAGATGCTTGAGCTCGATGAGGAGAAAGACAGGCATTTTGAGGTGCGCGCGTATAGGAAGGCTGCGCTCACCATAGGCAGTATGCAGGAAGACATAAGGGATTTGTACAAAAGGAAGGGAGAGAGAGGATTGCTTGAGCTTCCAGGAATAGGGAAGGGGATTGCAGGAAGCGTAATTGAATTCTTGGAAAATGGAAGGATGTCTAAATATGATGATTTTAAGAAGCGCTATCCTCTCGATTTCAAGGACCTAAGCAACATTCAGGGGCTTGGTGCAAAACGGATTTACAAGCTTTACAGAAGCCTTGGAGTAAAGGACCTAAGCACACTAAAGGCTGCGGTTGAGAAGCATGAAATAAGAGAGCTCGAAGGCTTTGGTGCAAGAAGTGAGGAGGAGCTGCTCAGGGGAATAAAAAGGGTCGAGTCAGGCAAGGGAAGGCTTCTCCTCGGAAGCGCGTTGCCTGAGGCTGAAACAATAATATCCAAAATAAAGAGATCGGGCCTTGTTGATGCTGTTGAGCTTGCAGGCTCTGCAAGAAGGATGAAGGAAACAGTAGGAGATCTTGACATATTGGTTATATCGAACAAAAGCAAGGAAGTAATGGATTTCGTTGAGAATATGGATGAGGTCTCAGAAACGGTTGTCAAAGGGCCAACAAAGACCACAGTTATGCTAAAGATAGGGATCACTTGCGATGTGAGGGTTGTAAAGAAAGAGAGCATAGGGGCTGCGCTGCAATATTTCATAGGCAACAAGGACCATAATGTAAAGGTAAGGCAGATTGCCATCAGGAAAGGCTACAAGCTCAATGAGTACGGGCTCTTTGGTTCCAGAGGCAAGCGGATAGCAGGTAGAAGCGAGAAAGAGATTTATGAAAAGTTGGGAATGCAGATAATGGATCCTGAGATGAGAGAGGATAGAGGAGAGGTGGAGCTCTCGCTGGAGCACAAGATACCGAAGCTAATACAATTGGAAGATATGCATGGTGATCTGCATGTGCATACGAACCACAGTGATGGAAGCGATACTATAGAAGATATGATACTCGAGGCCAGGAGTATCGGGAGAGAATACATAGGTATATCAGACCATTCGAAGAGCGAGTATGTGGCAGGGGGAATGGATGATAAGAAGTTTGCGAAGCATTTCGATGAAATAGACAAGATATCGGATAAGATAGATGGAATTAAGGTATTGAAGAGCGCAGAGATCGATATATTGAAGGATGGGGGCCTTGACCTGCAGAGAAAGACATTGGAAAGAATGGATTATAGGCTTGGCGCTGTGCACACAAACACAAAGATGGGCAAGGATGAGATGACAAAGAGGATTATCAAGGCTTTTGAGAGCGGATACGTGGATATACTTGCACATCCCACTGGAAGATTGATACAGAAACGGGATCCTATCGATGTTGACCTTGATAGGGTCTTAGAAGCTGCCAAGGATAACGGGGTCATAATGGAGATAGATTCATTCCCAGAGAGGCTTGATCTCGGGGATGAGAATGTGCTTAAGGCTAAGAGAGAGTACGGACTCAAATTCAGCATAGGAAGCGATGCGCACTCTAAGGCGCAGCTTGGATTTATAAGATATGGGGTTGGTACTGCAAAGAGAGGATGGCTGAGAAGTGATGAAGTCGTAAACACATATCATATCGCCAAGCTCATGAAGCTGTTTAAAGGATAAGAGTAGTATTGAAAAGTATATTTTGCGCCAGTGCCTTTTTTATATCTTTATGTCCTTTTGCTTTTGTGGTTGATTGAATCGTTATATGGTGCTGTTGCCAATACTGATCTTGGGCCTGATGCCCCAGTTCGCATTCGGATATGGGCTTGGAACTTCAAAGATAACTCTGCAGGAATACAATGCCTCGATAGGATCTGTTGGAAGCATCTCAATAAGTTATAACATCAGCATTGCAAGCGGGAGCATGTGGGGAACTAATCTTAATGTAGTGAATGGTGCCAGCCTCTCAGCAAATGGCATACATGTAAGCATAACGAACAATGGAGGGGATCCTCCCTTCGCTGGCTTCATTCAGATATACGCAAATGGCGCAAAGCCAGGAAGGTATTCCATTCTGATAAATGCGACAGGAGACGATCCTTCGGTAAGCAATGCCGTATTTGATCTTCTTGTCACAAACAATACAGGTTCTGTAAGTCAGACAACCAATTCTTCAGGAAAACCGAATCCTGGGGGGCCTGTTAAAACAGCAGGATATTCAATTGCTTATGTGCTTGTCGGTCTTCTTTTGTTGATAGTGCCTATTCTTATAGCCATAGCAATTAGAGGGCTTGGCGTTAGAAGCTCAGTCATCAAGGCGAGCCTTGCTATAGAGATAATTGCGGGTGCTTATCTGATATTCTTTGATCAGTACCTTAGGGATCTGGGAAGCCTGCATTGGTATCTGTTGATAGTATACACTCTACTCAACCTCTTCTTCCTGATAGAGTATGGAAAGAGGAAGAAGCTGGGAGCATTGAGCATCAGATATATGATGTCAATTATACCTGCGATAATGTCAATTATGATAATGGTTGACGCTGTGTTCAACCTTCCATTCAGCCAGGCAGCAGGAACGAATGGCTGGGCTTATCTCTTTGGATTTGGGACAAATGCAATATCCTCATTCATGCCCTCTCTCGGGACATCGCTTCTTCTCTTCTTCTCAGTGCTTGTTGCACTACTCTCGTTTTATGAGAAGAGCTAGCATATGCGCTTAAATATCATGAAATATAGAATTGAATTGCTCGTTTTCAGTAAGAAGATGATTAAATGAATGCTAGAATAAGCACGACTGGAGCTATGGATGAGTGCATAGTGCGGATGAGGCCTGTTGTGAAAGAAGCTTCCAGTATATATAGGAATGGGAAACCTGTTGGGCTGGCATTTATTGGATCCAAGATATTTGAGATAGCGATGGCAGAGAAAGAAAAGGGAAAGCTGGTCCCTAACACAGTGATTGACCATTGGGAAGCAGCACTGGCAGTAGCAAAGGAAATGAAGCTGCCTGATCTCGTGATGGATATAGCAGGAATAGTAAGCGCCCTTAGCAGCAAGAGAAGATAGGCGCTGCAAGAATTTCTTGTAGAAGTGCTTACATTATCTCTATTGTGTTTATCCCTATCACTGCTAGTGCGTTATGCATGACCTGCCTCGTCGCTTCGACAAGTGCGAGCCTCACTTCCTTTGCATCTCCGCCTTTTATGACCGGCATCTTCTCGTAAAATTTGCTGAATAGATGCGCGGTCCTCAATGCGTAATCAACCATTATGTTCGGCCTAAACTCATTGCATGTCTTTTCGAGCATATCTCCAAACTCCCCGAGAGCCTTTAGAAGCTCAAAGTCATCTGCCCTTGAGATCTGGGAGTAATCGCCTTTTGAGATCTTTTCATCGTAATCTGCCTTCTCAAGAATCCTTGAAGCTCTCGCATAGGTGTACATGCAATACGGTCCGCTGTTGCCTTCAAAGCTCAATGCCTTCTCCCATGAGAAGGTGACTTTCTTTTCGGGATCTGTCCTCAGATATTCGAGCTTGATCGCACCAAGAGAGACTGCTTCTGCTATCTCCTCCTTGTTTCCCTTCTCAGAAAACTTCTCGTTCTTGTTTATGATCTCAAGAGACCTTGATCTCGCCTCTGCGAGAAGATCGTCTGCAGTATAATTCCTCTCGTCCCCAAGCCACCCGCCCTTCCTTCCGCTGAGTGTTCCCTGTTCAATGCCTATCTCTCCATAAGATATGTGTATCCTGTTCTTCGAGAGATCCTCCCTTCCCATAAGCTCTAATATTGCCTTGAGTATCATCTGCGGGAATCTCTGTGAAGAGCCTATTATGTTAATGATCTTTTCTGCCTTCCCAAAATCCATCGATGTGCCTTCGTGGCTTGTGGTGTAAAGCTCCTTCCCATTAGGCTCTTTCATGAACCATGCATACTGAAAGTCAGCATCTATTATTCCGAATTTCCACATATCGAAAGCAAGATCCTTCGCCACATATGTTGCAACGCCATTGCTTCTCACAAGAACCTTGATCTTTTCTTCCGGATTCTCAAATTCCTTGGATATGTTCTTTGCCTTCTCTAAATTTATCACTATACAGCCAGCAAACTTACCTTCAAGAGGAAGCTCTGTTATTCCCTTCTCTCTCAGCACACCGAGAGCCTTCTCGAGAAGCTTGGATCTGAGGATATCGCTCTCCCATATCAACAGATCATGATATATTCTGTAAGAGAATGAAGTCTCATACTGGGCTATTACGCAGCGCTCTGCAAGCTCTCTTGCTTCCTTTGCCTCCGCAGTGTCCTCTTCCATGAGCTTGTTTAGCTCCTTGACATCATCCTCTATCGACTTTTCCTTAGTTATCTCAGCATTCACTTTCACATATTGTTCTCCGAGCCATAGATCGAATTTCTTATCGGGTTTGTTGTTGAGATTCTTGAATCCCCATAGGCTTTCAGCAACCTGAAGCCCCAAGTCATCTATATAATTTATGCGCTGGACAGAGTAGCCGCATGAAGAGAGTGCATTCGATATTGCGTCGCCAATAAGCGCATTCTTGAGATGGCTGACAAGCCATGGCTTGTTTGGATTCACGCTTGGAGATTCAACTATTATCTTCTTTCCCTTACCTAGATCGCTCTTTCCATAATCGTCGCCTTCTTTCCTGATCGCGCTTATCACAAGCTTAGCGTATGCGGCCTCGTCTATAAACACATTGAGGTAGCCATTTATTGCGGATGGCTTCTTTATTAAATATCCTTCCCTGAATTTAGATGCAAGAGCCTCTGCGATCTCCTTCGGGCTCTTCTTCTCGGATCTCGAGAGCCTGAATGATATTGAGGAACTGATATCGCCATGCTCCGTCCTTGGCTCTGCCATGGATAAGAAGATCTCTTCGTCGCTAATATGAGTATTTGGATATGATTCCTTTATGGAGAATTGTATGAGTTGGGCAAACTCAGCTTTGGCATCTTTGCTGGGACTAGACATAACGGTGACATCCTCCAACGACTAAAGGTCGTTGGCTTCCCCTGCATTTGCAGGGTATGTTCTCAGTTCCTCGAGAGTCGCCTCCTGTTGAGGTCTTACATTCTCTCCCTGAGCGTGACTTCCCCTCTGTC
>JAJZJV010000043.1 GCA_021809925.1 Microcaldota archaeon | reverse complement strand
GCTGGTACGAAAATTGGAAGAATAATCGGTTACAAGAAAAGGCCAGATTATTCTATCTTCTCTAAGGTCAGAGAACGCGCAGAACCTGAAATATTCGAAGAACTGAACAACTGGATTCTACAGAACAAGCTTAACGGAAGGCGAATACGGCTAATCGCACAGGATAGTACTGATGTGCCTGCATTTTCGCGCAAGGATAAGTATGCGAGAACTGGACATAAGGCTCCGTCAAAGAGGGAAGAGGAAGATGCAGATGGAAGGGCCAACGACATGTTCTTTGGTTACAAATTGCATATGATTTGTGATGCAGAGACTGAAATTCCTGTAAGTTTCTACATTGCACCTGGAAACAGGCATGATTCTGTGTTCTTCGCCAGATTATTTGACGATTTAAATCAGAGATTTTGTATTGCACATGGTGCGAAGTATCTTGCAGATTCTGCCTTTGACGCAACCCACATATACAAGAAACTTCATGAGAACGGAGTAAAAGCAGCCATCTCCGCCAACGGAAGAGGGTATAGAAAGTCAGGGGTTCCAAAGCATCCGGAATATAAGAAAAGATGGGCCATTGAGAGGGTCTTCTCAAGGTTAAAAGAGGTTTTCGGACTTGCAAAGAACAGAGTAATAGGGATGAAAAAGGTAGCGATACACATCCATTCTTGCATTATTGCATATCTGGCCAGTTATCTGATGTGATCAATTATGCATCTTGACGATGGTGGCCTTATGTAAATGTCAACTCCCTAACAGAACCTTAATACACAACACTTAAATATCTACACTGTTCTAAATTAATTGGTAAGATGATGTCCCGCCAATGGAAAACAGTCTAAAAGGACTTTATTCATTAAATCAATCAGCTAAGCTTGGATCTGCTTCTTTATCTGGGAATAATTCTCTTACTATCTTTGGGACTGTTGAGATATCAAGGTCAAGATTTTCTAATTCTAGTGTGTATTCTGAATTGTGTCTAGGGGGAAATGGTTCGCTTGCTGCGCTTGCCGCAAGCAAGCATACTAACGTACGCCTCATAAGTGTTATTGGTTCTGATATTGGAAAAGAGAGGATGTCTAATCTACTTGGAGAAAAGATCTCTGTAGAGGATGTAACTGTCTTAGATGGCGAAAGTTTCAACTATGCTTCAATATACAATCCGGATTCTTTTGAGTTAGTAGACGAGGAGATAAACTTTGGGGTTTATGCAAAGTATAAACCTGCCATAATAAGCAAAGAGACCAAGGATTCCGAGATTGTTCTTTTTAGCGGCTCTAATCCAAGATATAGTCTTGAGATCCTCAATATGTTTAACAATCCCCGCATGGTTGGTGTCTGCACTCTACTGTATCATCTGAAGAACAATACTGACAGCTCTCTAAGTTTGATAAATAATGCTGATTATCTATTTACTAGTTCTTCAGAATATTCTTTTCTTTCCAAAGAGCTCGGCATGGATGATCTATTCGAACAATTTAAACGACTAAAACTCATATTCAAAACGGAAGGTCAGAATGGAGTGAGAGCAATCTCTAAGGAAGGAGAACATTTATTTGATCAGAGAAACAAGGTCAAGCCAATTACACCTTTAAATGCTGGAGATGTATTTGCAGGGACCATCATGGGCTTCTTGGCTTCCGTTGGTCTAAAAAAGATTCCTATAGAGAAAATGGTGGAGATTGCGCAAGAGGAATCAATAAAAGTAATAACAGATGACATATTCTACAGAAGGGGATTATGATGGTTGAAGATATACTAAGGGAGATCGTAGAGAACAAAAAAGGCGAAGTAGCCAGATCAAAACAGAAGAACCCTCAGGCGAAGTTAATACTTCAATGCAACGAATACGACAGAGATGTTAGAAATTTTAAGAAAGCAATAAAATACGAAGATGGGTTGGCATTAATCGCAGAAATAAAGTTTGCTTCTCCCTCTGCAGGAAAGATAGTAAACGGGATGGGTTATCTTGAGATTGCAAAGCTTTATCAAGAATCCGGAGCAATAAATGCGCTCTCCATGTTAACTGATGCAAAATACTTTGGAGGGAAGCTCACTTCTATAACTGCAGTAAAGGATGTTGTCCCAGTGCCTGTACTCCGGAAAGATTTTATTATAGACAAATATCAGATATATGAATCTTATCTAGCCGATGCAGACGCAATACTCCTGATAGCTGCCATCTTGGATTTTTCTACAATGAAGAAGTTTCTTGAGATATCTGAGTCTCTTAATATGTCGTGCCTTGTAGAGACACACAATAGCAACGAAGTGAAGAGAGCAGTTGAAGCTGGAGCAGAAATAATAGGAATAAATTCTAGAGATCTTAGGACCTTCAGGATTGATCATACTTTATTTGAGTCTTTATCAAAAGAGATTCCAGACTCTCTTGTCAAAGTAGCTGAATCTGGAATTGAGAGCAAGATTGATTCTAAGAAAGCATATGATTCTGGAGCAAATGCGATACTTGTAGGAACATCAATACTCAAATCAGGAAACCCTCCACAAAAAATACACGAACTTTTATCGTTTAATTAAATGGTGAGAATATGAAGACTATGCAAGCAGAAGCAAAGATGGTAAGAGAGATTGTTTCTAAATCTGGATATGTTATTTGCGATTTTGATCATACTTTGGTAAATACATCCAAGCTCCATAGGGGCTCAGTACGCATTGCAGCATTAAAGTGTGGAGTAGAAGTAAGTGAGAGCACGATGAAAAAGCTTAAGGGACATACTGAGCTTCAGATTGCGTCTATATTAGGATCAGAATACGGGATCGATGAAGAGTGCTTTATTACAACACGGAAAACAGCCCTTACCGAAGCGGTGAGCGCTGAACTAGAACTCAACAGAGGTTCTTTACCCTGGCATCCTCTTACCTGGAGTGGATAATTTGGTTAGGCTTTTGAGAAGATCTGATAAGAAAGCAGGGATAGTAAGTTCTGGGGACAAAGAGTTCATAACAACATTGCTTAGAAACATTTCTGTGGACGGCGTGCTGATTTCAGAGACATTTCCTGCAGAAGCTCTGATTGCAGATGCGGCTAAACCAGACACAAAGCTCCCATTAGCATGCGCGAAACTACTTGGATATAATATCGGATCAGAAGATACTTCTCCATTTATTGTATATTTAGGGGATGATTTACCTGATATAGAAAGCGTGCCTTATGATGGGTCAGTGCAGGGTGTGATGATTGGGGAAAAAGCAATATCCTTCAATGCAGATCATAATCATCAACATATATTATATATAAATTCTCTAAAAGAGATATTTGCGTAGTGTTTTTATGTCAAAAGGACACTTTGGAAAATTCGGTGGTCGTTATGTACCAGAAATGCTCATTCCGGCACTCGAAGAGCTAGAAAAAGAGTACCTCGGGGCAAAAGCCGATAAGAATTTTAAAAATGAGTTCAATCACCACCTGCGTAATTTTGCAGGAAGGCCTACGCCATTGACATTTGCGAGGAATTTAACGGAAAAGCTCGGCGGCGCTAAAATTTATCTTAAGAACGAGGGGCTTAATCATACCGGTGCTCATAAGATAACACATTGCATAGGACATGCTCTTATGGCAAAAAGAATGGGAAAAAAGAAGATTATTGCAGAAACAGGTGCTGGCCAACATGGTCTTGCAAGCGCAGCTGTCGCAGCTAAGTTTGGGTTTTCTTGTAAAGTTTATATGGGAGCAACAGATGTAGAAAGGCAAAGGCCAAATGTCTTTTGGATGGAACGCCTGGGAGCCGAAGTCATTCCTGTATCTTTTGGAAGCAAAACCCTGAAAGATGCAGTTAATGCGGCAATAAAGGATTGGATAGAAAACGTTGAGGATTCTTATTATCTGCTGGGCTCTGTAGTCGGTCCACACCCATATCCAACAATGACTCGCGATTTTCAGTCCGTAGTTGGAAAAGAAGCAAGGAAGCAGATACTTAAAGAAGAAGGCCGCCTTCCAAAGAGGGTTATAGCATGCGTTGGGGGTGGAAGCAATGCGATGGGTATATTTTCTGGATTCTTGAAAGAGAAAAATGTTAAATTGATTGGGGTGGAAGCAGGTGGGACTGGCAATGCAGCTGGCGAACATTCGTCAAGATTCAATGGCGGTTCTCTTGGCATAGTAGAAGGATACAAGTCCATATTCTTACAGGATGATGATGGGCAATTACAGAAAACGCATAGCATAGCTGCAGGATTAGACTATGCTGGAGTGGGTCCTGAGTTATCCTATTTGCAATCTAAAGGCAAGATATTGTTCGCCTCTGCAACAGACTCTGAAGCGTTAAATGCTTTCGAATTACTATCTAAATATGAAGGCATATTTCCTGCTTTGGAGTCTTCACATGCACTTGCATATGCAATAAGAGAAGCGCCAAAATTAGACAAAGAAGATTCGATAATCGTAAATATATCTGGAAGAGGAGACAAGGATCTTTTTATAGTTGCAAATGCCCTAAAAGACAAACAGTTCGGGGATTTTCTAAAAGCGGAATCATCAAAAGATGGTTACAATGAATAAGATTGATAAGAAGATCTTAGAGCTAAAAGATCAAGGAAGGATGGGGCTTATGACCCATCTTGTTGTCGGGTTCCCCTCTATAGAAAAAACAATTTCATATGCCAAGATAATGGAAGATTCTGGAGCAGACTTCATAGAGCTTCAGATCCCATTTTCTGATCCAATAGTTGATGGCCCAACAATAATGAATGCATGCGATGTGGCTCTCTCTAATGGTACTAAAGTTAGCAATGCTATAGAAACCATGAAGATATTATCGAACGAGCTTTCAATACCCCTCTTATTCATGGCTTATTACAATAATCTATTCAAATATGGTCTAGAGCGATTTTGTAAAGACTCAAGGACTGCTGGGGCTTCAGGATTAATCGTTCCTGACATTCCAATAGAAGAAGAGCCAAACGAGCACTTTATCAAGACTGCAGAGAAAAATAATCTTTATCCAATTAGGGTTTTATCCCCTGCCTCTACTCTAGAGCGAATGAGAAAAAACTCAAGAGTTGCAAAAGGATTTATCTACTGTACTGCAAGGCAAGGTATAACTGGAGTCAGGAACAGGATAGATCCGAAGACCGTATCATATCTAAATAGCGTTAAAAGAGAGATTAATGTGCCTATAGCGGTTGGATTTGGGATATCCGGGAGGGAGCATATTCTGTCTTTGTCTAAGCATGCAGACATAGCAGTAGTTGGCAGTGCAATAATAAATGTAATTAATAAAGATTATAGCAAAGCAGAAGCCAAAATGGCAGAATTTGTTAGATCGTTGCTCTTTGATACATAACCACGGATAAGGTCTTAAGTTTATCTTATCTAATATAATTGATAAATGATTCGCCCCGCAAACCCATCATTTCAATGGTGGGTTAGGGGCGTAAGAAGGTATATAAGAATGCAAAACAAAACAAGAAATATGGAAACTACGCGTGCCTACAAGTTCAGGATATATCCTGACCAGAAAAGGCAGACAGCCATAGACAATTCCATATCTCTGTCCCAAAGACTCTACAACAAACTACTTGAGAAGACGATTGAGGCGCATAAATCCAAT
>JAJZJV010000008.1 GCA_021809925.1 Microcaldota archaeon | reverse complement strand
AAGACCCCTCAGATTTCCTACCGCACTGAATATCACATACCATATCCCGCTAAGAAAGAAGACTGACAAAGCCACAAGCTCACCATTCTTGAGTGAGTATGCAATTGCTGGTAGTATTATTGTTGCTGGAATTGAAGAGAGGATTTGAAAAAGCGCAAGGTATCTCTGGCCATGCTTTGCTATAAATATGATGTATGCAGACAACGGCACTGCGATAACCATAAATATGGCGAACACCCCCCACACTCTTACAAAAGTAGCGGCAAGGCTAAGGAGAACAAACGATTCCTGGGCAACTATATCTGGATGCTTAAATAGCACATACCCTGAGACCAGAATAAGCAGAAATACAAACGGGTATAGTATGGTCTTAAGTGGATGTTTATCTGCTTCTTGACCTACTTTCTTTATCAAATGCCTCTTTGGCTGACTTGTTCTCTTCGCAAATCCTGCTCCAAAGTAAGTAACCTTCTTTATGAATAATTCATTAATGTCAAAATGATAGCGTTTCCTCTCTTTTTTGTAATTCTCCCTACTGTATCTATATGCATAATTCTGTAGCGGAACGAAGAACAAGAATCTGGTTCCAATAACAAACAGTATGAAGATTATAATACCTAAAACATAACCAAATGTTTGACCTCCGCTTGCAAGTCCGGTAAGCGCTATTCCTATCCCGTGATGGACTTCATAAGTCGCGCTTCCAGCAGAGAATATCTCGCTTGTAACAAGATAAAAAAGCCCTATAGACCAAGAAAGTATGGATTGTTCAGTGATTCTTGGCAATGCTGCAGGCGCGTATATCTTCGTCAGGCGCTGCAAAGGCCCTAAATGGTAAGTTGATGCTATCTCAAGGAACTCATTTGGCATTGTCTTTATCGCTTCATAAACCCCAAAGATTATGTTCCATATCATGCTTGTTACTACAAGGAAGATGACCGCAGCGTTTATCCCTATATATCCTGGCAAGAATCCGACTATCAGAAATATTGCTATGGGGAAGAATGCAAGTATCGGAAGCGTCTGGAAGATGTCTACAAGCGGCAATATTAACTTCTCACCAATCCTAGATCTTGCAGCAAAGATCCCTACGAAAAAGCTTATAATAATAGATATGAATAAAGCAGCAAACATCCTAAGCCATGAGTATATGGTATCTACTATCAGCCCAGAAAGAAGGCCTACAAGCGCAGCCATGATTATAAGAAGAAAAAAAACCTTAAAAAGCTGTTAGAATGATCGAATAGCAGAAAAAGGGAAAAACCTTATATTAATGTCTTCTTTTAGCTTATTGGCGATTGGGATGAAGAAAACTACACAGCAGGTGAGAAAGAGGATTGTCAAAAAACAGAACTCCAAGAAGCGCGGCAAGCTGCAGATTCCTTTCAGAAAGGCGATGGACGCTGATGCCGAAACCCTATTTATACGATACTTAATGGAGTCTGACTACTGCTATGATGTTAATCCTATATCAAGATACCTGCTGTACAACGCAACTCCATCCACAAAGAAGCTTGTTTATGGCTTCGGCCACCATCTTGGAATAAGAATGCATCAAGAGTCTGGATCTTCAAGAAATCTTCTGCCTGCGCTCTTGGAAAAAATAGGGATCGGGAAAACCCTATATATTCCTTCTGAAGAGACCCTAATTATAAAGTCATCACCACGAGTAACAATCAACAGCGGTATATTTGCGCATATAATGGAAGCCGGGATCATCTCAGGGTATCTCTCCTCCTTCACTGGAGAGAAAGTTGCCACTAGGGAGACTGCATGTTCCTTCAATGGTGACTGGCTATGCAAGTTCGAGTCGTACGCAAGCAACACCGATCCTGACTTTAGTGACAAGCTCGCAGAAATAAGCAAAATCTCGAAGAGCGCCCTCTCTGATATAAGTGACACCAGAGCACCAACAAATGGATATTATGCCATCTTATCCATGATCCCAATGCTCAGTGCTCCTCTTTCAACCGAATTATCAAAGCTGTTATACTTGGCGGGCTCTATGGCTGCCGAGCATTCTGAAAAAGGCAACGAACGAGGTGCATTATCTCGAATCTCATATTTTCTGGATCTGGAAAATACCTTCTTTGAGAAAAAAGGGGTTCGTGCATCAATAATACTAAAATATAAACCTTACAATTCTAATATTCCATTTATAGACCTTTCAGCGTCAATGTTTGCCGGTTTTGCGAGCAGCATGTTTGGCAGGGAAATCGCTGTCGAGAGTGCTGTTGATAATAACAGAAATTATCTCGTAAAGCTCAGTACGGCAAGACGCATATAACAAACACGTGTTTCAAATGAAGTTTAACTTCTTAGATTCAATAATAAAGTTTGTACCGAGCATTAAGAAGCCCGACAGGCCTCTCTCGCTAAAAGAGAAGCTGAAGTGGACAGGCTTGATAATGACAATCTACTTTGTACTATTCAACACCCCCATCTTCGGTGTGAACGAGGCTCAGATACAGAACTCTGTGCTCCAACTAATAAGCATCATATCCGCTTCAAACATAGGCAGCTTGATGACTGTTGGTATAATTCCTATAGTGCTATCAAGCCTGGTCCTACAGCTGCTTCAGGGAGCAGAGATCATAAAGATAGATCTGACTGATCCTGAGCAGAAGGGAAAGTTCCAGAGCATACAGAAGCTCGTTGCAGCCTCGATAGCTGTGGTTGAATCGATAGTGTATGCGTATGTTGGATACGTTCCAATAATAAGCGGCTTCTTTGTGCTTGTGGTTCTGCAGATGTCACTGGGTGCAGTGATAGTTATCTTCCTTGACGAAACCATGGTAAAATACGGAGTTACTTCAGGCATAAATCTATTCATAGCTGGAGGAGTTGCATACTCAATAATAAATGGGACAGTAAGGATCCTTATTCCAGGTGCGGCTACGGCACTGAGTAATGGCGGAGGCATACCTGGAGCAGTACTGGCAATAGCCCCTCTCTTCTTCACAGCAGTGGTCCTGGTTATAAGCATATACATATACGATATAAAAGTGGAGCTCCCACTGGCATTCTCACAGTTTAGGGGAATAGGTGGAAGGCTTCCCATACCTTTCCTATACACAAGCGTAATTCCCGTTATCTTCGCAACAACCTTGTTGCTAAGCTTTACTGTGTGGTTCCGCTTTCTTGCTGGTGTAACGGGAGGACTTGCGTCCCTAGCCCACTTCATAGCTTATTATCAAAATATCAATGGCGTGCCAACAATTTCTGGTGGGCTGGTTTATTTAATATCCCCTTCATTCCGATTCTCACCGCTGCCTCCTCCTGTAGGGGGTGGGTACTATGCATATATTAACAATCTGATAAGTGGTACAAGCCCTCTATATCTCCCATTCGGAGGGATGGTTCTGGTTCCAGAATTGGTGCACATAGTAATTTATCTGGTAGTATTTGTGCTTCTTTGCATACTCTTTGGCAAATTCTGGGTAGAGATGACTGGACAGAGCCCGAAGAATTATGCATCCCAGCTAAACGAGGTCGGCATGCAGATTCCTGGGTTCAGGAGAGACCCTAGAATAATTGAGAACATTCTCAATAAGTACATCCCTTCCATTACTGTTCTGGGAAGCGCATCAGTCGCGCTTCTTGCAGCACTTGCAAACCTGACCGGGGCGTTGGGAAGCGGAATAGGCGTGCTTCTTACTGTAGGCATAATGTACATGCTATATCAACAGCTAGAGCAGGATAATCTGACGCAATCAATACCTGTTCTGGATAAACTCCTTTCATGAAGCAATCTAAAAATAGCGTTATTTAGATCTTGGGGGAAGTGTCTTCTATCGCAGGATCATTCTTCCTTCCTCCTCTCTTTTCCTGCTTTCCAGTCCTGGCTCCGGCAAACAAAAGATCCAAATCTTCCTGCTTTTCCACATCAATCCACGATTTGATATATATTCCTATATTCTTAAGCGGCTTCGAGTACCTGTCAGTAAAGCTGTAAATATTATTTTCATGCTTGAGTAAACCAACCCTAACTCCAAAATCCAGATACCTCTTCCACGTTGCCAATGGAAGCATATCTTCACAATCCTTCAGCCTAATCTCGCCCTTTTTTTTAACTGTGGATAAGACAAGGGCGAATCTGAATGCCTTTGTCTCGTTGTCAAAATATATTTTAGCAACATCCTTTACGCTAGGATCCTTAAGCTTCTCCCTCAACGGAGCATCTTCAAATTCCCAATACTTTAGCATAAAACCTATTCATCTTTCCAAATAGAAAAATTTAAGTCTTGCTATAGATAAGTGTGACAATGTCTCCATCCTCAACCACGTGTGTACTTCCGACCTTTTGATTGCTGAACTTGACACTCTTTCCAGTTACGTATGCATACCTTAGGTTGTTTGCTATCTTGGAATGGAGTGTCTTCGCAACAGTAAAAACCGAGCTACCTTTCTTGACTACAAGCGGCTTTGCAAGGTCCACCTCCCCCTCTTTCGGTTTTAGGAATATTCTTATTAATTCAAGATTGTTAAATATTGCATCCTTCAGCTCCTCAATGTTCTTTTTTTCAACTGCGCTTACAAGAACCACTTCCATTTCTGTCTTCTCTACTATCTCCTTGCGTATGTGCTCGCATTCGGAACTGCTCAGTGTATCTATCTTGTTAAGAGCAACAATGCCCTTTATGTAAACGATGTTCTCAGAGAGCAGATCCACAAGCTGGTCCGAGTCAAGATCCTGATGCAGTATCAGATTTGCATTGTATATTCCGAATTCGTTGAATATCTTCATCACGCTTCTTGGATCCGGGGCAGAGTGCCCATTTTTCTCAATGTTGATTCCCCCTGTCCACGATCTTTCTATCCTTGCTCTCGGAGCCCGCCTGTTTAATCGTATGCCGAGCATGTCAAGCTCGTCGAGAAGCTTGAAAAGGTCTGTGTAATTTTTGATGTCTACAACAAACAGAATTAAATCGGTCACTCTAATAACGCTGGCGATCTTCGCTCCGCCCCCCTTTCCAGAGGAAGCTTCTTCTATAAGTCCTGGCAGATCCAGAACCTGGATATTTGCTCCCTTGTGAAGGAGCATTCCTGGAATGACTTCAAGGGTAGTGAATGCATATCCAGCAACTTTTGATTCGACATTTGTGAGAATTCCCAAAAGTGATGATTTTCCTGCATTTGGAAAACCTACTAGAGCAACGACTCCGTCACCGCTTTTCTTGACTGAAAATCCTGCGCCCTTGGCGCTCTTTCGCTCTGTCATCTGCTTGTTTATGCTGGCGATCTTTGCGCGTATCATACTAAGGTGCTTGTTAGTAGCCTTGTTATCTTTCGTTTTGGAATATTCTTCCCTTAACTCTTCAAGTTCTTGCTGAAGGCTTTTCTTGTCTTTCATAAGCATCCTACCTTCCATATCTTCGCGATCCAAGACTTTTTTTCAAGCGACTATTTACGTATATCTGCATTACCCGACATATATGGACATACATAACTTTATATTTCCGTCAGCATTAAACTTCATAGTTATTTAAATACCTATTTAATTGCTATAATAAATACCAATAGTGGATGAAATGGCAGCAAAGAAAGCGTCTAAAAAGGCGTCAAAGAAGAAGTCAAAGAAGAGATAAGTGTTGAACTTTCTTGTTTTTCTTTTATTTTCAACACACTTTCTTCTTTATGTCTTCATGAACCTTGAGAAATTCTTTTTGAAATTCCTGTCGTTTTTTATCATGTTCGCAAATCTTCTCATCTTATTAAAATCACCAAGAAGCTCCCTTACATCTTTCTCCGAGGTTCCGCTTCCAGACGCGATCCTCTTTATTCTGCTCTGCTCCCTGACAAGTTTCTCGTCCTTTCTCTCATCTCTTGTCATCGATCCTATTATGACTTTGTATTTCTTCAGCTTCTCCTCTCCTTTTTCTATCGCATCTTTTGGTGCGTCAACAAGGCCCATTGATCCTAAGATATTTTTCATAGGGCCCATTCCAGACATAGCTTTAAGCTGCACATAGAATGTCTCAAAATTAAGTTCCTCACTCTCAACTTCTTCAGGCTTCAGGTTCGCTTCTTTTATTGCATTTTGAACATTGGTTATCAGTGATTCAAGGTCTGGAATTCCAAGAAGCCTTCCGACAAACTTCTTGGGGTTGTAGAGTTCTATGGCGTTGAGCTTCTCTCCAGTACCAACAAATGTGACATTGATCTTCGCCGCAGAGACTGCGCTTAGGGCTCCGCCCCCCTTTCCGGATCCGTCCAGCTTTGTTACAATAACTCCTGTCAGTTTGACTGCATTGTCAAATTCTCTTGCCTGCTTCCCAGCAACCTGGCCCGTGTCTGCATTTATCACTAATATCTTCTCATCAGGCCTAAATTCATCTGTTATCTCTTTGAGCTCCCTGATTAATTCCTCATCAAGTGCGCTCCTCCCACTCGAATCGCAGATGATCACTTTTCTGTCTTTTAACTCGGAAAGGCCTCTGCCTGCTATTGACCTTACCTTCTTCTCTCCCCTGATCCCAAAAAAGGCCACCCCCGCTTGTTTTGCAAGGGTCTCGAGCTGTTCGTATGCTGCCGGTCTAGAAACATCACAGCATATAACTCCTGTGCTAAGTCCTCGTTCCTGATAGAAACGCGCAAGTTTTGCGACAGTGGTTGTCTTTCCAGCCCCATACATTCCTATTAACAGTATCCTCTTCGGCTTGATTTCAGGGGAATATTCTTTCCCCATGAGTTCCACAAGCCTCTCGTATACTAGGTTTGTTATATATTCCTTAGGACTCACTCCAGCGGGCAGCTTTTCCTTTAGAGCTTTCTCCTCTATCTCTTTAGTAAGTGCAAAGACAAGGCTAACCTCAACATCTGCAGAGAGCATTGCTTTCTGCAGCTCCTTATTGAATTCACGGATGACCTTTGCATCTATTATCGTAGCTCCTCTGAGCATGGCAAATGCCCTTCTTAGCCCTTCTCCAAGATCCATAAAGAAACCTTATTATACGCTATCGCCAATATCTTTATTCACATACGCGGAGAGCGCAAACAATAAGTAATATAATATTTTAAGGTATATAAAGTATGCAGTGGGCTCGTAGCTCAGCTTGGTTAGAGCGACGGTCTTATATCAAAAACTTTTAACAAAGTTTTATCAAATGTAAGATAGCCGTAGGTCGAGTGTTCAAATCTCTCCGGGCCCATTTACAAAATCGCCGACAAAACAGCGGTTCAAATCTATATCCTAATTCTGGTTCTGGAAGCACAGAGAAGCCCGGTTCAGAGTGCGTTTTCAAAGGCTTCCGAAGGTCTGAAAACGGGGTTCGGGGTTGGATTTTCAGGACTTCCTAAAATATGCAACTGAGCTTAGCAATACAATCTCAAAGAACAAACTGGAATAACTCAGAATAATAGTTACAAGAGCGCATGAAAAACGCTTTAAAAGAGGAAGAGAGCCTAGATACGGTTCAATCAACAAAGGTTTTACTGGACTTGAGCTACAACGTTTCCTAAGAAACGTTCACAAAGAAAAGTTCGGCCTTTTGTTCAAATACCGGGCGTTTCTTGGCCTTCAGGTGGGCGAAGTCTGCAAACTGCACACAAACAACATAGACTTCGATAAACGAGAACTTACTATAAACAGTGAAAAGTCTAGGCAGACTGATCTGATCATAATTCAAACAGAACTATCCAAAGGCAATAACTTTTATAAATAACCATCCGAAGAGACAAAGTCAACATACAGCCACATTTTCTTTAAAGAAAATGACTACGGAAGAACCAGCCCTCTTCACATAACTCTGAATTATGTTAGAGATGTATTTTCTAGGATAATCCACAGTTGGATTTATACCAAACACATAGGCTTCTGAAGACGCTTACTATTACTGTATTTCTGAGCTGGTGCCAACATATAAAACTTATCTTGAATGGGCATTTAATATTGGTGACATCCTCCCACCCACAAATGGCGTGGGATTTCCCGCTCACGTTGTTAAATATAAGACTGGCACACTACTCAATATTTCTTATATTTAACCGTAACATGGTATTACATGGCTGACCTCTTATCCAATGTGCTTGCGTATAAGTTTAGCCCTAGTTGGTGGAGGCTCGAAAAAGAGAAGAGAACCAAGATTATTTATGATCTCAAAATCATACTGAACGAAATTCACCAGATTGACAACCAAGATACTAAAGCCGAGATATATTCATCACTAAGAGCCGACTCAAGCATAATATTTTGGTTGCTTATTAAAGATTCATCTGGATTGAATGCAGCACGGGCAAAATTGGAAAAAGTCTTAGGCTCTTATACCTCATTAAAACACGGGTTTCTATCAATATATGATGCAAAGAAGCCGAAAGACAGCTCAGGAAAAGACTATTTTGTTGCATATCCTATAAGCAAAAGCCCGGAATGGTATCTTCTTCCAAAGGAAAAACGCTCAGAAATCATGGCAGAACATATAAAGCTTGCAACAAGCGACATAAACAATAAAGGAATAAATTCATATACGACAATATCTTTTGGAATAGATGACAATGAGTTTGTAGTGCTATACGAACTTAATTCGCTTTCAGATTGGGTTGCAGTAACAAAAAATCTGCGTGAAGCGGAAGCCAGAAAATGGATAACCAACGAAAAGCCGATATTGGTCGGAAACAAAAGCAATCTTGCGGAATTTTTGATATAATTATGGTGATAATATGATAAATGTAGGCATGTACTACAATGTCAAAGCGGGTCATGAGGCGGAGTTTGAAAAGATCTTTACTAGTGTTGTTGAGACTCTGAAAAAAGCCGGAGTGGGGATAAGAGATGCCAAACTGTATAGGGAAGTTGGAAAAAGTGAGTATCTCATATATACTGAATGGGATAGCATAGATGTTTTTAAGGCATTCATACAGAGCAAGGCATTCAGCGATACTACAAGCTACGGAAACTCTATAATAGAGGGTCGACCAAGACACCGGGTATTTGCCGATGTCAAAGAAAAACAGTGATGGAATGGAAGGAGTGCTTCTGATGGCATATGGGACTCCAAATTCAATTGATAACATAGCAGAGTATTATACAGATATAAGGGGAGGGGTTAAGCCAACCAATGAGCAGATACAGGATCTGATAAAAAGATACGAGGAGATAGGTGGTGCATCACCACTATACAAGATAACCGAAGACCAAACAAATAAACTGCAGGAGGCTCTAAGTAAGGAAGATTACAAGATCAGAGTTTATTTCGGAATGAAACATTCCAAACCCTCCATAAAAGACGCAGTAGTGCAAAGTGCAAAAGACGGAATAAAAGAACTTATGTGCATAGCACTGGCACCTCACTATTCTATTATGGGAATCGGTGGATACGAAAGCAGAGTAAATGAAGCTAGCATGCCACTATCAAATAAGCTCAATATAAAATTTGTAAAGCAATGGCATATGAATCCGAATCTGATTGATTTGTGGAGCAAAAACACAACAGAGGCCTCTAAAAGAATGGATAAGCCATTTGTAATTTTTTCTGCACACAGTCTGCCAGAAAAAATAGAGGACAAAGGGCCATACAAGAAGCAACTGCTGGAAACCGCAGCTAAAATAGCGGAAACTGCAAGAATAGAAAACTATGGTCTGGCATTCCAGAGTCAGAGCAGCAGAGGAGAAAAGTGGTACGGCCCTACAATACCAGAGTTAATTGAAGAGAACAGAGATAAGAGCAACTCCTTTATAATCGCACCTATTGGCTTTATCTCTGATAACTTAGAAATATTGTATGATCTAGATATTTCATGCAAGAAATGGGCGAGAGAGAAAAACACAGAACTGAGACGCACGAAAATGCCTAACACCTCAAAGCTGCTTATCGCTGCATTAAAGGATGTAGTAAAAGAGAATTATATGCAATGATAGTGGGTATTTATGGAAAAGATAATAATAGGAACAAGAGGCAGCAAACTAAGTCTTATACAGACCCAGATAGTTGCCGATAAGATCAAGCTTATCTTTCCTAAAATTAAGGTAAAGGTTGAAGTCATAAAAACTCTCGGCGATATGAAGAAAGACATGAAACTAGATAATATGGAACAGAAAGGAATCTTTGTAAATGATATAGACAGGCAGCTCATAGAAGGGAAGATAGATATAGCAGTTCACAGCCTTAAAGACATACCGACAAAACTGCCTGACGCGGTAAAGATAGGAGCAATAGTAGAAAGAGCAGACCCGAGAGATGTTCTTATATCAAATGGCAATAAAAAACTAAAGGACCTAAAGAAAAATGCCAAGATAGGAACAAGCAGCTTAAGAAGAAAAAGCCAACTGCTAGCATTCCGAAAAGACCTTAAAGTAATCGAGATGAGGGGCAATGTAGATAAACGCATCGCCAAGCTTGAAGCAGGTGACTACGATGCAATAGTTCTCGCCGCAGCAGGAATCAAAAGACTAGGGGAGGCGAACCGAATATCCGAATATCTGCCATTTAATGTTATGTTGCCTGCGCCAGGACAGGGTGCTCTTGCAGTAGAGATCAGAAGTAATGACAAAGCCATGGCTGATATAATAAGCAAGTTAGATAATAGCAAAATCAGGGCCTCAGTAGAGGCAGAACGAGTAACGCTTTCAAGGATTGGTGGGGGATGCAATGCCCTTTTAGGCACATTCGCTGAGATTAAAGAAGGTAAATTGTACTTAAATGCTGCAATAACCACCGATAACGGCACTAAAAAGTACCTATACAAGCAAGAAGGCAACATCGGATTTCCAGAAGAAACAGGATTGATTCTTGCAGAGAAAATTCTCATGAGCGGTGCGGCTAACATACTTAGAAACAAGAAACAAAGATCTAAACTGAGTGGGAAGATAGTAGCTATTACGCGAGAGGAAGGTGAAGGTGAAGGCATATATCAAATGTTGCTTGAAAAAGGCGCAGTGCCAATATACTTTCCAACAATAAAAACCATAGACTTGCAAGGAAAGAAATCAGATATAAGCTCAACAAAATTAAAAAAATACGACATCATTATAATTACCAGCAGGCGAGGCGCGTCAAGGCTACTTAATTATGTAAATTACGGCAAACTCAAAGCCCGAATAGTAGCAATAGGTGGGGAGACAAAAAGATATCTACAAGAGAAAGGAGTTATTGTAGATTACATACCAGAGTCATCTTACTCAAAGGACATAATTAATGGTTTAAATGGGATAAAAGGCAAGAGGATATTAATTATAAATTCAGCAAAAGCAGAGAATGAGTTATCTGGAGAATTAACTAACAAAGGAGCGAAGGTGGACAGAATAACTCCATATACTGTAGCAAAACCAAGCATAAGCAATCTAAGGAAAAAAGTCATTATGGGATATAACTTTGATTTTGTGACTTTCGCAAGTCCCTCTGCTGTCGAGGGATTAGTTTCGATTCTAGGAAGAAAAAATACGAAAAAGATGCTTTCAGGCAGCAGGGTTGTATGTATAGGAAATACAACATCTAGCAAATGCTCAGAGAAAGAGATAAAGGTAGACCTTGTGTCAGAGACCCATACCCTTTCAGGAATTGTGAATTGCATGGAAAAAGCTTTAAATAAGGGACATAGATGAAAAATGATACATTTTTACGTGCCTGCAAACAAAAGAAAGTTGATTATACTCCAATATGGCTAATGCGGCAGGCCGGAAGATACATTCCGGAATACAGAAAGATAAGAAAGATGCATGGCATCATGGAAATATGTAAGAATCCAGATCTATCCTCTGATGTCTCAGCTATGCCGATAAGCATGTTCGGGCTTGACGCAGCCATAATATTTGAAGATTTGATGGTGCCTCTTGAACCGACAGGTATAAAGTTTAGTCTTGTAGACAAAGTCGGTCCGGTAATTAAAAATACAATAAAAAATATCTCAGATATAGATAATATAACCGAGTATAATATAGAAGAAGTTGGTTTTGTAGCAGATACAATAAAATTGCTAAAGGCCAAAGTAAATGTGCCAGTTATAGGTTTTGCTGGCGGACCCTTTACTATGGCGTGCTACCTGATAGACGGAATACACAACAAAACATTTGAAAAAACACTATGGATGGTGAAAAACAAGCCCGAAACCTTCAACAAGCTTATGGTCAAGCTTACTAATATAGTGATAAGATATCTGGAACTTCAGGTGCATGCCGGCGCTGACGCTATCCAGCTCTTTGATACATGGTGTGGAATACTAGACGAAGAGAGATACCACGAATTCATAATGCCTCATTCTCAAAAGATCTTTGAATCTGTTACAGCAATGAATTCTTCTATACCCAAAATACATTTTGCACTTAACTCAAGCAGTATATTTAAGGACATAGCACAACTCAACTGTGATGTTGTTAGTGTAGATTGGCACGACGATATAACTCAAAAATGGTCGCAAATTGGATATTCAAAGGCAATCCAGGGAAATTTAGATCCCTCTCTTCTAATTCACGGAGGCAAAGAGATGATCGACTCTACTATAAAAATACTAGAACTGGTAGATGGCAGGAAAGGGCACATATTCAACTTAGGGCATGGGGTTTTGCCTGACACAAAGCCTGAAAATGTAAGAGAACTAGTTGAGGCAGTACACACATTTCAAATTTCTTCTAAATAATTTAACCGAGTGCTAATAAAACGCTATCATACCTCCAAATGCTTCTAATATGCGTTGAGATGCAGATGTTCGCTTTAAACATGGTGTTCCCGTTCAGATCTCATCATGCTCATCATCCTCAGCAAGTGAGAATCTCGTGACATCTGCCTCTGTCTTCTCAAGCCAACTGTCGAGGTCTCTAATAAAGACAAGATCACCGTTGTACTCTGCTTTATAGATGACGCAGATCTTCTCTGTGGCTTCCTGAATCCCAAGCCCAATAACTCTATACTTTTTTCCATGATCTTTAAAGTGTGAGTATACGCCATCAACGATTACTTTATGACTTGCATCCTCCAGCTCTTTATTCAAAACGCTCTCTGACTTGTGCATCCTCTTATCACCAACTACTAATCCTCTTCTCCTTTTCTGGCTCCTCGCGACAGCTCAAACATCATCCCGAAGCCGAATACAAATATTCCCATAATGATTAGTGCGATTGAGATTAACTGATTCTCCTTTCCTGTAATTAAGAATGCGACTCCAGAAAATGCTGCAATGAAAGCGAAGAGAGGAGGTATTGCCGGAAGCGGCCTGTTATATTTCTTAAGCAATAATAATGTTGCCACTATCCCAACACCAGAACCCACAACAAGGAATACTGGCATAAAAAAGTTGTTGAACGTGAAGAATGCGCTTACTGCAATCATAAGGGGAAGCCCAAGGTCTCCCTCACCCAACTGGATTGAAGAGATCTCCGGTATCTTTCCTTTTTCAAGAAGCTTCTTGAACAAAGGGTCTTCGTCTTCTTTGTTCTCGTTCAGCTCCTTCAGGTACTTGGTCGTAGACTCCGGGCCCAGGCTCTTCTCGGACATGGCAACTATATCTTCTTCTTCTATCAAGAATGCAGTATCCTCCCTACTCAGCCTTTTAGCAAGAGCTATCATGGATTTAGTTACAAATACTGATAGATAATCATACACTGCAATAATTCCAAGTATAATAAGCGTGTACTCAAACGTGAAATAAAACCCCAAAACAAGCCCAACTCCAATGCTTGATATTATCGTTGCTGCGTTCTTTGTGGCTCTTTCCTTCTCTCTCAAAGTCACAACTGCCACCGCTGCAACTATTGCAAGAGCAAGATAAGCGTATTCCACGCTTCTTGGGAGCAGCACGGTAAACGCAAACAGGAATGCGAATGACGAGGTTGCAATAAGCACAAGGCCTTCAAAGCTGCGTATGAATCTATGTTCCCACTTCTCACTATTCTTGTGCTTGTTCATCAGGAGAAGCACAATTATCATCACAAGCATGAAATCTATCACATATGAGAAGTCAGCTGTCTGCTGGTTTGCAAGCGTCTGATATATTGTGGTTGCGCTTGAGGTGTGTGTCACAAGGAATGCCACGAGAAGCCCGCCAAACTGCACAATAAGAAAAAGTGCCACTATCCCCGACATCTCATGTGTCTCCAGAATCTTCCTCAATCAATCACAGTCGATTTATCTACTGCAAGCACATATTAATACTTTTCAGCAGCAAAGCCGTAGGAAACGCAATTTCACAAAAGAATAAATCCTTTTTCAGACAATTACTTATCAGGTAATTAAATGGGCAAGCTTGTTTTATTTGATGTTGATAAAACACTCATACGTAATTCAAAGGATATTTCAGAGTACGTTTCAGAGTCGATAAGAAACATCTACGGCATAATCGTTAAGGTGAACATCAGCGAGTACGAAGGCCTGACGGCAAAAGAGGCAGTGCACCAGATATTGGCGAAAGAAGGGACTCCTGAAAAAGAAATAGATGAAAAACTCGACAGGTATGTTGAAGACCTTCCTTACACTTATTATAATGTATCTCCATCTTATGATAAGCCTCTTTTCATGAAAGGAGCCAAAGAGCTTCTCGGCATCCTTCGCAAGAAAGGCGTAACGCTTGGGATAGCGAGCGGGGAGCCTAAACGTGTAGTTGAAATGAAGCTTGATAAGGTCGGCATTAGGGATTATTTCTCAATAGGAGCATATGGAAATCTCAATCAGAATCCCACCGAGATAGTGAAAGAGGTGATATCCATAGCAAGATCTGAACGGAATTTCATTGGAGATGAGATCTTTATGGTCTCGAGTTCACCAATGTTTATAAGAGGAGCAAAGGAAAATGAGATTTCTGCGCTTGGGGTAACCTCTGGAAAATTTGGGGAGCGAGAGCTGAACGAGGCAAATGCAGACATTGTTGTAGACAGCCTTAAGAACAGCAAGGCAGTTAAAACACTCACCAAATGACTATCCTTTGATAACACAGAGAGGAACATTCCTGGAAACTATCTTTGAGAGCCCAGCCTCCTGCACAACGCCTACTACGTCATCAACATTCTTGTAAACCCACTCAGATTCTTCGCTTATCAATTTTCGTGTCTTTACTCTTATTATTATTCCCTTGCTTTTAAGTGAATCAAAGGTCTTGTCCTGTGATATCTCCCTAAGAGCCTGATGCCGTGACATGACTCTCCCAGAGCCATGGCATGTCGAACCAAACGTTTCGCGCATGGCCCCATCGTCTCCAGAAAGAACATAACTTGCAGTCCCCATGCTTCCTGGTATTATCACTGGCTGGCCTATCCTTCTGTATTTCTTCGGTATCTCCTCTCTGCCTTCGGCGAATGCCCTCGTTGCACCTTTCCTGTGCACATAAACATTCATTCTCTTTCCATCAACCCGATGTTCCTCTCTCTTTGCTATATTGTGTGCGACATCATAAAGAATCTCCATCCCCATCGCATCAAAACTTCTTCCGAAGATCTCCTCAAAACTTCTTCTTACGGACCATGTTATGATCTCCCTATTCGTAAATGCATAATTAACTCCGCAATTCATTGCTGCGATGTAATCTTCAGCTTCCTTACTTCCTATCTCTGCGTAGCTCAATTCCGGATCAATAAGTTTTATTCCCTGCTCTTTCTGGTACTCTACCAATCTCTTAAGATAATCGCTGCATATCTGGTGGCCGAAGCCCCTTGATCCAGTATGTACCATAACTACTATCTGCCCCTTATGGAGCCCATACTCCTTAGCTATCTTCTCATTGAATATCGATTCCACTCTTTGCACTTCAAGGAAATGGTTTCCTGCGCCAAGTGTACCAAGTTCATGGACTCCTCGTGACTTTGCCATATCACTAACTTTGGAAAAATCCGCTCCGGCTATTACTCCATTCTCCTCAATGTCTTCTATGTCCTCGTGCAGTCCATGCCCCTTCCGGATTATATACTCAACGCCTTCCTCTGCGACCTTCTCAAGGTCCTTCGGCGTAAGCCCTATTTTCAATTTGCTTCCTACTCCGCTTGGAACATTCTTGAAAAGAGAATCGGCAAGCTTGTCAATATATCCACGCACATCCTTCTCCTCAAGATTCGTCTTTATCAGCCTCACTCCGCAATTAATATCAAAGCCTATGGCCCCTGGAGATATTATCCCATTATCTGCATCAAACGCAGCTACTCCCCCAACAGGAAAGCCGTAGCCTTCATGACCGTCAGGCATGATTAGCACATTCCCCACAAGCCCTGGAAGAGTTGCTGCATTCATCGCCTGAGGTATTGTCCTATCCTTCCTCATCTTCTCAAGCATCTCGTCCTTTGAGTATATTACAACATCAATATTTCCGCCAGTCTCTACCTTGAACTTAACCTCGCTAAGTTTTGTTATATTCATGAAAATCCCTTAAAAGATACATATAAATATGAGTAACGAATTTATATAGAAGCGTGATATGGGGCAGGATTTGTTTGTGCAATAGAAGCCAAACAGATTCGCAAGAGTTAAATATCTCCGCACTCAATCTCTTAATGAGGCGTCAAAGAGTTTAAATATAAGGTGTTGCAATTAATAAAAGATTGCAGGGGTGGCGGAGCCTGGTCAAACGCGACAGACTCAAGATCTGCTGGCCTAGGTCTACGAGAGTTCAATCTCGCGAACAAATCTCTCCCCCTGCATCTTTTTAATCTAGGTGACCATGATGGTTTCAAAAAAAACAAAAAAGAACACAAAACGTAAGAATATCATAACTACCAAGATAAAGAAGGTAAAGATGAAGGACAAGGTGATGTTTGATGTGCCTCATTATCCTCAAACCGAGGAGTTCACAAGTGCAGCTGCATGTGCATCAATGGTTCTTAAATTTGTCTCACCGACATTCAAGCTAAAGAAGGAAAACGAGTATAGTATATGGCAGGAAGCCGTGAACGGAAGCGTTTGGCATGGCTCAAAATATGGTCTAGCATACGCACTCTGCAAGAGGGGTGCCAGAGTCGGCATAATAAGCAATACAAAAGATGAAGGCTATGACAGGAAGATCGCTGTTGACGAGAATGTAAATCTTGACACCCTCTCAGCATCATTCAATGAGATAAGGGACAAAGCTGTCAACAGCGGGGTAGAAGAGGAACACGGCATAATCTCGATACAAAACATAAAGAAGGCATTGTCCTCAAACTTCATACCAATTGTTCTTATCGATGCAAGCGTTATAAACCCATATCTTGATTCTTCACCACATTGGGTGGTTGTAAAGGGATATGACAAGGATGCATTTTACATAAACGATCCTTACTCAGACAGCATGATAACGATAGATACGAATGCCTTCAAATCTGCTTTGGGTTACGACAGCAACTTCCACATGATTGTAGCTGACGCGAAGTTCTTTGACTCAAAGAAGAAAAGCCAAAGCTAACCTTAATTCTAATGTGGCTGAATCTTCAATTCTGTGTGGATCAGTGTCTTTGCCGAAGCAGAGTGCCGATCGCAGTTCTTGTTAATACTGCTCTTACTCTCTTCCTTACATGGCTTCTGTTCTTCTGCCTTATCCTTACAGTAGATCTGATGTTATTATAGCAGCCTACACAGAGCACCCTTTTATCCACAAGCCCCTGTACAAACGAGGGATCGCGCTCAAGCATATATCTCGGAGGCATGACCTTTATCTCAGCGCTCCTGATAAGCCTGCCGCACTCAATGCAAGAGTTTTCAAGCCTCTCTTTCTGGCTAAGCCCATCTGCATTTTCAAAGAGCCCTACAGCCGCAGCTAAAGGGCTCGTATTTTCCATACCTTCTTCTAACGAAGTTACCTTCCCCCACATGGTATCCATTTTTATCCCCCAATCACATTGTAATCTCACTTAAGAGATTACCCAATCTTTTCCCAAAAAACTATGGACTTACATGATATTTAAGCTTTTGCGTACTAGCGGCTTTGTGTATTATCCCGAAATTTGTTTCTCACGACAAACCGTCTGAGGCGTTTGACTTTAAAGGAATTAATACGAGTCCGCGACACAAATATCATGGGAAAACTGAACAACAGAAAATTACACGGGATATTGAAAGAATTGGACCGCGGCGATCAGTCAGTATACAAGATTGCAGGACAACAGGGAATAACTCCGCGGTGGGCAAGAAAATTGAGGATAAAATACTACGGAATTCCCATACGTAAAGTACAACCCAAGAGACGTGGTCGGAAGCCATTGGCCATTTCCTCACAGGAGGTCAGTATAGTGCGTAAAACGAAAGAAAATATGGTAGTGGTGCAGTAAACATACAGAAGATTCTCGCTTCCAAGGGCGTTAAAATGGCACATAACAGGACTCACAGAATACTGGTGCAGGAGGGTTCTTGCACAGAGAGAACCTAAGAAGGGCAGGCAGAGGAAGTGGGTCAGATGGGAAAGGAGACACAGCAACTCGATGTGGCATACTGATTTTACAGAAGGCGAAAATGGAAAGGAAGAAGAAAATGTGTGGTTGTGACAATAACCGCAGATTCTCACCATAAATTATTGGAGGTAGATGCACACATGGAAGGAGAAGGATCAGATGAGCCTGTCATTGCAAGAAAACCCATCAGAAAACTTGAAAGGAAGGGCAAGAAGGTAAATAGTCATTATGGAAATGGTAAGTTCGATACAAATGCGATGTTCAATTTTCTCGACAAAAGAGACATAGAACCAAAAATACCAGTCCATATTAACGCTTCTTCTCGTAGTCGGATCCTCCAAGGAGAAAACAGGTTAGAACGCAGTTCGGACTACCAACCGGTGCAAAAAGTCATGGGTATTATCTAATGGATAATGAAAAAAAGACACCGCAGATACCAGAAAAAGTGGAGAAAGAGAGTCGGTCACGGTGACAGATGGCCTATGACTGAAGGGATATTCTCCGACGTAAAGAGAAAGTTCGGGGAGAATATCGTCAGTACGAAAAAGGGAAATATGGTATTCGAGGCGATCCAGAGGTTCTGGGCATATGACGTAATCTCCAGTTACGCCCTTCAGAAAATGTGACGGATTTTAGATAGGATCGGAAGGGCATTCCCAAAAGATAATTATTCAACATAGCAGTACGGAACACTTTTCCAAGACGAAGAGACATTGAGTTCCGAATACATTTGAGTAACCTTATTGCATATGCATTGCGGCATAAAATCAAGCGTATCCTCTTGTTTGTTGATCATGCATCATATCACGAGACACCGCAAGTAATACTGTTTCTCAAACAACATCCGATTCTGAAAGACATACGGTTTGGGAAGAAAGACCCTAACAGTAATCCAACAGAACGCCTCGTTAATAGAAGATTATCTGGTGCTATCTCCGTAAACCGTGAACATACCTGTGCGGATGACCTCAAAAAGGAAACAAAAATTTTTCTCTGGAAATATAACTCAATTTATGCAATTTATCTTAGACATCAAGCACAGATGTTTACTCTATTGTCCAAAATGTGTTCTGTTTAATATACTCAAACTTAACCTTTGGAAATTGTATTTTTAGATTTTCCGTGAGTTTTTCCATACCTTCTTGTTCACTATAATGACTTATATCTATGAAACTCATTTCGAAAGAATGTGCCCCTTCCGCCAAATGATGAGTCATATCCCCACCAATGTACAAATCTACATTTTCTCTAGATGCATCCGATATATGATGTTTCTGGTATGCTTCCCCTCCATGTACAGCTATACGTTTTATATCTCTTTTTTTTATTATGACATTAACTGTTTTTAACTCCAGACCCTTTTTTATTGCATTTATCAAGGAATTAATTTCTATTTGTTCCGCCAAAGATATTATTACTGTACCATCATCAAGTCTTTTTTCTATGATATATTTGTATTTATAAAGAATCTTTTCAGCAATAGCTTCCCCCATAAACCCCGATTTATCTATCCTTGAATGTATTGCATAAATAATTAAATTGTCAGGAAGAATTGCTTCTCTGTAAAATGGATTAGTTATCTCTTTATTCTGTCCAAATATTGGTGGATGATGAAGAAGCAACATGTCCGCATCTGTAGGCATATTTGGACGGAACTCAAGACTCACTGCTACTTTTGTTAATTTCTTATTCAAATTTCCTGAAATTAGACCCTCTGTAGTATCCCATAGTTCAGTTAATTCTCTTGGGAATCTCCGATCAAGGTAATTTATTATATTCTGTGCTGTGGTAATAGTTACACCCTAAAAATTATCTAAAAACTTATAGTAATTTCAGGAGCTCTTGGATATGGTTGGATTTGCCTTAGATCTGTAGTTCCTGTAATGGCTCCAATAAGTCGTTCTATCCCTACTCCAAATCCACCCGTATTTGTAGTTGCATTTTCCCTAATGATTTCAATATATGGTTCAAATTCTACATGATTTATTTTTTCTCCCATTTTTCACCAACCTATTATTTTCTAACAGAATATTGCAATTCATCAATATACTCAGTAACTGATCCTAAATTATCCATTTCCTGGCATATACCAATATTTCTAGTGCTTTTTATACACTACGTTCATTATCTTGTCCTGCATCTTACTTACTTGACTTCGCCACATTAAGCCTTAAAAAGCAGAGGTTACGTGTTCTGTGATAAATATGAACAGCGTAACACTACCTATAGGTAGTATATCCGTAATTGATAAAATAGAGAAGAATATCGGACTGATATCGGGCATCTTCGGAAACTCTGGCGGGAAGTCAAAGGACTTCGTAGGCATTGCAAAACTGTTTCTCGCAAACAGGATAGAAGACACGGTTTCAGTACACCAACCATTACCTACATCCCCTACGGAGAAATTCGAACTTCTCGGAATAAAGAAATCGCCATCCGAAAGGTCTCTTTATAGGTCCGTCCAGAAGATAGGCAGGATATTTCCTGCGTTGAGGGAAAGGTATCAAGACATTATATCGGAAAAAGGACTGGTAGACAAAGATCAGATCAGCGATTTTTCATCGTCATATTTCGAAGGAAAGAAAGCTGAGATCGGCGCCAACGGATATTCAAGAGCCCACAGACCAGATAAGAAACAGGCAACGTGGGGAATAACTACAGGAATTAACGGAATTCCCACTGCGCTTACAATACAAAGAGACAATATACAGGACAAATTGCACATGAGAGAGCCGCCAAAGGTGCCGATGAGAATCCTGGAAAAAGGATCTCTTTTCATGTATGACTGCGGTGGCAATTCGCCATGGATGAAAGACAAAACTGTAGAAAACAGATACAACTACCTTACTTTGAAAGCGAAGAAGGTAAGAACATATAAGAAACATATAAAATAATTTGAAAAGGAGTGCATAAAAATAAATGTAGGTGGAAAAGAGTATCTTGCAGTGAAGAGGAAATCGGATAAAAGAGAAGGCGAGTTCCTCTACATCTTCTTCTCAAAGGAACTATGTGAAGACCAACTGCGAAAAAAAGAATCGAAGTTTCAGAAGAGATTAAAGAAAGGGGGATGAACTGGCAAAGAAGGCAAGGAAACACAAGGCCGTTCAGATGTTCCCCTCGAAAGAGGGATGGATAGGTTTCTATCCTGAGATACAGCAGACTATTTCGGATATCGAGAGTCCGTACATAACCGGCATAGAAGATTTTTTCATCCTGGAGAGTTCCCTTGACACAGATCCAAAAACTATTCTCGAACTGTATAAACAGAGAGACGTGGCAGAGAAATTCATAAGGTGCATGAAGGAAGGAGGTGAACTCAGGCCGATACGCCATTGGAACAAGGACGCAATTAATGGTGCTTTATTCATCTGTTTCTTTGCAAGTGCCATAATAAATTTAACAGAAGAAATGTGCAAAATCCTGACGTCAAAAATTTCAAGTTACTCAAAAAGTACCTTGGAAATTTGACACTTGCTGCGATTTACCATGATAACGGATTCAGAATCAGGGCTGTGAGTAATCTTTCACCTCCAATTCGTGCGATTTTCCCTTAGATATGGGGATAAAAACCTTAATCTGCTCCTGTAAAAGTCGAAATGGCGAATCGAGTTAGGATACTCCGTTAGTACGAAGTGGCGACATTAAGTCAATTAAAAAGAGTCCAAAAACCTTACCTTTTTTTCTTCCTTCTCATCTCTGGTATTGTGAATCTGTTCCAGAAGAGCTTGTATAATTTAAGTCTGTCTGGTAAGGTGTTTATGAAAGGTATGAACGGGAAAAGTATAAGAACTATGAATGTGCTCAATGATATGAGGAATCCATCTCTATCTTGATTCGGATCAGCGTTGATCAAGGTCATCTCAAGATAATTATATGGTGCAGCAAGCCAAAGCCCAGGTGGCCACCATCCGTCTGTGCCTTTTATGACTCCCCACTGTGAATACTGCAGCCCATACGATGTTGCATACTGGTCCATCACTCCTGTGTCAGAGAGGAACCTCAGCTGATATGTTGTGTCTAAGTAACTACCTATTTCTCCATTCAACGCAGAATCATAAAGCCCGCTCCGTGCCATATACACAAGAGAGCTCATAAGAGGTATAAGCGGATCTTCGTTGTTCTGCGATACGTTAAGTGCCCCTCCATTCCTGAAGTATCCGAATGCCAGTTCGATGTTTCTTTCTTGAACCGAATTGGGTTCGGAGTAAAATACCGCCTCCTCATTAACAATATTCGGATTTGTTTTAAGGTATTCTGAGTAAGGCGTTGTGACAAAGACCTGGCGTGTGCTTATTGCATACGGGTCTATTGTATCAAGATATGTGGCAGTTCCTGAGCTTGCGTTGAACTCGCTTAGCAACGTCGCTGCCATTGCACTATAATTTGATTTTGCAACGCTCGCTATCGTTATTGGCGATACATACGATGCCCTAAATAAGAAGGCAAAAAGAAATATTACAAGAACAACAACTATCCCACGGATATACATCTTTCTGTGGTCAGCCTCAACCATCGTGTAAGGTATATCTTTCCTGTATGGTTTTGATATTCCCTTCTTCTTCACCATCATGTAATGCGTCCCCATAAGAACGAGAAGCGTTATTGGAACTATTGCAATGTGCCATCCATACAAAGCACCAAAATTTATCGGGTTTATCCAATATCCAAGCCCAGCCCCGTTCCAGAGATCTGCCCCAGAGAGGTCATTCCATTGAGATACAAAATCTCCTCTTATGCCTATTCCAAAGGCAAACTGAAGCATTACAAGAAGAAACATGAATGACCCTATGATCCAGACAAGCTTCTTGGTTCTGAATGCGGATGTAGAGAATACAGTCAGCAAGTGCAAGGAGAGCAGAAGCAGGAAAGCCTCTGCGGCCCAGAAATGTATACTTCTTATAAATACGCCTATTGGATTAAGGTCCCACCAGAAAGGGCCGAATAATACCATGACTATGCCTGTAAGTGCAAGCAGAGCAAACACAGTAAGAAGAAGAAATCCAAGCGAGTAAAAGAAGCTATTCCCATAGGATGGAACTTTCATTATATACATAGATCGTACGAAATCTCTGAAATCAGATATTAAAGAGCCATCTCTTTTTCCGCTTTCCTTCATTCTAAATTACCCTTATTCCCTTGGCCGTGGAGAAGAATATCTCTCGTATTGTCAGAACTATACACACCCTATACTTATTTAATATTGCTTTCCTTGTTTAGATAGTATATCTTCGTATACTTGGAATAATAAATAGGATAGCAAACAAATCAAAACGATTAATCATTCCTCATGTTGGTAAAATGCCCGCAAAAACGCCATCAGCCGCAAAGATACAGGAATGGAAAAACCTGCTTACAAACACAATCACTAATATTTCCCTCCTTCTCTCCACTCTACTTGGCGTGGAACTTACAAATGCCATTAATAAGGCAAGTTTTACCGATAAGATCTTGATGAAAATCGCAAAGAAACAGGCGGAGGAAGCATCGACTCCATATATCTCCGCAGCAATATTTCTTGTCTTTGCAGGAAAAAAGAGCAACAAGGAGTTAATGTCTCAGCTCCTCGAAGCTGCCGGAATCCAACCACAAGAAAAACTGCTTAACTTCGCACTTTCTCTTGATTTCAAGAATACCTTGGCATACGTACCCGCACTGTACTTCCTTGAAGTTATGAAACGCGATCTCACCATCGAGAATCTGATCAGGGTCGTCAGCGCAATGGATGTATCTGCGGACCGGTCTGAAGCAGAGAACATAATCTCAACTTACTTCAGTATAACTTCCAAAAAGGGGACTATCCTTCCTGCCCCAAAGGATTCGATGCAGGAAAAACTGAATATGGCAGTCAAGGCAACGCTCTCATTGATAGCAAAGCTCATGATATCTGAACTCAATAGGGTTATTGAATATAAAGAGGTAGCTGACAATGTCGATGGCTTTATGCCGTATGTCTCCGTAGTGGGGGTCCTTGAGTTTGTTGGAAGAGACGTTAAATTGGAAGGAGAGAAGAAGTTTACTGAGAGTATAAAGAAGATAATAGCTTCTGTTGGGCTCACCCCCGATGATAAGCTAGCCTCTTACACTTCCTCATCGATAGGCTTTGGGAATTTCCCGTTTATTTACATACCTGCGTTATACTTCTTGATATCTGTAAATGGCGAAGCGACTGTCGCCTCTTTATTAAATGTGCTAAAGGCAGTTGGAATACCTGCGGATGAAGCGATTGCCGGATTCATCTATACTTTTTATAAAGACAACCAGTGATAGTGTTTCATAGGTTGACTACTGATGAAGAATTATGTCATTGCGATAGGCGGAAACGCCCTAGAAGCGGAAGCAATTCCAAAAGCGCTACTATCTGCTATATTGCGCTTTCACTCAAAAAAGATCGGGATAATACTAGTTCACGGCAATGGTCCTCAAGTCGGAGAGCTTGCCGAGCATGAGCATAAGAATCTTGCAGTACTTACTGCGCAGACTCAGGCAGAAATCGGGCTGGAATTAAAAAGGCGAATATTGGCTTTTTGTACCTCTACGAGGAAACGAATTCCAAAGATAGCTGTAGTGATAACACGCGTTTCTGTAAAAGAGAATTCAGAAGCATTCAAGCATCCAGCGAAACCTATAGGGAAATTTGTTAGTGCCAGCGCAGCAATAAAACTCGAGAGCAAAGGAATTACGATGAAGAAACTTATAGGTGGATACAGGAGAGTTGTGCCTTCTCCAAAGCCTATGCAAATACTAGATAAGTCTGAGATTGAGGATCTGGTCAAGTCTGGATATATTGTGATTGCAGGAGGGGGCGGCGGCGTTCCAATGGTTAACGCACAGAAAGGCCCCCAATACGTCGAAGCAGTCATAGATAAAGATTATACTGCAGCTCTCATTGCATCCGAGGTAAAAGCAGATAGATTCTTCATACTCACCGCAGTTGACGGGCTATATCGCAATTTCGGAACTCCGGACAGCGTAAAGATTGAAAGCATAAGAGCATCTGATTTGTCAAAACTACTTTCAAGAGAGCAATTCGAAGCCGGAAGCATAATGCCAAAGATGATAGCCGCACTTGATTACGTTAAGAGATCAAAGAATACCGCGGCGATCGGAAGTCTATCTAATGCAGGCAAAACATTGCAATTTAAAGGAGCTACGCTCATACTTCCTTGAGAATCTTTCTAATCTCAGAGAGATTCGCATTTGTCTTAATCCCCTCCTTCCCGAATTGTGTGGCACTTGCCTTGTAACCCATCTCGTGCAAAACACTAATAATCTTATTTGGAGATACTGATCCAAGATGCAAGTGCCTTGTGATCTTGGGCAGAGAATAAAAAAGAGGGATATCTTCTTCGTTAACTAATATGTTTATATGATCTTTGGCATCACCCTCTGCTAGAGCATACATATCCTTCAATATCCTCTTATCATACAGGTTACCAATCCACAACGATCCGAAGGGATCCATACTGTTGGTGCAGTACTCGCAACTAAGATTCAAAGATGGCACCACTCCTTTTTTAACAACAAAATTTTGACAGGAGTGGCAGTATGCACCAAATCCGCTTGTCTTTACTGAGTCTAAAGCCTTCTTTGCACCTTTGTTAAGTCTTAAGAAAACCCTAAAATAATGTAAATCTGAGAGTGAGAGCAGAACCTCTATCCCAAAATTGAATTGAGCAGCGATTCTTGAGATATATCCGATTAGAATTCTCAATCCTGCTTCCTTGCATGGCTCTCCATGAAGCGGCCTAGAAGCATATGTTTTGATGCACGCAGAGAGATGCGCCCCACAAAGCACAGCCGTATCTGTTGCTGTTATCATAAGCAGGCTTCCATTTTTAGAGATTTTTAAGATATCCTGTATATATGGTGCTGCACTTCCAAAAGGATCAAGATCGATAATGTCAAATTGATCTTCATATCTTCCAGCAAAGGCCTGGAGATCTTCATTGAAGGCTTTTGTATCAATCCCATTGCTCTTCATGTTCTTAACCGCATTGTCAAATGCTCTTTTATTTATATCTAATATTGTGACGTCTTTTATTCCAACCTCCTTTGCGTATCTTATTGCTCTTACACCTGTTGCAGCAGTGCAATCTATCAAAGAACCTTTTGCATCAAAAGCCTTCAGAAAGAGCACAGACAAAGTACGTAATCCTTCCATCTTGGGATTGAAAAACACACCCTCATTAATTGTGATCTGCGCAGATCCTTCAATTATTTTCTTCATGGAATCATTCTATTATATTGCGCATTTTTAATATTGCATCGAGCAGTCCGTGCGCATACGCTATAGAAGAAAAAGAGGTATAGTAATCCTTCTTATCTAACCATGACTTGGAATCAAGCGCATACATCTTCGCAAGCTCAACTACCTTATTCTCTTCCTCACCAAGCATGAGCTTTCCAGCTTTTTCGATGCTGCTATCAAAAAGCCTAATATCTTTTAATATCCTCTCTTCTATCTCCATAGTGTTCTCCCTTATTCATGAACCACGCCGCAAAAGAATGCTCACAGCTATCAAGGCTGCCAGACCATTCTTCGTATTCTTCCTTGCTCATTTCCGATAATGTTTTCTCTTTATTCTTAGGTATAAATATCCTATAAAGGTCAGACCACGCATAATCGGGCTTGTGATCCGTCGCAGCAATGGCAACGGTTCCCTCTGCTTCAGAGTAAAACTTCTTAACAGATCCTTCTTTATCTATATATGCAAGGCAGCTCTTAAACGCGCATCGTCTATCTTTCTTCCCTTCCATCAATTTCAAAAACCCGTTTATGCCTACCGAATCAAGCGCAAAGTTAACAAATGTCCTTGGAAAGCCATTTAGTGCATATATAAAGAATCCAGAATCAAGGGCTATGCACTCATCTTTTATTATGGCAGATGCGTATTTGACCTTTGCTTCGGCTATCTCACCGACATCATAACTCCTTGGCTCTGGCATCTCTACACGCGAAGGCACAATCTCTATCCCATATTCAGAGAGTATTCTATTGAAATATTTGATCTTGCCTTCGTTAGTGGTCGCAAAAGATATTTTATACATAAATTCACCGTTAATTCTTTAGAACAAAAATTCATATGTATTTCTTCACTTCTGCAAGACACGTCATGCGATCCTGTATTCTGCTGGCCCATCCGAACTCTCTACTGTTATCGCTCTTAAAAGATATTTGTCGAGCTCCTCGAGCGGCGCTCCGAATTCTTCGCTCTCTGAACTCTCAAAAATCTGTTCAGACAACTCCAGAAGTTTCTTTATTATTGGCTCTGGAAGATAGCTTTCCCAAACAGTTCTCCAGACACCTTCAATGATAGATCCCTCTCTTACCTTATCTGCCCATGATCTTTCCAGGAACCCAGAGAACTTCCCGTCTATGCTCCTCAGAACCTTTCTTGAAGGGAGAGGTCCTTGATTTGGCAATTTCCCAGTCGGATCCTCAAGAAGTACCTGCTTAATGATCCTGTGGCCTTTCAAAGTGTAATCAAAAGAGAGTGATTGGGTCTCCGAAAGATAAATAGATATAAAGAAACCTTCGCTCTTTGGCATAAGATCTATAAAAATCTGCATCGAATCAGATTACTCCTCCATGTATGGCGCAAGATAATAGATTATCTCGGCATCTCCAATATTATAACTGAGTTTCATTGGCTCGTTTGACTTCAGAGAAATATTAATGCTGTTGCCCGAAGGGCACGATTTGACCATATTTTCGAGAAACTCTAGGTTGAATACTGACTCGGCATTCTTCTTTACTTCGACTGTCTTTATCATGCTTCCTTCCTTGTCATGGAGTGCCTCAAGCTCACCAGAGTCTCCCCTGGCACTAACTACAAACTGCTCCTTCGAAGCCTTGAACGCTATGTAAGAAGAGATCAGGCTCGCATCTTTTATTATATCCTTAAGCGGCTCTCCAACCATCTCAATGCTCGCATCAAACTCTACATTGGGCTCTTTCTCAACGCTCTTTCTAACATCTATTAACTGCAGCTTGTATTTCCTTCTGCTTCCAGGACCTATGAACTCCATCGAAAGTTTGTTATCAGTGTCTTTTATAACAAGAGCCTCGTTCTCTCTTGTTCTTGAGAGTATCTTTCCAAGGTTCTCTATATTGAGCCCCACATTTGCATTCCCCTCTACATTGAATTTAGAGAAGGATTTGCTTGGCATATGGAATGACACCATGCTTATGCTTGATGGATCCATTGCCTTTAGGGATATCCCATCCTTTGATATGTTAAAAACGCCTTCATCGACAAGGCTTCCTATTGAGTTGATGCAGTCCCTCCAATATTTCGCATTGTCTATTTTGAGTTCAAACATGCTATCACTAAGTCCTAACTATCAATATTTATAAAACATATAAATAATAAAGTTAGCTCCTTTCTGGAGTGGGGCTTGCTACAACCAACGCCAAGCATCAATCATTTAAATAATTAACAACGTGAGAGGGAAATCCCACGCCATTTATGGATGGGATGAAAGCGAACCGCAGAACAAGAAGATATAAAAATTTAGGAACATATAGATAAAATAGATGGCGAACATGGAACTGGCAAGGGCTTACAA
>JAJZJV010000042.1 GCA_021809925.1 Microcaldota archaeon | reverse complement strand
TCGAGAAGCATGTTGTAGAATTCTTTTGAAAGTGTGAGTTGCAATTCTATCTCTGACTGCCGTTTTGCATCAGGATAGATCCTGAATTTGTAAGCCCTTGCCAGTTCCATGTTCGCCATCTATTTTACCTATATGTTCCTAAATTTTTATATCTTCTTGTTCTGCGGTTCGCTTTCATCCCATCCATAAATGGCGTGGGATTTCCCGCTCACGTTGTTAAGATGAGCTTAAAAGAAAGCGCCGGGAGCGAGAATCGAACTCGCGAAGGCTTTTTGAGCCAAACAGCTTAGCAGGCTGCCGCCCTACCACTAGGCGATCCCGGCAGGATCTTGCCGCGCAGCAGAAGCCAACTCTGCACCATGCATGCATAAAAGATTTGCCATGCCTCTGCTCGGCCCTGTATCTCCAGAGCATAGCTCTTTGTACGCACTGTGCAGGTGCACTTAAGCTATATACTTAGGGTTGCTCCTTCCGGCCTGGCCCGTTTCATGTATAAAACCACCACCGAAGGCAGAGCTTCAGCGCTTTGACATGGGTCTTATATACAAGGCATAACACTCGGCTAGCATGCGGCCCGCCCAAGGGGATTTGCGGTACGGGAAACCCCTAGCTCCCCGCCTTTCTGCTGCACTATAAATATCTTATGAAAGCTTATAAATTAGTAAGATGTAAGCTAAGCATGCTCTCTGATGAACTAGTGCTTAGTATTTTTATTGCTTAAGTATTAATAACTTTTATGATGTTAAGATATTGGTGTTAAGTTGAATTACGATGAGCTGTTAGACAGGGCGTTCACCAAGCTTCCTACTCTCTCAAAGGAGAATGTTGATTTCAGGATTCCTGTTATAGATTCTATAATACAAGGAAACAAGACCGTTGTTAGAAACATTACCCAGATTGCAGACGTTGCGAGGAGAAGCAAGGCGGAGATAATCAAATACCTTACAAAGGAGCTTGCCGCTCCGATAGGCATAGATGACCAGATACTCGTAATAAACGCAAAGGTGGCACAGAATATATTAAATGCCAAGATAACTAAATATTTCGAGACATATGTGATATGCAAGGAGTGCCATAAGCCAGACACCAGGGTAGAAGGCATAGAGAGGGGCTACATCACTACTGTTTGCGAAGCGTGCGGAGCTAGATACACATTGAAGAATTATTAGTGGTTTGATGCAATATCGTAGAGGAAATTTCAAGAAGAAGCCTGAGGCAGAGTTTCACAGGATAGTAATGCCCAGGGACAATGAGGTAATAGGTGTTGTCACAAAGGCCTCTGGAGCATCAAAGTTTATAGTCCAATGCTCAGATAGATTTGAGAGAGTATGCTCAATACCTGGCAGGCTCAAGCGGAGGTTCTGGATAAAAGAGAATGATCTGGTCCTCGTAAAACCATGGGCTGTTCAGGGAAACGAACGTGGGGACATAGTCTGGAGATACAGTATAATGGATAGAGATACACTCAAACAGCGTGGCTTTGAGATACCTATGTAAGTTGATCGTGTGCTGATAGTGGTAGGATCTACAAACAAGGTAAAGATTAATGCTGTCAGATGGGCATTTGGCTCTTTTTTTAAGGATCTGGAGTTTGAGGCGTTGGAAGTGGATTCCGGAGTCTCAAGGATGCCAATGAGCGCGAAGGAAACGATCAAAGGCTCTGAAAACAGGGCAATAAATGCACTATCTTCTATGGATGCGGAATTTGGAGTCGGAGTTGAGGGAGGAGTCGAAGATACTGAGCTTGGTACGATGCTATGCAGTTATGTTACAGTAATTAATAAAAAAGGAGTTAGAGGAACTGGTGGAGGAACCTCTGTTCGCATTCCTGAACCGATAGCAAGGAGGGTAAAGGCAGGCGAGGAACTGGGAAACGTGATGGATGATTTCTCTGGAATGAAGGATACTAAGCATAGCTCAGGAGCAATAGGCATACTTACAAAGAATCTTGTTGATAGGGAGAGTTTTTTCAGGATGGCAACCGCATGCGCTCTCTCCCCATTCATCAGCCCGGAATTTTATGAGGATAGATGAATCTATCCTGAAGTTATCGCTCTAAGAGTTTCATCAAGGTCCATCTCTATATTGTATTTCCTGCTGAAGAAAGATAGGATGTTTGAGAGGTCGCGCTCCAAGAAGGAGTTGGCGTTTGGATGCTTTAGGATAACGGCCTGGCCGAAATCTATTAGATATGGAAGATTGTCTTTCATTAGTATATTATACTCGCTTACATCGCCATGAACAAGCTTGGCATCGTACAATTTTTTAATGTCATCTAGGATTAGGCGCAGCGTCTCTGAAGGGTTTTCGAGGATTACATCCTTTAGCTTTTGAGAAGCCCTTCCTTCACTTCCTATGAATTCCATTGCAAGCACATTGCCATTGAATGAGTAGGGCCTCGGAGCCCTTACCCCCGCACTCTCAGCTATCTTTAGGTTCCCGTACTCTTTCTTGCACCACTCGTTGACCATGTGATATATTCCTGGCTTAAGCTTCTTGAATCTGGGATCTCCTACTATATATTTTGTCCGGTTTCCGAAGCTTGATGTCTCTATCCTGAATATCTTGATGATAACGCTCTCTGAATCAATCTTTGGACCCGGATCCGCTACATAGACATCGGCCTCTTTTCCTGTTGCTATCCCGTAGTCCAGCTTTGAGACAATCTTTCTTGTAAACATCTTTCCGAGCCTGAGCATAGTCCTTTCATCAAAGACGCCCTCCTCGATCTTTAGCCCTTCCTTGAGAAGGTATTTGCTCTTTTGCGGCCTTTTTTTCTTGCTCCTGCGAATTGCCATATAATCTTCAACTGAATATTTGTCAGGGAGGGTTTATAATTGATGCATATTTACATGGAAATCTGGCTGACCTCATTGCCGCAGTTAGGGCACCTGTGTATATCACCATCCGCTACAGCACAACTCCAGCACAGGTAATTTGAGCAGCCCTCGCAATAGAATCCCTGGCCGCTTATCCTCTCGCCGCATGCAAGGCACTTTAAGTCTGACATAATATCTCAACAGAGCCAAGAATCTTATTCCTTTTCATGAATTTAGGTTTTTGGCGGATCTTTGTGTGAAGCACTTGCTGAGATGGAAAGCGGGATTGGGGCAAGCAATTTAGATTGTGGCATCAAACTTTATTCATGGAGAAGGTGGTGATAATAGTCGATAATAGGGAGAGAAATCTTGATGTTCTCGACTCCTTGTCAAAGATGGACATTCTTCTCAGGTTCTCCCAACTTCCTGTAGGCGATTATATAATATCAGACAGGATCTGCGTGGAAAGAAAGACTTCTGGTGATTTCGAGAGCTCTATTGTAGATGGAAGGCTCTTTGAGCAGATGGAGAGGCTCTCTTCGAGCTTTCAGAGGCCTTTCCTGATTGTCGAAGGAAATTTGGGCGAGAGGATAAACAAGAATGCAACTCTTGGAGCCATGCTCAGGATTTACATAGATTACGGTGTGCAAGTAATAAAGACAGAAGATGCTTACGAGACCGCATTCATGCTCTCCAGAATAGCAGAAATGGAGCAAAGGGTTGAGAATAAGGAGCCGAGACTGCATGGTTACAAGAAGGCCTTTACCAATGAACAATGGCAGATTCTCGTCCTAAGCTCGATGCCTATGATAGGGCCAAAGCTCGCGAGGGATATGATAAAGCATTTCAAAACCATAAGGAATATTGCAACAGCCGATGTGGAAGAGCTGAGGAAGGTTGAGAAGATAGGGAAGAAGAAGGCGGAGAGAATATATAAAATACTGAATTCGGAGTTTGGGATAGATGGCGAGTGAATGAGCCTTTTTGAGGATATATTCGATAGTGGGGAGAGGAGAGTAATTGGTATGAGCAGGAGGATAATAGAGTATGCGATAGAAGCAAACATGCTGCTTGAGAAGATGATTGCAGGAGAGGATAACGTAGCTGAGATAAAGATTATAGAGAGAAGCGCTGACAAGGAAGTATTCATGATCACAAACTCGATAGTTGGTGGAGCGATAGCCCCAAATATTATAGATGATATGCTGCTCTTCATAAACAAAGAGGATGACATAATAGACAACATATTTAACCTTTCCAGGGAGCTGAAAAGATACAGGTGCAAAAAAAGAAGCATGGCAAGCATAATAAGGAAAAGCATGGAAGAGAGCGCAAAGCTGAATGACAGGTCGCTCAGCTTATTGCTGAAGATGCACAAAACAGACCTGGTCTGGAGGATAAACAAGCTGATGCTTGATATAGAGTTGATAGAAGAAGATGGAGACGTGATAAAAGACTCGATGTTCAGCCTCGCATACAAGACAGATATGAACTTCAAGGATTTTTACCATATGATGGAAGTTGGGCACATTGCCGATGACATACTTGACAGCTGTAGAGACTCCTCCAACATGCTGATGAGCATAATGTCATCGATAATAAGCTAGGGATACGATGGATCTGATTCTGGCTTCTCTCGCCTTCCTTCTCATCGCATTAGTCTCAGGAAATAATCTACAGGCTTGTTCCGGATCAGTCATTGGCAGCAGGATTCTCAGCAAACGCAGGGGAATCGCACTTGCAATTATGGGGTATATTGCTGGGTTCATTCTGGAGGGAGGATTTCTTCGCAAAGGCCTTTTTTCAGCGATGCCGAACACGATGGCCTCATTCACTGAGATCGCGCTTGTCATATCTGTGATTATATTTATGGTGGCGCACAAGATGCGCGTGCCGCAATCGCTCTCGATGACCTTCTTTCTTGCGCTTCTTGGAGCAAATCTTGCAATGGGAGAGGGCATAAATACAGTCTCTGTTGGCATTATCGTGGTTTTTTGGATTGCTGCAACAATCATATCAATGTTTGCAACAGGATGGGTGCTTCGGTGCTTCTCGAAAATGCTTTATAACAGAAGAGTCTGGAGGAGCGTACGTAGTATAAAGGCGTTACTTATACTCATGTCATTCATTACTGCGTTTACCCTTGGGGCAAACACGATTGGGCTTGTCTTCGCATCCACACCCGGAGGGCTTTCTTATTACGCGATATTTATTTTAGCGATAATCACAGGGAGCATCGGGCTCAGTTCTGGAGAGCTTAAGAGAGTAAATATGGAGATAATACCATTGAGATACCTTAATGCATTGGTAACCCAGACAGTCTCGACAACAATGGTCGAGATCGCCACGCTTGCGGGCATACCCTTATCAAATACACAGACATACACTGCAAGTGTATATGGGGCAGGGCTTGGATACAGGACAAGGATATTGCTAAGAAAACCAGCTCTTATTATATTGAAGATATGGATAGGTACTGCGATAGCAAGCCTCGTATTCGGATATATCCTTGCATTGATATGATGACATCCTCCAACGACTAAAGGTCGTTGGCTTCCCCTGCATTTGCAAGGTATGTTCTCAGTTCCTCGAGAGTCGCCTCCTGTCGAGGTCTTACATTCTCTCCCTGAGCGTGACTTCCCCTCTGTCCGAGGGTAGTTGCTCTGTGCAATATGTTTATTGATGCGTTTATGTCCCTATCCAACCGCATACCGCATCTGTTGCAGTTATATTCCCTTATGGAGAGTGGCATGTCCATTATGTTGCCACAGTTGCTGCATTCCTTTGAGGTGTTCCTTGCATCCACTTTTATTACATTCATGCCAGCACTTTCAGCCT
>JAJZJV010000007.1 GCA_021809925.1 Microcaldota archaeon | reverse complement strand
TCCTTAATGTCGATGGGCCATACAAGAATCCGATCGTTGCGGATTCATCAACAGAATTTGAGATAGTAGTGGAGAAGTATAATGGAACATTGAGATATGATGGCATAAATGTCGCAACATTAAAGCCTGGGGAGAGCTTCAGGGCCAAGCTCTCTCAAAAAGAGCTGAAGGTGATAAGGCTTGATTCTAAAAGGGAGGAGTTCTCAGCAAAGCTTGAGCGAATAATAAAAAGCAGGATGATGAAAGATACCGAGTGATTCAAGAGCGAAGTTGATCCAATGTGCAATGAATGCAAACTACCAGGATCCTTTGTAACCAAGAACTGTGACTGTACATGCGATCCAGAGCTTCTCAAAGAGTTTAATGTCGGCAGCATCTTCCTGAGATTTCCCGGAGGTTCGCTGATAACTTACTGTTCCAGATGCGTGCATCGCGTTGGCAAGCCAAAGGCAACAAGATGATGCATTCTTATGCTTCTATGAATAGTTCCCCACCATCTTCCACAACATTGTAAGAATGCGTATCACTTACCCAGGGAGTGTTCTCGTTGGCCTTTCCATTCATTATGCAGAAAGCTCCACTGTGCCACGAGCAGATAAGTTCATCGCCATCAACATATCCATCTTCCAGAGGCCCTCCTTCATGGGTGCACTCAGAATCCATTGCATAAATCCTGCCATTATGCTCCAGCACGACGATGCTCCTCTCCCCAGCCATCGCTTTCACAGGCACATCCTTCTTGATATCTTCTTTTTTGATTCCTAACCTATATCTTTCCATAGCCTAACCTTTCTACTTAATCTCCTTAAGACCGATTGTTGTGAGCGCATTCCTTGCAGCGTTTGAATACCTTTCATTGACTAGTATGTATTCCTTGGAGTATGTGGATATCACAAGCAGGCTTATCCCAAACTTGGCTATCGCACCGCTTACCGTAGCAATCAGCCCTACAGTATAAAAGGGAATGGTTGAATTCAGCTCTATGATACTATAGTCTTCTCCTCTTCTCTCTTCCATATCCAAATACCTCAAATTCTCTTCAAGAGTCACTACTGTGATCTCGCTGTTGTCTGAGGAGATCATGAAATGCCTTCCATGCTCAGGAGCCTTTCTCACCTTCGCATATACAAATTTACCGTGCTTCAGCTTGAATGTGCTCCTCTCAATTACTTTCTGGAGCTCTGGCTTCTCCTCTTTCTGCCTTGTTAATCCTCCAAGAACCCTGTCTATCCCAATCTCCATCTCCTTTTTTCTCTCCAATACTGCCATATAAAAGCACTTTATCAAAATCCATGATTCTATAAATTAATAAATTATTACTCTTCAAAGACATATCATGCAACTCGCATTACTTCTATATGAGGCATTCGCATTACTTGTCTTTGCATTTCTAATGGCTTTGGATTTAAGCAACTTCAGGGCTTCAAGGAAGGCCAAGAATGCAGAATATCCTCCATTCAATCCAAAAGCATTGGTCATGGTCCCCTGCAAGGGCGAAGACCTCAATCTTAAAGAGAATTTAATATCTATAAAATCACAAGACTACAGGAATTACAGAGCCATAGCAATAATTGACAGCAATAAGGATATGGCAATAAACTCTATTCTATCTGCAGGGATGGATTTCATCCTCTCTGGATCAAGATGCAGCAATTGCAGCGGCAAGGTAAGGGCAATCGCCACCGCAATAGAAAAGTTCCCTGATTATGCTGTTTATGTCATCGCTGATTCCGACATCTCTGTAAATAAGGAATGGTTATCCAGGATAGTCGCTCCTTTACAGGACGAGAGTGTTGGTATCTCGACAATGTTCCCATATTTCAATCCCGTCTCAGGGTTCTGGTCAAAGGTCAAGCTAGTCTGGGGGTTTGTTGGCGAGAGCCTGATGCGTTCTGAACGAACGCGATTTGGCTGGGGAGGCTCCCTTGCCTTTAGGCGATCTTTAATAGAAGATTCAATGGATTTCTTCAAGAATTCAGATTTCTCAGTATCTGATGACATAACTCTCACAAAGCTCTGCAGAAAAAAGGGTTTATCAATAGCTTATACAAAAGAGTCACAGCCAAGAGTCAACTGCAAGGAAAGCCTAGAGAGTCTTAAGGAGTGGTCTAATAGGCAGACAGCTCTCTCTGTCCTGGGATACAAGAAAAATCTTTACATGGGATTGATCTTCTACTCTGCTGAGATAGTTACACTAATCTCTTCCATTCTCCTCACAATAGTTTCGCCGCTCTTTCTGATATTGCTTCTGCATTTTGGGTTTAGCCTCATCAAGACCTACAAAAGGGCTGGAAGAGATGATCCTGAAATCGCTTTAATAACTGCACTAATGCCCTTTCTGTATCTATCAAATCTGATAATGGCAAGCAGGATGGAGAGTATAACTTGGAGGGGAAGCGAGTATAAGCTCAGGGGTCAAGCCCCTGAAAAGAATGCTGGCAGTTCAGAGACGTAATCCTTGCTCTCCGATATCGGTATGAAATTAGATATCATCTTTTTGTATACGCTCCATTCATATCTATTATCCATGAAGATTACAGCTGCCCGATCCTTCTCACTCCTTATTGCCCTTCCCGCTGCTTGGACAGCTTTCATAACTCCTGGTATAAGATACGCATAATCTCTTCCCTTACCGATGAATTTCTTATTCATGTACTCTATCTTTGAATTAATCTCAAGGTCTGGCTTTGGCAATGGAATACCCACTATCACGGCACATTTTATCAGGTTGTCTGCATAGTTTACCCCCTCGCTCAGGCTTCCTCCCATGACGCCAAAAAGCATGGAGTCGCTGCTAGATTTAAATCTTGACAAAAGCTCATCCACTGCATGGCTGTGCATCCCTTCTCTTTGCGAGTATATTTCATAACTTCCCATATACCTGAATATGGACTTCATAACCTCAAAACTTGGAAAGAAGACAGCCATGTTTCCCCGAATCTTCTCCCTCACAAGCCCTATCCTTGAAGCTATTTTTGCATATTCTTCATTTGTCCTTCTCTCATACTTCGTGCTGACATTTGAGTCTATGAAACAGAGCCTGTTCTCCTTTGGGAACGGGGATGAATAGCTCATTGCATATACATTCTTCAGCCCAAAAAGATCTCGATACATCTCCAATGGCAGCATCGTACCGCTCATGAATATATTTGCATATGCTGCATCAAATGCGCGCATAGGCTCTGATGGATAAAGGCAGATGAGTGACATGCGCATATTCTCTCCCTCACTTCTTATTATCTTTGCAACGGATTCGTCAGCCGATGCCAGTGATGCGATAAATCTTGATATATGCATTAGGGAGGATCTCTTCGACCCTGAATTGGAGATGAATTCAAGAGCTGCCTTCTCCAGTTTTGCAGAGACATCTGCCATATCGTTGGCAAGAAGCCCGGAGAGATCTTCTTTCTCAACGAACGCCTCTCTTTTTCCATTCAGTCTTTTTCCTGCAATCTCTTTAAGCATGAAATTAAGATACTCAATATCCAAATTGCTGCTTATGGCATCAAGCTCCTTAATTGCCCTCTCTATTATTCTTGAGCTCACATAATTGCTCATGTAAGAGCTGGCCAAGGCAGGTATGTTGTGCGCCTCATCCCATATTATTATTGAGTCTTCTAGCCTGTGAGCTATCTTCTTCATGAAGGCTGTCCTGGTGTAAGGGTTGAGTACGTGGGCATAATCTGCTATTATCATCTTCGCCTGCTTTGAGAGCTGCGTCGCGATCTCATAGGCGCACAGGCCGTTAGACGAGGAGTAATTGTAAAGCTCACGATGGCCTTCCATGCTTGATCTCACCGCATCCATCGGAAGCTCTGATCCTTCATACTTCTTGGCATTGTTGTAAAAGATGCATCTGTTATTCTTGAATTTCTCCTCGCAAGCTTTGTAAAATGAGCTCCTGTCTATGCTGTTGATCTCATCGTTGACGCATAGATTTATTTTACCTACCATGTCTGCGTATCTTATCTCTATCCCGAATTTTTTTCTTATTCCTGAAAGGGACTCTACAACTATCTTGTGCTGAGATATCTTTGGCGTAAGAAAGAACAATGATAAATCGTTCTTGATTGCAAAGGAAAGCGCAGCGGCAATTGAAGCATCTGTCTTTCCTATCCCTGTGGGGGCATTGGCAAGAACATCCTTCCTCTCCTCCAAGGCACGATAAATATCATTTATCATCTGCTCTTGGTGCTTCCTTGCATTATCAAACCTAAGCAGGTATTTAGATTCCATACCATAATGAATCTCAGAATAGTGATATAGTCCTTTGCTGTCCTATCTGCAATATTTCTAAATCTTCTCATATAAGACTATCATGTAGGGGCTTGAAACATATGGTGCATCTTCAGTCGGCAATGGAATATCTTATGACTTATGGTTGGGCAATATTGATAATAGCAGTAGTGCTTGCCGTGCTATTCTCTTTGGGTGTGACAAATCCTCTTTTTTTCGCCCCGAAAACTCCTCCAGGAAGCTGCCAAGTTATAAGGCCAAATGGTCCAGGAACGATTTCCCAGATCTCTTTAGAAGGTGGAGGAACATGCCAACAAATTCCAGAGTATGTGGCTTCCCTTAATGGCAACACTAACGAGTATATATTGCTTGGTAATAGTCCATCCCTCAGCCCAGAGGCAGGTTCAACAGGAGAGATGACCTTTTGCATGTGGTACTATCTTAATACCATTATCAATTACCAAGGAGTGATGATTAAAGGTCAATATTATCCGAGTTATGGCAATAACTGGGAATACACCCTTGATCAATATGGGGTGCAGGGATTTACAATATGGACTCCTGGGGGAAACAACATTGCATTCTATTCCACGGGCAGATCACCTCCAGTCAACGTATGGATATTCGCATGCTTCACTTTCAATCAAAATACTGATTCTGCGTATTATTATTTTGATGGCAATCAGTCTCCGAATACTGGAATTTACGGCACTACTTCCATAGGAACGGGCAACTTGGTGGTCGGATATGGCGAGCATGGACCATTCTCTGGGAAAATAGCAAATATCCAACTCTATGACAAGGCTCTTTCTCCCTCAGATATCAAATCCCTTTATCTAGAAGGCATACAAGGCGCACCGTTAAATCTTCAGAGCCTGGTCGGATGGTGGCCCCTCAACGGCAATGCTAACGATTATTCAGGAAATAATAATGACGGAATTGCCTCAAATATAATTTGGTCAGGGAACTGGTGGCAGGATTACACCGCCCCATGAGATCTACTCTCTCAAAGACCAGCATACCGCAAACAATAAAAACATCTAACTAAATATTAATTAGAGGTTTAAGTGGTTCTTGTGGCTGACGAAACAGAACCTGGTATTGTTCCAAAAGTAGAAGAGATACAATTGCCCGGAAAGATGATAACGGGTCTAGATTCAATACGCGAGAAGCTCTCGAAGATCCCCTTCTATTCTATGAAGCTTACTGGAGACGAGCTCGCCGTGGTTAGGGTCGAGAGCAGGAACATCCACAAAAAACCCTACTTATTCTACATAATATCAATAAAAAAAGATCTAGTATCTGTTATTTACTCAATACCGCAAGAAACAAGTGAAAATATCCGCAGGATATATATTATGAAGAATCTTGCATCAATTCTCTCTATAATAACTGATGATTATCACATTGAAGATTCAAAGTTCTATCAATATATGGACTCTGCAGTGGATAGCCTTCTCAGCGGAATTTCACAAAGTTATAGTGCACTATTCAATAAATACGATTCGCTGCTTAGCAATTCCAGGGAAACCAAGAGACTCAATGTCGAACTTTCCGCTGCAAACAGAAACTTGACAATACAAGCTGCGCAGCTTACAAACGAGAACGCAGAATTAAAGGGCCAGCTTAAGAAGCTGCAGACCTACTCGGATGAATCCTTGATGGCCATGGTTCAGGACTGGATCACTGTGCATAATAATACCATAGATACAAACGAGTTCTCCAGATCATATAATGTACCTGTTCCAAGGGTTGAGCAGATTCTCGACAAAATGGTCTCTATGGGGTACATAGAGTTAAAGAGCTGAATCAAGATGAAGTATAATGTGATGGTAAACAAGAAGTACTCAAATGTCAGGGTTTACAGAGTAGTCAAGAGGGTAAATGAGAGCACAAATGTGGCATCAAAGGCACTCCAAAACTTCATAGATAAGTACATTGTCAGAAGGAAGAGGGTGGAAGTTTAAGAAAGGTTTATTCAATGCCTCACAAGAGACTTTTGATCATCAGCATAATCGCCTTGCTAATTATGGGTCTAATTGGGGGCATACTTTATTATATCCGTGGCCAGATAGGCAATCTGTTCGTTACTGCCCCAGCTCCTGTTACTGGAAGAATAATAATCAATGCTACAATCCTGCATTCGGGCACTTTGACTTATAACAACTCCAAATCCCTTGTCGAGTATGCACTATTGAATTATTCTTCATTTAATGTCTCGCGGCTTAATCTATCAATTGCAGTCTACAACGAGAATCCCCTGCCAAAGATATATGTGGTAAACACTAACGGATACTGCATCAGCTGTTTTGATGCAGGTAGCATATACAGATACCTCTCTTCAGACCTTGCTAATTACGGGGTCATACTGAACCAAAGCAGCATCAGCATGGTCTCCATATCCTCATTAAGCACAACCTCTCCAGATTCTATAATCGTGATTCCTTCGGGCCTGATGCCCCTGGACATCATGCCTTTCTCTGGAGTCGGGGATAATTTCACTATCCTTAATTTACTCTCAATGGGTGACAGCGTTGTATACATAGGACAGAACTTTTCAAGAGCTGTGGGGTATGGTGGCACAGTATTCGTGACATCCGGTAAATCTTCGCTTGCACTCGCAAACGCGGGCCTCTCCACTCTACCAGCAGTTCAAAGCTTTGTCAGCAATGAGAGCGATGGCATAATATTCAACAATCCCACATTCAGGTTTGCAACAGGATACTCTTATGGAAGTGTATCTGTGGTAAATGCCTCAAACGGAACCATAATCGCACTATCAAATTATCCTTCGACTTCATGGAGTAATGAGATTGCACTCTCATCAGATATTGCGCGTGTTATATACCTGAGATTCTGGATGGGAAAGCTCTCCTACGGGAACTACTACCATAACGTCAGTCTTAATTCCAGCGGTCAACTTCCAATATTCTCCACAAATAAGACCATACCAAACCTTCCAGGAATCGTTCCATCAACCTATCCCGTCATAATAATAAAGGCATACAACGACAATGGCTTTGTCACAAAGCAAATTCCATTCTCATCAAGCTTCATAGATAATGGCATAGTTAGCATGCAAGAAAATATCGGAGAAGGCGAGAACATACCAATATACGTCAATGTCAGGAACTCAACAGCGACGCTATCCTTACATCTCTCAATTTACAATTCCACACTACATCTCGCCGCATCCGTGCCTGTCGGGTTTGTGAATGCCTCATTTGGAATCATAAAGTACCCATCATTCATACTTCCTCCAGGCTATTACATCAGCTCCCTGCAAGGATTCAACAATAACGAATACGGATCATCATTATTCCAGATACGGAACATAACAATAACTCCAACAGCTCTCGATTTCAGGAACAATAGCTTTATCTTCCACGCAACAAGCAATAACTTCCCAGTATCAAATCTCTCATACCAAGCAACAATAAACGGAGCTCATTCAGAGTCTGGCACGATAAATAATGGTGTTATAAAATATATCCTTCCTAGAGGGTCGATAATACGTTATGGCCAGGAGAACTTTGTCTTCAGGATAATAAACCAGAATTATACCTTCTCAACAAGCTACCAATCTCAGTCAGTACACATACCTGCAATATACATAGAATTTGGAGTAGCAGGGCTTATAATTATCCTCCTTAATATAATACTCAGGCCACCAACAAAGGATGAGTATTATGTAGATGTGCCTGATTTTCAGCCAACGAGCAAGGCGAAGGTCAAAACAAGCAAAGAATCTGTGGTAAACATATTCGACAGCGTAAACTACTATTACCACTGGAAGTACATGCCTCTTACAGCTGAAGAAGTCAAGGCAGGAATAAGCACAAACATACGTGATAATTCAATGCCAGTCTCAATAACGCAGCAGAATGTACTTGCCATATTGAACAAACTGGTTTCACAGGGTCTCATTGTCCAAGTTGGGGATTATTATGCTCCAAAATCATGGATAGCAAATTCAAGGCATGATATCGAGTATCTGGTAATATTCAGGGAGCTTAGGGATTATTTCGTCTCCCATGCAACATTGTTTACGGATCTTGACCAGAGCCAGATCGCTGACATAGTTGTGACAAAGCGTGGTGTGCAGAATTTAATAATAATATACTCGAGCTCTTCTGGGATGAGGAAGATCAACGTATCTCCAGAAAGCAGAATATTCATAATATTCCTTAACGAAGAGACGAGAATCGATTTCATGAATAGGATATATATCTCTTATGGTCAGGATGCAGAGATCCTTAAGATGGGGATATCCTACTCTTACATCAGGCTTGTTGATGTATCCGACTTGGATCAGATCTCCTTATGATGGTGATTAGATGCGCAACGAGCAGGAAATAAAGCAGGTTATAATCGTAAGAATAGATATAGATATGGGTAAAGGAAAGTTGGCAGCACAGGTCGCCCATGCGTCTCTCATGAGCTATTTCAACGCGGAAAGAAAGGATAGTTCTGTGACAAAGAAATGGCTTGAGCATGGAGAGAAGAAGATCGTCCTGAAAGTAGAGAACGAGGAAGCATTAAAAAGACTTAATGAAGCTTTCAAGTATAAAGATGTTCCATGTGCTCTGGTGACGGATGCAGGGCTCACAGAGCTTCCTCCAGGAACTGTCACAGCATTAGGAATAGGTCCATGGATGAATAATGAAATCGATCCGATAACTTCAAAGCTCAAGCTACTCTAATCATCATAAATACGTGAGCCAGTGGGCGTACTTGCTCTTTTTCCCAAGCGCGATCTCTGAGTAGAGCCTTCCAATTTTAGAAGTAATCTTGCCAACCTCCCCATCCCCAAGCATCTCAGAATCTATTGATATTATTGGGGTGATTTCTGCAGCAGTACCAGTAAAGAATGCCTCATCGCAAGTGAGCAATTCTTCCCTATGAACCTCCCTCTCTTCTACATCAATCCCTTCATCAGCAGCTATTCTGATTACGCTATCTCTTGTTATCCCAATTAAGATATCTGATGATGCTGACGGAGTTATTAAAGCATTGTCCTTTACTATAAAAAGATTCTCGCCAGGACCCTCAGCAACATAACCATTCGAAGAGAGTAGTATTGCTTCGTCTGCACCACTCCTCTTCGCTTCCATTGATGCCAATATTGAATTTATGTAATTTCCACTAGCCTTGGCTTGCGGTGGCAGGATCAGCGAATTTATTCTATGGAAAGACGAGACCTTGCATCGTATTCCCTTTTCCTTATTGGCGAAATAATGGCCAAAAGGTATAGCCATTACAGCCACGCTTACTTTCTTTCCAGAAACGCCAAGGCCTATGCTCTGGTCATTGTAAAATGCAAAAGGCCTGATATAACATTCATCAAGGCCATTCCTCTTAACAGTTTCTATTATTGCGTTCTTGAATTCAGCCTGGCTGATTCCAAGGCCTATCGAGTATATCCTTGCGCTGTTAAAGAATCGCCTGACATGGTCATCAAGGCGAAATATGGCTCCTCCACTGCCTGTTTTATAAGCTCTTATTCCTTCAAAGATGCCACTGCCGTATTGCAGTGAATGAGTAAGAATAGGCACATTTGCCTCCTCTGACTTAATTATTTTGCCATCAAGCCATACATAACTGCTTCCATCCATAATAATTAAATAAGATAATAAGATATAAATGGGTTTTCTATCCTTAAGCATAGATTTTTAATATTGGGAGTGAATATATGCTTAGAGAGGAATTAAATGCCCAAAGTCTTTTCTGTTTTTGCATTTCTTTTACTGACAACAATACTTATAGCCTCAAGCCCCACTTATCTTAAAATAACTGGTCCAGTATCAAGTACTATCTACAATGGCATGAATATCTCTCTTGGGAAAGTTGGCCCAGGGGAGAGCTTTTATGTCATGGCTTCAGCCTCTACAGCCAATGCAAGCGGAGTTCCTGTAAATATAGGGTGGAATCTTCTCAAAGCGTCTGAAGTGCCAGCAGGGTGGTCATCCCAGCAATCTACACTTTATGAGAATCCGATGAAGCTTAAGGTTACTGTTAGCCCTGATGCACAGTATGGAACATATAAAATGGTGCTTAAAGCGATAAACATTAACAACTATTCTGGGCTTGGGAATCTTACCTTCACAGTATTCATCAATGTGACTCCTAATGTATTCAACCTTAAGATCAACCCGCAGAATGTAAGTGTTGGCACAGGGCAGCCAGCCAATTTCCAGGTGACAATAAACAATACTGGAGCATCTGATGATCCTTTTATAATCAATGCATATGGCCTTCCTTCATGGAACGTCTCTGACGAGGTCATAGCTCTGCATTCAAAGACTAGCACATTCACCTATCCTGTATATGTAGATGAGCCTGGCGTTTATTCATTCAACATAACTGTAAGCTCTGCATCAAGCTTCCTCATAAGCAAATCATACAGAATACATTTTATCTCAAAAGCAACGCTGCTCAATGATTATAAGGCGATAGGCAAAGGAGTTGTTCTCTCCCCGATAATCTTCGAGCCTGAATATGCATTCATGCTATTTCTCTCCTATCTGTACAATGCGATAACATCGCTTTAACCGGTCTTGACATGGCAAAGCAAAGAAAAGAAAAAGAGGACGAGAAGGGCCTCCTGTACATCAAAGCGGATTCAACCAATGACATATGCAGATATGTCTACAACTTCGACTTTACCTCAAGCAATCTTCTCTTATCTACAGGTCATGACAAAAGGCTGATAGCGCTAGGCGAAAGCTTCGAAGATTTTACTATAGCATATTATTGCAATGTTGCCGAAACATTAAAGCTAATCGAGTACATACCACCGGCAGAAGGTGAGAAAGAGCGTTCGCTACTCCTTGAGAAGCCAAGGCAGACCAACGATCACCACATAAACGTGATAAGCCTAGATGTAACTAACTTCAAAGAAGTCAATAAGACCAGATTCCATTCGCATTCAGTATCAAGCATAGCCATGGGCAGCGTCTCTGATCTGGTAAAGGCTGCGATAAGAAAGTCCCTGAGGAGCGAGTCATTTGCACATCTTTACTCATTCGAGCACTCCGGAAAGAGGGTTATAGCTGGCTTTGATCTCATCGAAGGTCTGCCTGAGGACAAGCGTAGGCTCTATTATGTGATTCACGAAGGCCAGAAATCAAGCTTTGTCAGGTATAGCTATAGGGAAGATACATATGAGTTCGTTGATATCATAGGGGAACACCAATACCTATATGCAAAGATAATCAATCTTACTGAATCATTCCCATTCTTCAAGCCCAAGGGTTGACCCCAGAATATATTAACAACGTGAGCGGGAAATCCCACATCATTCATGGGTGGGATGAAAGCGAACCGCATAAATAGGATGCCTCCTTTTCCATCGGAGGCTATGGCATCATATTGTTGTTCAGTTTGGTATGTTCTCGCTTCATTGGATTTGCCTAATTGGAAGTCAGGTCTTGCGTTCCCATCTACGAAATTTATCCTTTCGGATTCCGCTGTGTCCCAGCGTATAGTGTCATTTTGTCCGAAAGATATATGTTTGTTTTCATTCATAATATCATCGTTGTTGTTCAGTTTGGGAAGCCCACGCCGTTTACGGGTGGGAGGATGTCACATATCTTTAGTAGCAAAATGAAATAGCTAATTATTAGATGCCCGAATAGCTCAGCGGTAGAGCGCCTGGCTGTTAACCAGGAAGTCGCAGGTTCGATCCCTGCTTCGGGCGATGGTACTCAAGTTATGCCCCCGCTCCACAACCTATAAATATTCATCTATCGGACAATGTCACCTCGATGACAAACGATACCGAATATTGGAAAAGACAGGCAAATAGGCTCTATGACAGGGTTTTAGCAGACGTGCGCATAATTGCGCAAAATCGGCGCTATATCGTAGACCATATAACCCTGCTAAAGGCCAAGAATATGCACCCACGTAGCGTTATACGGCATATCTACGGCATTCTAAAGCTGAGGGAGGCCCTGTCAAAATCAGCTATCGCATGGACGGGGTCGACTTCGCATACTATCTGGCTCCGTACATGGAAGATGAGTAGCTGCTTTCTACTTCTCCGCTCTGGAATTTTTCGGCTTCATGGCATATACTCTATTTCCAATAGCTTCATTACAGCTCTCACAGAGCGTAATAAGATTAGACATCTCGTCACTTCCGCCTCTGCTAAACGGTATTATATGATGCACATGTAACTTAGCCTCTCTACCTGCTCCACACTCCTGGCAAGTATAATTATCTCTCTTGAATACTTCTATCTTGATTGAATGGGTTAGTGTTCGCTGCCTTTTAGGCTCTTGCCCTCCGAATTCCTTCTGAAGTTTTGTCGAGACTGCATTAGTTAAAAGGTTCGTCTGCCTCAATATATCTATACCAAGTTCACTAGCATATTGCTTTATGTGGGCAGTAGATACAGAAAAGAGATCATCGTCTCTTGCTCTCTTAACTAACTTGTTTACAGTATCTGCAAAAGCCTCACGTTCTTTCGTGTCTACATACTCCTTGAGCTTCTTCCTTACATTAAGTAATATCTTACTCCATCGCATCCTTTCTTTTAGTCCGTATATGTCAAAATATGAGTGAGGCTCTTTGTCTTTGGAGCTAACACCTAAGCCGTAGGAATAACTAATGTCCCCGAGTCTTATTGCTTTTATATCAACTCCTTTATTCAGAAACCATTCCTGAACTTCTAAAACATTAAATGGATCTACGCTCTCAGGATTCGCACTCATTTCCTCTTCTGCTTCCCATTTCTTGATAATTATAGAATAAAGCGTAGACACAATCTTGTTATCGTTTAGCTTCTTAACCTTTTTTGACATGGTAAGCAATTCTTTCTTACGCTTCTCCTCTAAAGTATTCTGCTCTACTAGACTTTGCTGATTGAGTTTATTCTGAATATTTTGGTATCTATAATATTCAAGCATCTCTCTGTTAAGTTCCTTAATGGCCCTATCTTCTTTCATACAAATACACCCTATTAAAGTACTCTTAGCTCTCTTTACTTGCCGCTATGAGAAATGCTGTGAGCACAGCTAAAATTGCAAGAATTGCCATTGCTGCTGCTGTATTCTGCGCAGCAATCATATCCTGCCGTTCTATCTCAAGGTATGATTTTAATTCGTAAGCTTCCGATACCGATAGTGTACGTGCTCCCAGTTTTACAATAAGTGCCTGTTTCCTTTGTATCTGTTGTGGCGTCAGTGGCATCTTATCTACCTCTCCTTCTTCCCTGCCTCTCGGTTGGGTTTGATCGGATTGAATTTTGATATTCTCTTATCAATTCATTTAGATTTGATTTCAGCATTTCCATTTCTGGTTCCTTTTCTTGTACCTCGCTGAACGTTTTATTCATGTATACGTCTACACCATGAGCACTGATCTTGTCTATGAAAAGTTGCAACCAAGGGACAAAGAACATAACCGCTAGAATCCATACAAGAGGATTTGATCCTATGGTAACTGCATTCGGCAAATATAGCAAGATGGCAATACCAACTACTGAGCTAATAGAGATGAATATACGTAACCCTACCCTGTCAATCTTAGGCTTTTTTCCTGCCCTCTTTGCCATAGAAGAGTATTAAACACCAAACATTAAAATCATGTCGTTTTTCGTATTTTGTACAATCCTTTCAAATATATGAACTGAGATAATGAAACGTGGTGGAATGGACGGTTACTACCTCTCCGATGGAATTGATTTCAGATTCGAGGATTTTGTAGAGGTAGTGAAAGTTCTGTTTGTACTGGGCATACTTGTGTACATGGCTACGGTCATAAACCAGTTCATTCCGATGACGATGTTTCTAGACATCGTACCGCTGTTCTACGTTGTGCTCACGATAATGGTCGTTGTAGGTGTGCTGGGTATACCTGAATACGGGCCTATCTTTACCGTTGGATGGACTATAGCATCGCTGATTCTGGCAGGAGTTGGGTTGATAGGCGTAGGCGAGCTTCTGCTCGATCTGATACCGATAGCGATTGTGGTATACGAGGCTCTGCAGGATAGCAGCTTTGGCGGTTGGAACTTGGGCGGAATGTAACCTCAGTCATGCAAAGCATTTTATTTTTTGACTGCGATAGCTAGACTATGACATTAAGCAGCTGGTGGAGGACCTTCCAGGACAAAGTGCGTAATTCCCGCTTCTTCGCAGGGTACAAGGTGAAGCCGCAGCAGACGCTGGAGAGTGGCAAGAGACCTGACTATGTAGCGGTCTCGAAGGAAAACCCGCAGCAGAAGGCAGTAGCTGATGCCAAGTTCGTAAAGGAGCTTACCTCGCAGAACGTTGAGCAGGTCGAAGGCTACAAGACAACGCTATCCGCCAAGAAGGCGGCAATCTTCGTTCCTAAGAAAACAAGGATACCTAGAACGGTAAGGGCGCAAGCTGCCGATTCCGACATCGAGATAATCAGGAAGAGGGCAAGGCCAGAGAAAGTTAAGGCCTACGCTTGATGGCTTAGCATACGTGCCCACGCACGCCCAGGCGCCCACGCCCCCTATAATTTAAATAGTATAAATGAATTTATATAATTTATATCTCTATAAATTCATTTAAATGAATGTATATCTGGTATACACACTCATATGCAAAATAGGACAAAAATCTACGGTATAAAAATCCTTCTTGTCGGAGATGTGCCTGAAGCGCATCTTGTGCTTCGGGAGATGCGCTTCAGGGCCTACTCCCGCAGCAATTTCACTTAAAGCAAAACTTTTATTACTATTGCCCGTTTAAACAGATTGGATAAAACAAGCTTAGCATGCGGCAAAGAGAAAATAATAAATATGTTTCTTCACATAATATTTATGTGATTTAATGCCGAATATTACCCTTGTAATCAGCAGGAAGCTTAAGATGGAAATGAAGAGACACCCCTCTGTCAAATGGTCGAGCGCAGTAAGGAACGCCATAGAGCAGAAACTTGCAGATTTCAGAGAGGCTGAAAGTATAGCAAAAAGAAGCAAGTTCAGCTTGAAAGACTGGAAATCAATAAGCGAAAAGGTATCAAAGAATTCTGCAAGACACGCGAAGGCGCTTCTCAATGAAAGTAACGGTTGACGCTAACATACTGTTTGCGTGTCTGATAAAGGACTCAACAACCAGGAAGCTCTTCTTCAATCCTGCTCTGTCTCTCTTTGCACCGGAGTTCATCGTAGAGGAACTGCTGCAGCACATCATAGAGATACGGGTAAAATCTGGTTTAGGGGAAGAAGAACTACACCGCCTAATAGCAAAGGTTTTTGGACAGCTAACGCTTGTACCGGATAGGGCGCTTAAACCATTCCTGCCAGCATCAGCAAGCCTTGTTAAGGATCCAAAGGATTGGTTATATCTTTCATGCGCCTTGCATGAAGACACTTTAATCTGGAGCAATGACAACGACTTCGGCGAACAGGGAAGAGTCATGATTGTTACTACAAAGGAGCTCATCGCTCTTGTAGGATTACTATAGATTAGAGAAAGTGTATGTTAATCAATAGGCTGCAGGTTCGATCCCTGCTTCGGGCGATGCGCTTCAGGTACGATCACAATGTTCACGCTACCTGACCAGTTCTGTATCCCAATAATTCCAAATATTATCATCTGGTATGCTTTAAGATGCCATTCAGAATTATTAAGATTTTTCTGGTGATATGATAGTAATGTGGCAAAGAGAAGGAAAAAGACATCGCCATATGGCTGGATCATTGCAGTCGTACTGCTTTCTGCACTAAGCATATGCACGCCCGTATACAGTTATTTAATTCTACTACTAACCTATGATACTATCCTAGCGTAGCAACATAACATATTTATATATATCATAATATGATATATAATATGGCAGACATCGAGATAAAGAATATGGTGAAGCTGTTCACAGTCCTTTTGCTCAGCGAGAAGGAACAGTACGGTTATGAAATAATGAAGGAAGTGGAAAAGAAGACAGGAAAGAAAGTAAGTCCAGGGCAGATATATCCTTTCCTGAAGCAGCTCAAGAAGTACGATTATGTTGAGACTAAGGGAAGGGCAGAGAGGGACAAACAGGCATATTATCTGACTCCAGAGGGCAGGAAATTCGTGGCACGGCTCTCGGATAAGTTCGGAGACATGTTCGCGATTGCAATAAAACCAAAGCTTACTATGTGCGCACATTGCAGCTGCGAGATATACAAGGGTGGATATAAAGAAAGGATTAACGGCAGGCTCCTGAGCTTTTGCTGTGAGAACTGTGCTAAGGGCTACAGGATGCTGAATACTCAATAATGCTGGTAGAATATGGCTAAACAAACCTTTTCTAGAATAAGTGTGAAGGCAGCTGCGATAACAGGGGCAGTTATTGGGTTACTTTGCTGGCTGTTGGCCATTCCTTTCAGTTTCTCCGGCTACTGGATGGTGGGTTACTTTGGCAGATATAATATGATGAATGAGTACACGAGCTACATGATGAACGGCATATTCTATCCCTACAACGGAATTGGATACTATCCCACTGGAGATATATCGCACAGCTATAGCATCGCATCCGTGATAATCGACATCGTGTTAGGTACCTTAGCTGGGCTTGTAATTGCGCCGGTATACAATTGGTCGTTAAAGTTAGATAAAAGGTGAAAAAATGAAAGATCCTGTATGTAAAATGGATGTAAAAGAGACTTCCGGGTTCAGGAGCAGCTATAAGGGCAAAACCTATGTCTTTTGCTCCGCTAGCTGCAAGCAGAACTTTGACAAGAAGCCAGAGAGCTATACAAAGTGTTAGCTATGACAGAGTACAAATGCGCTATATGTGGTTTGCATCACGGGAACAGGCGATTGGCAACAGGGTGCCGCAAATGGTGCTCTGCGCATGATAGCTGCAATCTGAGTGTTGCAAGACACTCTACCGAAGCCAGCAAAAAGAGATGATATTATGGCAACAGATCCTGTATGTGGCATGTATGTTAATGAAAAAAACTCTACATTGGCTACTGGAAGGGAAGGCAAGAAGTACTATTTCTGCAGTACAAACTGCAAGCTTCAGTTCGAGAGGCCTGAGAGAGAACTCAGAGACCTGAGAATCGCATTGATGATTTCATGGCCCCTTACTATCATAGTTGCAATACTTACTTACGTTCTGCACCTTGGCTTTGGCAACTACATAATGCTGGTTCTGGCGAGCATAGTGCAGTTCTATGCTGGGCAGAGGTTCTATGCTGGCATAGCGGATGCAGTAAAGAACAAGTCTGCTAACATGGATACGTTGATTGCGATAGGCACAAGCGCGGCGTGGGTCTATAGCACTGTGGTTACGCTTTTGCCATCACTCTTTCCTGCTGGAGGGATATACTTCGACACCTCTACAATAATAATCTCCTTGATACTCACTGGAACATACATGCAGAGGCTCGCAGAATCAAGGGCGTCTACTGCTGTTTCTGCACTTATCGCACTGCAGCCTAAGGTAGCGCACAGAATTGAAGGTGGCAGGGTTGTTGACATTACCACAGAGCAAATCAAGAAGAGAGACATGCTCCTTGTGAAGCCCGGAGAGAAGATACCTACTGATTCTGTTGTTGTGGAAGGGGAAAGCTCAGTTGACGAATCCATGATTACTGGCGAGAGCATGCCTGTTGCCAAGAGGGCAGGTGACAAGGTTATGGGCGGCACCGTCAATGTCACAAGCTCTCTGAAAATCAGGACTGCCAAGATTGGAGAAGATACTGCGCTATCGCAGATAATAAAAATCGTTCAGGATGCGGCTTCAAGCAAAGTCCCCATACAGAAACTGGCAGACAGGGTCGCATCATATTTTGTACCAATAGTCGTGCTTGTCGGGATCCTGGCTTCGCTGTCCTGGTACTTCATAGGGGGAGTAAGTGCGAATGTATCTATACTCATATTCGTAAGCGTTCTGATAATAGCATGCCCGTGCGCCCTTGGCATAGCAACGCCTGCAGCGTTGCTTGTCTCCTCTGGCAGAGCTGCGAAGGAAGGGATACTGGTAAAGAGTGGAGAAAGCCTGCAGAAAGCTAGCAAGATAAACGCATTGGTATTGGATAAAACAGGTACGCTCACAAAGGGAAAGCCAGAGGTCATTGACATAGTTGCGGTTTCTGGATACAAAGAGAAAGAGATACTAAGATTTGCAGCCACAGCCGAGATGAACTCTGAGCACGTAATAGGGAAGGCGATAATAGCAAAGGCTGATAAGCTTGGCATAAAGGCGGAGTTTCCAAAGAAGTTCACTTACAAACAAGGCAGTGGCATAACGGTGCTTGACAAGAAGGGCAGGAAGATAGTTATCGGGAACAAGGATCTATTTGATAATAAACAGATTGGCAATGTAGAGAAACAACTGCAGAAGCTAGAATCTGAAGGCAAAACCACGCTCATTGTTGGCGTCAGGGGCAAGATTATAGGGCTAATAGCGCTGGCAGACGTCATCAAGGAAGACAGCAAGAAGGCGATAAACGCTTTCAAAAGCTCAGGCTACGAGATATGGCTGATAACTGGCGACAATGAAAGGGTGGCAAATGCCGTAGCAAAGCAGCTAGGCATAAGCAACGTGATACCACAGGCAAAGCCCAAGGACAAAATGGACAAGATAGTGCAGCTACAGAAGGAAGGAAAGGTTGTTGCAATGGTCGGAGACGGCATAAACGACGCACCTGCGCTGACAAAGGCCGATGTAGGCATAGCGATTGGAGCAGGCACAGATGTTGCGCTTCAGGCTGGCAGCATAGTACTGATAAAGAACAGCATCTACGATGCATTCATCGCCATACAGCTGGGCAAGAGGACAATGGGCAAGATAAGGCAGAACCTCTTCTGGGCATTTGCATACAACATAGTCCTGATTCCTGTAGCTGCTGGTGTGCTAATACCATTCTTCACTGTAAGTATCTACAGTGTTTTACCTCTATTGGCTGCCTTTGCCATGGCCTTTAGCTCCGTGACCGTAGTCTCTAACTCCTTGTTGCTGGCGAGGTTCAAGGCATCGTAACAGCCACCCACCAGGGAGACTCATAGTGAGATAATCTTAGATCTTATAAAAAGCGTCAAGAAGATGAAAGAGTTCGATAAGTTTATTCAGGAAGCCCAGAAAATCAAGATGAAAGAGCTATGAGGGAAGGCGATTACCCGATGTGGGAGCATGTATAAACCCAGAGATGTGGTAATAACAAGGGTATAATTTGCAGATAATGAAGGCCCAAAGATCAGACCCGCATTGGTGCTATTTGGGGAGCTAGGCAACATAGTCATAGCAGGGATAACTACAAACCTTCAGATGAAAGGGATACGCATCTCTACAAAGGAGGGAGCGGCTCAGGACAGCGTGATAAAGTTGAATTATATATTCACAATCACAGATGGTGCAATAATAAAAACTGTTTTTCAATTAAAGCTTTCTGGAGTACTCCTGCACTGCTGGCCTGCACACAATCTGTGAAGAATAGTGCCTTGTTTTTACCGCACAAACCTCTGCCCTTTGAGAAATGGGGGCAGCATCATCGAGAGCCCTATTGTAGCTAATACTATAACAGAATATATGCTGCTGTTTATCAGGTTGCTACTTAGTGCTATGCTGCCTATCGCTATGCCAACCGCACCTCTCCCTCCAAGAAGAGCTATTGTGCTCATCCTTTTCATATCGCTTGCTTCAATAACTGCAAATGCATAACCTACCAAGAATATAGATATAAATCCAACTGCAATTAGTATAGCAAGGAGGAGCAGATATTGTGAACTTATTATCGATACTTCCAAGCCTGCTATGCTGAAGAAGATTGGTATAAAGAAGCTGTTATTGAGTCTCCGGAATGTGTTTCTAAACATATGAAACATTCTAGCCCCAACAACAGCCCTGCTTATTAACAGCCCTGCAAAAAACGCGCCCAGTATATACGTTATCCCTATGAGCTGAAGCAATGATGATACTACAAGCCCTGCAACTATTACCAATCCAAATGCAAGCGTCTCCCCCCTTTCCGTCTTTCTCAGAGATGCAAACATACTGTTAAACCTGTTCCTATGCTTTCTCATAAAGCGATCAAGGGCAAAAAGAGCAACAGCGAAGATGAAAATACCAACTATAAGTATAACCTTGCTGCCTACCTTCTCGATCAGTGCTAAGATTATGAATGCTGATATATCTGAGAATACTACACTAGCAAGTATGGTCTGGCCGCCTCTTTTACGCAGCAACCCGTATCTAAGGATTAATACTGAGATTACTGAGATTGAAGGGACTCCGATTGCAATGCTTATTATTGCGCATGTTATAAATGGGAGATTGAATGCAAAATAGCTGATTATAAATAGAAGCACTGCCGGAACAACAAAACTTGCTATGGAAAGCCCTGCAGCCTGCGCTAAGTTCTTTGTTAGCATCTCTGAAGTAGCTTCTACACCTATGAGCAGAATTATGAAAAAGAGAGCTACGGATGCGAGAGAGGAGAGCGCAGAAGCATATCCTATTAAGTTAAGGATTGCAGGTCCGACTATTATTCCAGCCCCTATCTCGCCAACTATATGTGGCATACCAAGCAATTCTACGAAAATACCCAAGCCCAATGCCGAAGCGAGAAGCACCAACACTGCCATAATTATTTCCATAATTGTTCTCTATACAGCAACAATTAATAGACTTATTATAATTACATCAAGTTCGCAAAGACTGGTAATTGTAATGATTCCTTAACTATCAGATCCGAGAGGCACAATAATCCGATAATAACTATATATTATATAATGAAAGACAACAAGGAGCTATATAACTGATAAACTAGGCTCTTCCTGATGTATTGACTGCATGTTAAGAGCAACCTAAATCATTTACTTGTAGAAGGATATTCCAAGATAATCAATATATAATCAATTCTAAAATATCTTTTCATATATCTGCACAAAAGAGCTGCAGATAAGGTTTGGTGGGTTTATGGGTTCTGATCTCAATATAAACAAGAACAAAACTGGGTTAGTAATAATAGATCTTCAAAAAGGCATAGCTGCTCCGGAACGAAATCTTGCTCCTCACAGTTCCGATACTGTGTTAAGAAATGCAATACGCCTAGCAGAAGCCTTTAGAAAGAATGGCATGCCTGTCTTTCTTGTTCATGTACTCTCATCTGAGAAAGAACGGCTAAATGTTGTGGCAGATGAAAATCCTTGGGCGTCACGAGCCAATGCCCAAATACCTGCAGATTGGGCTGCCTTCACTCCAGGTCTTGAGCCTAAAGAAACTGATATAATCATAACAAAGAAGCAATGGGGAGCTTTCTACGGCACCGATCTGGAACTGCAACTGAGGAGAAGGAGCATAGATACTATAATATTGTGTGGCATTGCAACTAATTATGGGGTAGAGAGCACAGCCAGATTTGCATACGAATATGGTTTTAATCAGATATTCGCTGAAGATTCCATAACCTCTATGACAAAAGAGATGCATGATGCTTCTGTAAACTATGTACTTAAGAGAATAGGGCGAGTGAGGACTACCGAAGAGATATTAAAGAGCCTATAATCCTATGATATACGATTTTATGCCAGATTCAAAATCAAGTAAAAGTTCAAAGGGGCTTAGCAAAGAAGAAATATCTGCGATGAAAGAGTATCTTAAAGAGAAGAATGCAAAGATCAATGGTGAAGAGGCTGTGCTTGCTGCCATTGTCAAGATGAAGGAACCTGACCGTTCAATGGCCAAACGAATCCACGCTATTATAAAGGCTAGTGTACCAGAACTCTCTACCAGAACATGGTACGGAATGCCTGCATATGCCAATGGTGATAAAATTATCTGCTTCTTCCAGAATGCAGGCAAGTTTAAGGCAAGATACTCTACTCTGGGATTCAGCGACAAGGCAAATCTGGATGAAGGAAAGATGTGGCCGACTTCATTTGCATTGATTGAATTAACACCAACTGAAGAGACAAAGATAGCCGCGCTTGTTAGGAAAGCAACAAGCAAAAACATCTAAAATCCGTTAAATCATAATTGTATTAAACTGACCCCCAATAATTGTGAACTTTTTAGTATCCTTCTTCCTTTCCTTATTAACTATGAGCTCGTATCTTTTATCAGGCAACAAATCCTCAACAACTATTTTATTTTCGTTGGTCAACTCAGCATGATAAATCTCTCTGCCTACATACTTAATAGTAATCTTTAATGGCTTTCCATGCTCCTTATTGCCTAAAAGTATTATCGTATCAGACCGCTGCTCCTTTTGTTCGTTTAACTTACTTGGCCTTTCACTGTTATTTAAATTATATTCTGGCACACGAATAAAAATTGGTTCATATAATTCCGTACCATTAATCGTTTTATTAACATAATTCAGTACGCAGGTTTTATTGTCCAGTATCTTAAGCTTAGAATACACACTTTCTCGCTCTTCTTCCATAAATGTCAGATCATTTATTCCTGTTTTAGCAGAGTCTGGGCTTTGCCTAAAATACATTTTTATCTGAAAGAGCCGCCTTATATCAATTGTAATCTCTGTTATGCTATGGGTTATCATAAGCAATCCTATCCCTTTCTTTCTGAAATCCTGAATTCTACTTTTGAGATCTGCCGCAGCTGTGGATACCTCCTCTCCCCCGAAAACAAGCTGCGCTTCCTCTAAACATATCAGCATCCTAAGTTCATTATCACCATTGGTATTAAATTCATCTGCAAGGGAATAAATCTGTCCGAGTATTAAAGCATAAAAGAACGGCTTCATTTTGTTGCTAATGCTAGACAAATCAAAAACTACACCCCTCTCAATAAGCTCTCTGAAGTTTATGCCTTTCTCGTATGCAAATTCCCTTTTAAGCAGCATAAGCCTAAGATCCTCAAGCGCAGCCATTATATTTTCTCCATGTTTTGTGTACCTAATACCAGAATTATTGCTTACTGCGTGTCTTCTTACAATCTCATTCTCTATTTCCAGATACACATCAACAGGATCTGGGGTTCTTGTTTTATTGTATATGTTGCTAAATGCTGCAATTAAACATTTTTCTAGTGAATTCTTGTAAGGTCCTGCGTTTGAAGCAGATGCTATTAACATTGCAAGGTTCTCATAAAATCTTTCTATATTAATTAGTGAATCGCACTTGAAGAAATTGATCTGAACATTGTCCTCATACAATCTCACCACTTTCATATTATTCTGGTCTCCAAAGTAACTCCATTCTTCTGTTGGCGAGATTATAACTACTTTTGATTTCTTCTTAATCTGGGAGATTATATTCATTGTGCACAATGTTTTTCCAGTCCCAGGTAGTCCTACTATAAGAGTGCCTAAGTTTAGACTTTGGATACCAACACCAACACAAAGCTCTGTATCCTTATAAGAATCTTCAAGAAATTGTCCCAAGATCACTTCTCCGGGACTTATTCTCTTCCCTGCATTAATAATATCGACCTTTTTACCATATTCCGAGAAAGTTAGCAATCTTGAGGCCGAGTAAGGCGAAACTGGTATTCCATCCAGCTTACCTGTCTCAGTAAACAAAGTGCCGATATCATCTACTATTACCTCCTTATCAGCAACTATGCAAACTTTTGACTTAATATAAGAGAGAATGTGATTATCTTCTGATAAGATATAAATCCCAACTTTATACGATATAAAATTTGAGAGTATAATATCATTCAATGTATTCAAGATACCATATGCACTTTTCTTCTCATCTGATTTATAATACAAATCCAACTGGGACGATATCCATGGGAATATCCCACCCCTCCCATGTCTTTCTTTTGTTGCTCTTATTTCTATGCTACTTAACTTATCTTCCATTCTATTCTTCAAAGAGATTACTTCTTTAGCATCTGGGGGGTAAAACACAACATAAATCTCAGACTCCGAATCCCGGAATAACTTATAAAGGCTAGACATGCTGCTTCTGTTTAGTTCTACATTCTCATTATCTCCTCTTCTAAGAGAAAGATCCAAAGGGTATGCAGACAAATATCTCATACTTCTAGGAATCTTCTTAGCTCTCTCATTTAGGATCAATCCGGGATTTGCATTCTCAACAATCCCCTTTAAACCTGTTCTGATTCCTAAGTATGTTTTAGAATGCAAAAGTTCATGTAATATTAAAAATGGCTCCCCAAGCAACGATTCGATAAAATAACTATAATCTACCTCTCTTGAGGTTTGTTCCACCTCAAAGATCTTCATGTCTGGAGCGACCTTCATCATATCCTCATCAGTTCCAAGCCATCCAATAACTCATAAGCAAGTAGTAATCCAGTGTTCTCATCATAGCGAACCTTAAATACTGACAACTTATCAATGACTAAACGCACATCTTTCCTGTGAAATTCCCTAACAAGTCCTGTCAATCCTGATATGGACTGAATTGGGATCAATCCGAACTTCTGGAAAATCTCCTTACCTTTAAGCAAGTGTTCCCGACCAATCTCCCATGAGAAAAAACCCTCTTTTAGCATAAATTCATATGAATGCTTTGCAAACGCCTCAAATCTCATATCCTCAGTCCTGCCAATATAATCGCCCCACACTAAAACCCCATTTCCTATATCGAGAAGCTTAGTTAAAAACGATACATACTCTAGCTTCAGAAATGGGCTTATCTCATCACACCTTTTAATAGTAAAGAATTCATCATCAATTGTGTATTTATTATAATCACTACTTCCGCTTAATCTTTTGTCAATGCTTATAATGATTGAGTCTTTCCCCCTCACAAATGTCCTTATTAAATACAATAAAAATAGACCAATTACAACTGGAACGAATCGTAGTATGAGATTACTTACAAAGTTCATCTCATCACCATCTGAAATCTTCCATTTCCAAGTTCTACTCGCTTATATCCATTGCGTGATAAGTTAGCAATTGCTAAATCCAACAGGGTCTTACTTATTCCAAGATCCTTAATTATTTCATCTGGTGAGCTACCATTATGCTTGGAAAGAATTATTATCCCTACTAACTTCTCAATATGTTTTCTATCCGTCTCAATTTTATTCTCCAACTCCACTCTCTCCTTACGTATACCAATTATCCTTTTTGCAAGAACTATATCAATCTCCCGTCTATACCTCTTTTTCTCTTGGGTCAAACAGCGCTTACATCCATTGATCCTGTTCATATCCTCACTTAATATTTTTACCAATATTGAAAACATCCCATCAAGGTATACCTTGTAACAGTCATGAAGTACAGATGCAACACTCAAGAGCCTTAAAATAGCGATCTTTTCAAGAGCATCTGGGTCTCCTGGCGAAAAAATATCTAGACTTATAGAATTATCCAAGAGGGAGATAATAATAAAGCTACCATCTTCGGCAACATTCTCAAAGCTATATCTTAACGATGATCCATAACTAACAAGTTTTATCCCCGGATAAGCTCCCATTTTCTCTCTAACTACTTCTAGATCTACCAACAACACGGCATCGAAACTCAGTCTGTGGGATAGACCCGCCTCATTCTTTAATTGTTGAATAAATTTCATCTTTCATAACCCCTATAGCGGTCCCAAAACCATCTGCTATATCCACATCCTTTATCCCGAGCTTTCTTAATAAAAATAAGATATCATTTCTATCCGATCCATTTATAATTAATTTTACGATCAATTCACTTAACTTAACATGACCCTCAGATGGGTCTGGGATCACATCTGACGCGTCTACCTTGCATATAACTTTGATCATCTTGCTCAATTCAACTCTATCTATCCTTACATTCAAACAATCACCAAACTCCAAGATCACAACATCTCTTATCTCGAATCCAGATATCTTTCTGATGATAAATGCATCTCTCCTACCTTCCTTATGATTCTGTATAAATAAGCATCTGCCAACTTCAAAATTTTGAACTTTAGCAATTATGTCATCGCCAAGTCCATAATTCTTAGCTAGTACTCGTAAACTTTCCCGATTCTGTGTCCTAAAAATAAATACAGATGCCATATTACCAAGCATCTCCGGACTTATATCCTCTATTAACTGGGAAGCTAAAACAAGACCTACTTTATATTTTCTACCTTCTCTTATAACTGTATTGAGCGAATCTTCCTTGCTTAATATTTTCCATGATTCATCAAGAAATAGGAATATCCCATTACTGTCTGCATGAGTACCCCTTTTTCTCATCTTAGTTATGATATGTTGGAGTACTTTGCTTGCAGTTGCAATCTTTCTCTTTTCATCTAATTTATCTAATGCTACGTACACTACGCCACTATCTTCATCGAAAATATTTCCGCTATTTCTAATCACCTTCGCGTCTAAAAAATCTGCAAATGCTTTATATTCTCCTGTTAAGTCAATCAATATAATCTTTGATCTCAAAAACACCCCCGCCTTTATTATCAAATTCTTCATTAAATAGGTTTTACCACTACCAGACATACCTGCTATAAAAACATGGGAATTAATCGGAAGCTCGGTATTGAAAAAGCAAGGCATTGAGTAAACTTCGCTATTTCCCAAAAAGATCCCCTTTCTTGCTATCTTTAATGTCTCGTCATATGATGGTTCAATCTTCTTACATATCACAAATAACTTTGAGACCTCGCTAGAACCAAAAATCCTATAATTTCTCATCGGTATCCCTCTTCTAATAACAGCCTCTCACCAGAAAGGATCTCGCACTCTAAATTTGTTGTGGAAGAAATAATGTTGATTAACGTCTCTAATTCTTTGTATGCCCTAATTCCAGCGTCTACATCATCCGCAGAGTGCGAAAATGTGCGTATCCTCATATCTACTTCCAAGGCCTTCTTAGAGCCTGAGATGTTTTGTAATTCATTATTTATCAGTTCCAATTCCTTCTTCTGCGCACTTAATTTCGAATCTTTTGCTACAGCTGTCCTAGATATCGCTATCTCTTTCATCTTCTTCTTGGTCTCCAACTCTTCAGTTATGCGCCGTTTGTCAACTTCTCTTAGTTTGATGCTAAACTCAAAATTATCCGAAAAGTTCTCAACAACTCTACTAAAACCCGCTTCATTGAATATGCTGTCTGCTTTCTGTTTAACTACTGCAGCCGCGAGACCCTCATACCCATCGCTTGATTTCTTAACAATACTCTTAAGATCTGGACCTAATGAATAACCGTTTATAATCTCTACTATAACTGATTTACGTATTAATAAATTATTCAATAAATGTCCAGAGTTAAAACATATTGATGCTGTAAGCAACAACACTAAGGAAAATACCATTATTCCAATGCTATAAACCAATATGCTTATACCAAAGAATACAACCGAAGTCGAATAAAACAAATAGAACGGGACAATATTAGATGCCTTATTACTATACATAGGAATCACTAAATTAAATTAAACTTGCCAAAAAATGCTTCTGATCCAAACAAACTCGCCAATTCCCTAATGGATATTCCTGTTAGTATGAGGCTAAATCCAGGGAGCACAAACGTATAAACAATCAAATAAGCGATGCCATCAAATATTCCGTTTACAAATGTAGTTACTTCTGAAGTAAACGTTGATACTGAATTTAGGAGAGATACACTTGAGACAGGACTCGAGCTTTGATTCTTTATATTTGCAATCTGCAAAACCTCTCCTTCTGTCTGTGATGCAGTTATAGTCAAATCCGAAGCCGCTGATATGCTACCTAAGCTTGCCTGGTATGAGTTGGCGATAATAGCATCAAGCAAGTAAGTCATTGGGAATATTACATAGAGCCCTATAGATACTGCTATTAGGAATCCACCTAATTTTCGTGTGGGGTAAAAACACCTCAATATCAATCCAGCTGGCATTATCGTGGTGATTGCCGTAGCTGATGCAAACATAAGCACTGCTCCCTGGACAGCAACTCCCAATGCGATGGAACTGGCTATCTGCATAATATACTGTAGTTCGGATATCACTGGATTAATAAGACTCCCAAATGAAATAGTTATAACAACAAGGCTTATTTTTACCGCAGCAATAATCCCAAGAGCAATTTCAATAACCGATAATGCAGATAAAAGGGCTGTTATATCTGTTAATATTGATGTCTCGGCACTTCCATTAAATGTATAAGGTGTTGTACCTACAAGGTAATTATAAGCAAAACATATTGCTTGATTATTCGCCATAAACGATTGGCATGTGGCTGATGTTACTGATGAGAATGTCACAGAAGATATAATTGAGGACACTAAACCATTGTTCATAAATAAGACAAGTAAACTACCAATAAGAACGCCATTTATCAAAGACTGTATTATCTCCTCTTTTCCAAAATCTCTTAATTTCTTATTATTTATTGCATATCCAAGCCCCAAAGTCATTCCGCTTAAGATCAGCATTATTGTTATTATTGCTATTGATATGCTAAACCCGGATTGACCAAATGGAAACATACCTACACCAGCGAATTTGAGGTTGCATTTGCAAGAAGGTGGGATGATGCTATAGCAAATCCATTTGCAGCCAAAGACAAAGCAGCAACAATTATTGCCCCTATTATAAGATCGATTGACATTGTATGTAGACTCGCCCTCTTATATGACGGAAAAAGCTGGCCAAGAGCATAAAAGATTCCGGCCATAGTAAACAATACTGCACTCAGAATAGGGCCTATAGTTTCTAAGATAGCTTCAATGTTATCCAATGTTGTAAGAATGCCATTATGTGGAGAGGCAGCCATGACCGCCCTTAAAGTTATAATACTAATCAATACAAACGCAAGAGGCACTCTATACAAAATCCATATTAATACTTTATTCTTACCTTTATCACTCATATTCTCAATCCTTTACTCAAGTAAATATCATATACTTAGATAAATATTTAAGTCTTCCTATCTATGATATCGTAGATAGAGGACCCCATCAAAGAGGCTCTCATCAATGTCATACTGCAAACGTTTCATCTTTGTTCCGTGCTGGGGCTCTAGCTGCTCTTATTACTTAACTCTGCCAAAATGACCTTTCACTCTAACCTTCTTCTCCGAATCAATCCGCCAAACTGATTTTACGAGTAGGATTCTATGTCTTTTGTCTTGTATTTCTACCAGAAATCACCAAAAAGCGCCAAAATTGGCTCTGAAACGTTGCCGACAACCTGAAATTTGAACCTACCATCAGAATAAATGACGGCCAGTCTCATATTTGCCATGAATCTCTTGAGGAGTTTTACGTTCTTGACGAGATGATTTTGGCATGAAAACTGTGCCATATTCATCATTGCTTCCGCAAGGAAAGCAATTACTATTGCACCTATTATCATGTATTTCGTCCAGTGTCTTATCTGTCTGAGTTCTACACCCCCTTTAGCGTAGTGGGTGGTTTGGAGGGTAAAAGAAACCTGACCGCCCTTCAGGACGGAGATGAATTTTACCCTCCAACGTAAAAAATAAACGCCTTATCTTCGATATTCCATCAACTGCAGCTCCAGCGCAAAAATTTTCGCGCCGGCATTTCTGCCGGAGACAAGATAACGTGCTTAGTAAAACTAATATACATATAAATCACGGTGTTGGGTTCAATCAACACTATTTGGGGTGGTGCCCGAAGTACAGGCACGATGTGATGGACGCGAAGATTGCGGAGGAAATGAAACAGATTCTTCTGCAAATCGCTTCAGAAAAAGGGATAATCGTCCATAAATAGTCGTTGATGACGACCATGTTCATATGTTCATCTCAATATGTCTGTGGATGTCCGTTTCGCAGGCGTTGCAGCATCTGAAAGGAATATCCTCATACAAAATTTTCAGGATCCATCCCGAATTCAGGGAAACACTCTTCCGAAAGGGAAGTTTCTGGAGCCCAGGACATTTTTCAAGGAGTGTCAGTAACGTGACTGCAGAAACAGTCGAACGTTACATTGACAGGCATGAATATCCAAAATATGTTCCAGGAACCGGTCGGCAATCAACTCTGGGAGCCTCATAAGAAGCCTCGGGCTTCAACCCGAGGTAATTCACATGTATTTTCGACGTAAAGTAAAATGTAGTGTAAACTATCCTGAATTCGAGTTCAGAAAGTTAGGTCAGTATGGAGAGCGTTTTCTAAGATTCTCTTGTCACCTGGTCGGAGGTGCAACAAAACTATTTTTCCCATAAGATCGCCTTATAGGAATATCAACGAAAAGATTTAAGTCTTTTACTATAGGTAGGTGAATTTCCATTTATCTGTTGGGTTATCCTGTGTACCTACAAAGAGGCCTTCTACAAGAAATTCTTTTACAAATTTAATGTCTCTGTATTCTTTTGCTATATGTTGAATTTTTCTATTGTCATTACTTCTAACAATAGTTATATGTGGTACAAATACTCCCTGCATTATGCCTGTGGTCTCTTTTACCACATCACTTGCAATTTTGAATAACATTTCGAGTTCCTTGCTATTTCTAATCTTTAGATAAAGATAACCTGTTCTTGACCTAGAGTGCTCCACAAAAAGTCCAATGCCATTTACCTTTATCTTAAATGGCTTGAAATATGAAAGATTTCTCTTAAGTTGCCTTCTAATCAGCAGAAAGTCTGATTCGCTGATCTTGCTATCTTTAAAGATAAGCGATATGTGTGGTGGCACTTTATTATACTTTGCAGGGTTGCGGATTCCATATTTATTGTAAAGATCCTTGCGCAATTCATTGATATTCTCTAGCAAGGCCTTATCTGGAAATAGTACTAATGCAAACGATATTTCCATTTGATCATTTGTTTTAGGAACTTGACAAATTAAATACCTTTATATCCATACGTTATCTGAAGTTCCTAAATTCCCAGATTTTTAGGCATTAGGACACCCAATTTCTCGGTCATTTCCCGCTGTTCCTTCGTTACCTCATTAATCAAAATATCTTTGTCATATATCTTGCATTTCAGATTTCTCATAGACAACAATACTTCATCTACTGTGTATGCTTTTCCTAGTTTATTTTTTAGTTGAGTAAATGCAATTAGAGTAAGAAATTGCAAAAATATGAATCCGCGTATTCCTTCGTGTGAATGAACGAGCAGTGGAAGTATGGCGAGGTCATCTTTAGAAAATCCGAAGAACACTTCTGCCGTTTGCCTGATGTAGTAAAATGGCACTATTTCATCTTTTGAAATTTTAAATGATGAGATGACGACCATTATTCC
>JAJZJV010000041.1 GCA_021809925.1 Microcaldota archaeon | reverse complement strand
GATGAGCTCAAGGAGAATAATATGACTCCTGTTTGCATCAAACGGAAGAGGAGTTTAAGTTCTCTATACCAAAAGAGAAAGGCTATGGAAAGATGGGCTGTGGAGCGTTTCTTCTCAAGATTGAAGGAAACATTCGGCTCAGAAACAACAGGTTTATCGGGATTAAAGCCATGAAAACATGTGTTTTCCTGTATTCTAGGATACCTCCTTGGTTATTGAGGCGCTCTTTTGGAATTGACGAGGTGATTGGATGTAAATGTCAAGTTCTTATTTATATTGTATGCCATCAATATTACATAAGGAGAGGATATGTCGCTTTTGTCTGAACTTGAAGAAGAAGGCTTTGTTCTGCCAGATTTCAGGAATAGTATATTAGAGGTTGCGAAAGAGCTCGGAAGATACTCTGGCAGGCTTGTTGGAGATAAGGATAAGAAGATCTTCATTTTAATAGATGGGATGGGCTATGAGCTGCTCATGGATCTCTTTAATGAAAAACGCACACTTAAAGAAGAGTTTGGAAAGGTAAGAATGGAGAAGATTACAACGATCTTCACTTCGAGTACGATGAATGTTCTATCCACGCTTTATAGCGGCAGGACAACAGCAGAGCATGGGGTTGTCGGCTCCCATCTTTTCCTTAAGGAATCTGGAATAATGATAGATTCCATAAAGTTAGTTCCTGCGATGGACAAGTATGCAAAGAGCGAGAAGATCAACGCCAAGAGGATCTTCTTGAGCAATGATACCATAAAATCAATCAAGGCCAGTGGGAAGAGGTTTAAGATAATAATGCCATCCGATATAGTAAATTCAGGCCTTTCGGTTGCGACATTCGATAAAGAAGATATCATTCCATATATAACAGTCCAGGACATGATAGTTAAGCTAAGAAAAGGCATAGTTGCAGAGAACTATGACTGTATCTTTGCATATAACTATGATATTGATACGATAGAGCATGCGTATGGATCTGAGTCTGAAGAGGCACATCATGCGCTTTATTCTCTGCTGGAAAGTATTCTCATGCATGTCCTGCCTCTTGCAAAAGAGCATGGCTATGATCTGATCATAACTGCAGACCATGGACAGATCAATACCAAATTTGAGGATTTAAGAATTGTAAGATATGATGATATGCTTATGAAGTACCTGGATATGCCGTTATGGGGGAGCTCGCGTGCTGTCTTCATGAAGAGCAGGAATGGAGAAGAGGATAAGCTTGAAGAATACATCTCAAAAAGATTTCATGATGAAGGCATATTAATAAGATCTGAAGAAGCAATAAAATCAGGGTTATTTGGAGCTCCCAGAGTAAGTGATGAGCTGCGCTACAGGTTTGGAGATTATCTGTACCTCCCAAAGGGGCCTCGTGGTTTATACTTCCTTTATCCAGAAAGGGAGCAACAAGTATATGACTACAAAGGCATGCACGGAGGGCTTAGCAGCAGGGAGATGTATATTCCACTTGTACTAGGTTGATTAGTTTATTACTTTTGTATAGCTATATATATATTATAGTATAGACTTAAATATACAAATGTCATAATTTGGTTATGAAAAGTGCGGAGCTCGTGAAGACCCTGAAAATGTACAAGAAGAGAGTCGTAACTATCAATGACATAGAAAAGATAACAGGCAAACCAGGCACATACGTATCACTAATACTTGCAAAGAATAAAGAGTTTAGGAGAATAGAGAGAGGCAAGTATTATCTTTCTGGTACAGATATATATGAAATTGCATCAAATATCATAGCTCCGTCGTATATCAGCATCCTTTCAGCATTGCGTTATTACAATCTTATCACCCAAATGCCGAATACTATAGATGTGGTATCAACAAGACAGCATAAGGAATTATTTCTGGAAGGATATAAGGTAAGATTTGTAAAGCTTTCTAAGAAGAGGGTCTTTGGATATAAGATAGAGGAAGGAGCATTTATTGCTGAGATAGAGAAGGCAATAGTAGATTCAGTTTATCTTGGAATTGATTATAGTTACCTCAATGAAGCGCTTCAGAACTGTATTAAAGAGATCGATATAGAGAAACTTAAAAAGTATGCCATGGCTATGGATTCCAAGATTATTATAAACAAGATAGGATTTATGCTGGAAGAGCTTGGAGTTAATGCAGAAGATCTCATTGATAATAGATCTATGCGCTATGCCGTAATCAACGGGACTGCGAATATAAACTCAAGGTGGCGTGTTAGATATGCTTGATAAAGAAGAATTGTTAACTTATGAAGGAGAATATACAAAGTATCAGGTTGAGAAAGATTACTTACAGCATGTGGTACTATTTAATATATATAATAATGTAACAAACGAGCTGGTGTTTAAGGGAGGTACGGCCTTGCAAAAGGCATATGCTTTGAACAGATTCTCAGAAGACCTTGATTTTGACATAAGCACAGCAAGAGACGAGAATAAGGATATTTTGGGCAGTATCGAAAAAGGCCTTAATAGCATAAACAACTTTTACAGGTCAGAGTATGAGAAGGAAAAGATGGAAAACTCGATAAGATACAAACTTAAGATCAGGGGGCCGCTTTTCGAAAAACCAAGATCAATACAGACCATTTTATTAGAAATTAGCATTAGAGAGATGCCAGTTGAGAAACCAGATACGACTTTAATAACACCTGTTTTCAGAGACATTGGCCCTTATTTTATAATAATCATGAATATTAACGAGATATTAGCAGAGAAAGTAAGAGCATTAATGACAAGGCATAAGGCAAGAGACCTCTATGATTTATACTTTCTGCTGCATAAGGGCGCGATAGTAAACCGTGCACTGATAAATAGAAAATTAGAGCCATACACGAAAAGATTCTTAGAAAAGGAGTTCGTTTCCAACATTACTTCATTAGAAGATGTGTGGGAAAAGGAATTATCCATACTTATGAGAAGAATACCTGATTTTAAGGAAATTAAAGATTATGTGATAAAGAGTTTTGAATAGAAGTTAGTACATGGCAGCTTCGTCAGCTCTCTTATAAGTATGGATCTCCGATTCCTTGAACCAGACCTTTATCTCCTTCTCTGCAGCTTCCTTGCTTTCAGATACATGAACAATATTTCTTACAGGCCTTTTCTGCTTGTCTGCAAGCCCATATGTGTCGCTTGAGTACATGCCGCGTATTGTTGATGGATCGGCCTTTCTAGGCTCTGTAGATCCAGCTATCTTCCTTGCGACATCGTTTGCGGCATTGCCTTCTAGCACCATTGCTATTATTGGCACCCTTATAAGCTCATTCATGAGCATATCTCTTACTCTCAGGCCTATTGCTCTATCAGGTTCTGTTATCTCTTCTCCCTTTTCCATGTAGGAAGCCTTCATCTTCTTTCCAACGCTGGTGAGCCATTCCTCATCTTCTGCATAATGGTTTCCTGCCATTTCCTTTGTTGCATTAAGCATCTTTATCCCTACTACTTTCAATCCAGAGATCTCGAATTTAGAGATAACGTTTCCTACCAATGCCCTTTCTATTCCATCAGGCTTTATGAGAACTAGAGCTCTTTCCATTTATACAACTCATTTATTTGATTAGATAAAGCAGTAACTGCAGAATTCTGTTATTATATAATTGGCAGTTAATGCTTTTATCCTTTTCGTTCTTACAACAAAGCGTAAGCTATTTATACTTTAATACCAAATCTTTATCTGTGTATAAGTGGGGTGCACTGGATGGGATTAGATGAACGTACGAAGAATAGGGAGGGGAGAATTAGAAGTAAGCGCAGTTAGAGTAAGAGATCCAAGTGAGTCCTCAAGGTTTAGAAACTTATTGCATTCTTTGGAGAGGAAAGCTCTTTCTTCAGTCATAGCAGGATCAATAGCAATCTCAACATTTGCAGGGGCAAAAACAGCGTTTGCGGCCTCAGCGGTTCCGCAGCAGTACCAAAACTACACCCAGGTAATTGCTGATCCGAATACAGATGTGGGCAATCAACTTTCCAATGATGTAAACAATCTGCTCGGAAATAGTAATGGACTCTATGCAGATCTTGGAGGAGAGAGTGTAGTCATCAACTCTGCAAGCAGTAAACCCATAACCAACGTATCAAATCAAAATATTACTCAGACAGAATTCAACAACTGGACATCTATTATTATGAATGATATACCTGTTTACCTTTCAGCTCCCTACATAAGCAGTGGGGGCAATATTCCAGCTTCAGTGCAGAATCAAGAAAATACAGTATCGGCGAATGCAAATAATATAATCGGAAGCGCGGCTGCTTCATCTTATTATCAGGCAGAGCAGAAGGTAACAGAGGCAATCTATGGAAGTAATTTAGTAAGTTCTGATACATCAACACAGTCAGGAAGTGAGAGCACATCGCCTACTCCATCTACTTCACAATCAACAAGCAATGAAAGCAGCAGTACAGCGTCTGGAACAAATTCGTCTTCTGGGCAGGAACTGCAACCGCAGGTGAGCACTTCGAAGTATATTGCAAGTATCACACTTAATGCTTTGCCTTCTTCAGAGAATGTTGGAGCTGTAGTCACATTTGCTGGAACGGTTTATGGTATGGATGCAAAACCGTTTCCAAATGCGCCTGTCCAGATAGTCAACACAAATGATCCCAGCGGGCCAGAAACCCTCGCATCAGGAAGCACAAATAGCAACGGCACATTTTCAATCCAGATCGATATGAGAAATGCGAGAACATATGTGATAGTGGCTCAGACATACAATGGAACAAATAATCTTAATGATATCAACTCCGGACCTTCCCAGATTGTTGTAAATCCTGTTTTCATTGCTACTCCGAAGATAACTATCGGAGAAGATGCGCAAACAAACAACGATACCAACATAGCAATAACCGGAAGCGGATTCACCCCGAATGGCAATGTTAATATAGAGTGGAACAATATAACGGTATTAAGTACCATTGCCAATGGCCAGGGAAATTTCTCATTGCAGACAACAGCATCCCAAATAATTAAAGCATCGAATGGGCAACTAGGGTCAAATGTTGGGATAAACACCAGCATAGATGCCATTGACGTTACATCCGGAAAGGCAAGCGCTTCTATTCCAATTTACCTTTATACAAAAAGTCAGAGCCAACCTGCGCAGCAGACCACAAACCCAGACACCCAATCTTCGAATGGAGGAAATGCAGGAAGCCAGGGAGCAGGCATCCAGAGTTCTGGAGGAAGTTCGAGTGAGAGCGGCCAGTCTGGCGCAGTAACAGGCCAGGGCAACAATACAAATACAGTGCAGACACCAACAGTTTATGTAATGAATGCTGACTCCTCAAAGTTCAGCGGTGTTCTGGGAAGCATAAGCAACCCTTATCCAGGATGGAATGGATGGCAGGGGCAGGGCTATTACTTCTTTGCAAATAAGAGCCGAGAGAGCGCGAATATAATCAGCAGCACTTCGGATGCTCAGTTGTATTTCATAGCCATGGGCGGGAGCGAGGCGCAGTCCCCATGGCCACAGATATCTGGACTTCCACAGAAAGTAAATTATCAGCTGGTGCAGAATAATAGCCAGACAGCATTGACAGGAAACAATGGAAGCGGAAGTTCGCAAACAAATAATGGTGGAAGTGGAAACGCTGCTCCACCAAGCAGTCTCGGAAATGCAGGCAGCAGTTCAACCTCAACAACAGATGCTCAATCGCAGGGCACATATACATCAGGAGTAAGTTCCGGATCACAGAATTCAGGAAGCAATGGAATTACTGTTAATATACCTGGACCTGGGAGCGGGCAAGTTGGAGGAAACAGTAGTTACATACCAACTACAACAATAACAAACCCGCAAACCAATGTTTCTGGACCAACAGTTACTGAAGTTTTTAAAGATCTTAAAAGAGCGTATGAGAAATTTACAGGTACAGTCTTCCCAACTTCTATGACAAGCAACACTACAGAAGCAGCAAATGAGTATATTGCAATGCTAATGGCGCAACCTATCAGTAATCCTGCCCTTTTGATTGATGGATGGTGCAGTGCAATGACTGGGGTTCCTTCAGGTTATGATGTAGAGATGGCAGGGATTGGTGTTGGGACAGAATATCAAGGATATAATGAAACAACAACATTTGGTCCATCCAAGTATACAATCGGAGCTACTGGAAATACCCTGACTATTGGAGGAGGAGTTTCTGGAAGTCTTATAAGTGTCAAAGCAACAATTATTCCGTGCATATTAACTGTCAGTGCATCGGTAGGTAATTGGGATCTGAGTGAGACTATATCCCAGAACCTATCAAGAGAAAATATCCTTAACTCGGAAGGAAG
>JAJZJV010000040.1 GCA_021809925.1 Microcaldota archaeon | reverse complement strand
AAGTCTTATTGCAACCCAAGCATACAAAGCAGAGATACGTGTAGAAAGATGGACGAAACGATTAGTCAGAGGTTCTAGAAAAGTAGATTTGATGCCATCACTTATTGAGTCAGGCGAGTTATTTAGAGAGCTATAATACCAATAATCTAATATTATTTTAGTTATTCTTAAATATTTTTAACCGTATTAATTGAAACAAATATTAAATCATGTTTAAATATGGGATGTTTCAAAAATTATTGATTATGGAACATACTGCTAAAAATACGGGTTGTACTCCCGCAAGCGCTAAATCTAATGGGTCATTGCGTCCTGATAATGTGATTGATGCATTGAAGAAACCAATGAGGAAAGGTGGGCTTGTTAGGACTCTCGAAGGTTGCGGATATATAATAGCGAAAGGTTCTGATGGAACGATTATGATTATTAATCCCGATACCGGAAGATCTATTAAAGCAAATCCAAGAGGAGACCTATCTAAAGGTTATCGAGGAAATCTTTCAAAAACGCTAAGACGACTTTAATCAGTAACGCAAAAGAAAAGGTTATATTATGACAACAAAAAATAGAGGAAAAGCGAACAGCCAAGAATTAAAGAAACTAGAGATTACATTTAAAGTAGCAAGTGAGCTTAATGCTCTAAGAAGAAAATCTCTCCACGATATGGCATTCTCTACAACCCTATTTGTATCCGGCCAGGGTTGCGTATGTCGACAAGAAAGTGCTGAATTTCTGGATAAAGGCCGATCCAACCTTCTTTCGAAGGAAACATCTGGACTGCATTGTGCCTTTTCGCCTTTTTGATAAGTTCGTTGCCTTTTGCCATCCTTTTCTGAACTTCGATTCTTTTTTGTGCAGCTGATCCCCACAGAGTTTCCTTGAGAAATGGATGTATAGGAATTCGCCAGGTCGTTTTGAGGGTTTCTTAAGGTATAAGTATTCGAGCCCCCTGCCTTTCCGAAGATACCTGATATCAGGCCGTAATCCGATTCTATTTTATCTGTTACTGCTATACTACCTAATGGTAGTGTTACGTTGTCTCTCATTTTATCATCAAAAAGGATGAGACAACACTACCTTTAAAGGTTTAATGCGGCGAACTTAAGTTTTAAATAAATTTTAACTATATTATATTAGAATATCTAAAATTATTCCAGTATCTCTGAAATTGCTCTATTATGTGTTTTAAGCAGCGTTCTTTTTATACATATAATTTATCAAAACGAAAAAGATCGTTGAAAATAAGGCCATTTTGCGTGATTTTCTGTCGTCGGAAATAGATTTTTCTGACAAAAGATATTGTTTTTCATACTCTTTCATAATTTTGGAATAATATTATCAATTTTCCATAAAAATGCAATAAAAATGGCCTTCAGAGGAAAAGCATCTCTTTTCGAGTTGATTTTTGGCTTAAGCAAGATGCCATCACCAAATCAAGGCTTTTTCCATAAATCTGAAACAAGTTGCTTTAACCAAACCACTTTTTGTTTCAGAAAAATGGAATGTAGAAAACTAAAGTAACATTATCTTATATTTCCATAATTTTGAAAAGCCATAACTTACTGTTGATTATTTTCTTTCCTTCTTACATATACTCTCTAAGTATTCTTCTCAGCTCGTATGTAGCTAATTTTCCATCTTCTAAGTTTCCTGATACTGTTGATATAACAGCTACTTCATTCAAGCCTTCAATAGATTGGCATCTCTCTGTTACACGTTCTCAGCATTTCTTGCAATCGATCCTAATGCGCGTATAGCTGCAACCCTGACTTCATTTATCTCATCACGACATGCTACTCTTGTTAATGTTGTTACTCTAGATGTTGTGTTCAAATATTCACCTATTTTTCTTTTCTGTAAAATATTCTCTTTCTAAAATTATCTTAGATATACTTAAATAATCCTATTCTTAAGTATTAAGAGGCACATTTCTAAAACCATATCTGAATTACTAATATCATCCTAGTCTAGCGTAACTTTTTGTTCGAATCATGACAAATGATCAATTGGATTTTCAGAATCAGAACAATAAATACAAACTCGATGAATGTATAACTTTCACAACTCTCCCTCCTTTAAGAGGAATTCGTACTTAGACCCTGGAAAGTCAAAGGTAGCAAAATAATCCTTTGTTGTTTCTGCCCGTCTGATCAATTCTATGTTTCCATCTCTCTTTTTAAGTAGCTCTGCGCTTCTGAGTTTCCCATTGTAGTTAAAGCCCATAGCATATCCATGCGCTCCAGTATTGTGTATTGCAAGAATATCTCCGTTCTTAATCTCAGGCAACTGCCTATCTATCGCGAATTTATCATTATTCTCGCATAGTGATCCAACAATATCATATTTGTGGTCATGTGGCGCATCTTCCTTTCCAAGAACAGTGATGTGGTGGTATGCACCATACATTCCAGGGCGCATGAGGTTTGCCATGCATGCATCTACCCCTATGTACTCCTTGTATATGTGCTTTTCATGTATTGCTCTTGTTATAAGATATCCATAAGGGCCAGTCATGACTCTTCCATTCTCCATAAATATCTTAAAGGGTGCAACTCCGGCATTTTCTATCTTTTCTACGTATATGCTTCTTATAGATTCTCCCAATTCCTTCAAATCTATTGCCTTTTGTTCTGGCTTATAAGGGATCCCTATCCCACCGCCAAGATTGACAAATTCAAAGGTTATCTTGAGTTTCTCAGAGAGCTCTTTGATAAGCTCGAATAGCATCTCCGCAGTCTGGATAAATGCGCTTGGATTTAGCTCATTTGAAGCAATCATTGTATGTAAGCCGAATCTCTCTACCCCTTTCTTTTCCATGATCTCATAAGCTTCAAATAGCTGATTTCTAGTAAGGCCGTACTTGGCTTCCTCCGGATTCCCTATAACATTTCCTTCTTGGGTCTTCCTCAAAGGCCCTGGATTGTATCTAAAGGAGATAATATCTGGAATTCCAGCGGTCTTCTCAAGAAATGGAATGTGTGTTATGTCATCAAGATTTATTATCGCGCCAAGACCGAAGGCCTTTTTGTACTCGTTTGCCGGAGTATCATTTGAGGTAAACATTATTGAATTTCCTTTTATCCCTACTTTTTCTGCAATGGTAAGCTCTGGGAGCGAGCTGCAATCAGCTCCGCAGCCTTCTTCCTTAAGTATACTTACAATGTGGGGATTTGGACATGCCTTTACTGCAAAGTAATTCTTAAAGCCTTTGGACCAGCCAAATGCATCATAAAGCTTCCTTGCATTCTCCCGTATGCCTTTCTCATCATAGATGTGGAAAGGAGTATTGTGCTTTTTAATTATCTCTTTTATCTCTGCATTGCTGAAGAATAGATCATTGTCATTATTCATCTCAACACCTAAATACCAAGATTTTGCTTGATACTCTCTAAAGCTTTCATTATTGTATCTGGATGGCCAAACGCGCTCACCCGAATATATCCCTCTCCAGACGGACCGAATCCAGATCCTGGAGTTATAACAACATATGCTTCTGAAAGTACTTTCTCAAAGAACTCCCACGAGCTCATGCCATCTGGCGTCTTTATCCAAAGATAAGGTGCATTCTCGCCGCCATACACAGTGAGCCCTTTCTGAACAAAGCACTCTTTTATTGCTCTTGCATTCTGCATGTAAAGATCTATTATCTTCTGGTTCTCCTTGATGCCCTCCTCAGAGATTGCAGCTATGCCTCCTTCCTGGGCTATATTTGAAGCTCCATTAAACATTGTGGTCTGTCTCCTATTCCATATTGCATTTATCTTTCCCTCTCTGGTCCCTTCTATTGTAAGCTCTTTTGGAACAACGGACCAGCCAAGCCTTACACCAGTAAAACCAGAGCTCTTAGAGAAACTATTAATTTCTATAGAACACTTCTTGGCTCCGTCTATCTCGTATATGCTTCTGGGCAGTTCTGGATCAGATATAAACGAGTGGTAAGCAGCATCAAATATTATCACAGATTTGTTTTCTATCGCATAATCAACGAATCTTTTTAGCTGGGCTCTTGTTGCCACTGCACCTGTGGGGTTGTTCGGGCTGCATAAATATATAATATCTGCTTTTCTCCCAGGAAGTTCTGGGAAGAAATCATTTTCTGCGGTACATGGCATATATATAATTCCACTGTAAGTTGTGCCCTTTGCAGCTCCGATTCTTCCAGTTATGACATTACTATCAACGTAGACAGGATAAGCCGGATCCTGTACAGCTATTGTGCTATTCTGAGCAAATATCGATTGAATATTTGCAGAATCGGGTTTTGCTCCGTCGCTGACAAAGACTTCGTCGTATTGGATTGATATCCCTTTTCTCAAATAAAATTCTGCTATGGCTTTTCTCAGTCGCAAGTCCCCCTGTTCGTCCCCATAGCCAGTGTACCTTTCAGGGTCTGCAAGCTTGTCCACCCCCTCATGCATCTTTTCTATTATTGACTTAGTCAATGGCTCTGTAGTATTTCCAATCCCTAAGCGTAATATCTCAGTTCCAGGATTTTTCTCAGAAAAGGATTTTGTTCGTTTTGCAATCTCAGAAAAGAGATAGTTCGAACTCAATTTATCATAATTTTCGTTTACTCGTGCCATGATATCTGCCTGCTAACCAAGATATATACAACATCAAAATATATATACTTTCCTTTTTCGTAAAATAATTACGATATTCGTATGAGTTAAATAGCTAGCCTGATCTCCTTGCAGATCGCACCCCGCCGTGTGCAGTAGCATGTAGTTCTTTCAAGAACGCACGCTTGCCCTCATGGTTGACCCCGTTCATCTTTTTTATTGCGCCTATGATGCTCAGCCCCACACTATTGAGATCTGAGCGTATGTGCTTGAGCTGCAGAACAGGTATAGCTGCAACATATCTTACCGTAGCATTATCATCCGATTCAAGTTCTTCGCGTATCTGCTTCCCGGCAAGAGAACTGAATGCGACGGCAGCCCTAACAAACATATTTCTATCTGATGCATGCCTCATCAATTCTGGCTGGTCGTTGATCCGGTCGATCCTTTCAACTATCATTTCTATGCATGCAGTTAGTGTCTCACTGCCTGTGGTTGCTTCTCTTCTTAGAAGCATACAGAGCGCTTCCTTCCTTCTGACTGCTATCGGTTTAAATGCCAAGCTATTCGTAATGATGCCACTATCTCTCAATTTCGGCCTGAAGGGACGCTGTTCAGCCATACATATCACATACTGTACGAAGGTTTTCCATGATTCTTATTGCTTTCGACGCAAGCTTATAAAACATAATGATATTAGCAATAATCAAATGCTTCTCCGCTCAGCCCTATCCCTTCTGCTGCCAATCAAATCTTCCTTGAATCTTATATGAGACATCATTGTTGAATTTAGTGATTCTACGCGCAAGCATATGTTCAATATATTCTTGCTGCTTAGCGTTACAATTCCCCCTTTTCTAATTGCCTGCCTGAGAGGTAATCCTTCGAGGCTAACTGCTCCAGATAGAAGTATGAATGGTTCGCCCTTTACAAAAATCAATGCGTTTGCTTCCGCAGCTCTTGAAAGAGCCTCCCTTGTGGATTGATTGCCCTCCCATCGCGTTCTAAGGTAAATGTTAGCTGCTGCCCGTATATTTTCCCTGTTCCTCTTAATCTCCAAGATATCCTCCAGAATAAGGGATTATTGATGGGATCAAGGATTAAAAAGCTCTCTCTAGATAAGGTATTTGACGAAGTGTCATTCAGCCCTTGCATTCAATGTACTCAAGATAAATTTCCCTCTTCTTTGGTCCATCTAGCTCCAGAAAGAATATGCTTTGCCATGTACCAAGCATCAGCTTGCCATTCTGTATTGGTATTATCTTCTCACAACCTATTGCTATGTTTGCAAGATGAGCAGGCGTATTCTGATCTACTTTATCATGCTTCCATCCTGTTTTTCCTTCTGCTAGTGACTCTACAAACGTCCCAATATCAGATAAAAGGCCTGCTTCGTCCTCATTAATTATGATCGCAGCAGTTGTATGGGGTATGTAAACTATGCATATTCCGTCACTAATTGTATTATTGTTTACCCGGCTCCTGACATGTTCAGTTATGTTTATCAATTCTACTTTCTTCTGGCTTTCAATACTGAGTTCCTGCATAAAACCCCTAAGTTTTGATACGTATGGTTATTGTATACAAATCGGAAAGAGTAGATAGTTCTCTTTCCGCAGTAATATCTTCTCATTATATTAAGATAAACACAATCTAATTTGCAAGCAAGTATTAAATATTGTCCCATTAGCAAGTTTCATGTGAATCACCTCGGGCTGAAGCCCGAGGCTTCTTATGAGGCTCCCAAAGTTGATTGCCGACCGGTTCCTGGAACATATTTTGGATATTCATGCCTGTCAATGTAACGTTCGACTGTTTCTGCAGTCACGTTACTGACACT
>JAJZJV010000039.1 GCA_021809925.1 Microcaldota archaeon | reverse complement strand
TCTTCCAATTTTCGTACCAACGAGATCAACGAGTTCTACATCCGTCAATCCATCCATCTGTTTTATCACTAATGCGACGATATGTTTTGCGAACTTCTTCGTATGCCCGTAGTGCTGCACGATTACGCGCGTTGCAGCGCAAACCTCTGGTATCTTATTCTTTATTTTCGATATTTTCATGTTTTCGTTCTCCTGGCAAGGCGACCGATGCGCTTGCCGCATCGGCCTCCAGGAGACTCTGCACTACTGATTTCAGACGATAAAAAAGAGAGAGAAAACCCCAAATATAATTTAATGGAAAGATTCTTAATTTGTCAAGTTCCTAAAATAGCAATAGACCTTGGGAAGTGGAAGAGTTATATTGTTATGGAAAAGAACGGCATAGTTGTGAAAGAAGGACACACATATACAACAAAAGAGGGGTTCTCTGCTTTCTTTGAAGAAGTGGACAATCCCAAAATAATAGTTGAGGCAAGCAGCAACACCAATTGGGTTGCAAACATGATGAAGAATCATAATCTTGCAAGAAGTATAGGCGAAGAATCTTGGGGCAATTTCATCAACCATCTACAATACACGGCTGAAAGTGCTGGTTGCGTAGTGGTTGGTGTAAATCCTAAAGATACCTCAAAGACGTGCAGTGAATGCGGAAACATTCAGGATATGCTTCTGTTTGAAAGAACATTCCACTGTCAAAAATGCGGAATGTCAAAGGACAGGGATTTGAATGCAAGCATAAATATACTAAAAAGAGCTACCTCTGGACAAGGGGGAAGTCACGCCTCTGGAGATATTGTAAGTCCTTCAGCAATGAAGGCTGATTTCGTTGAACGAGGAACTATGCGGGTGGCATCATGACGACCAATCATAGCCACTCTGGAAGCCAACGACCTTTAGTCGTTGGAGGGTGTCACTTGTGGTGGTTTCACGGCATTAGATGCGAATAATAATTGGAGAGACGAGATAGCAGATGTCATAATAAAGATAGCAAATCTTATCTCTTATCTAATTCTTTTTGAACTAGATATTGTAGTAAAGAACCAAGGCGTCCTTACTAAAGTTTACATGAAACTTGAGGGCACAAAGATTGAGCGTGAAGTAACTCCTTATATCGGAGCTGTAATGTTTCTTTCCTTTAATGGCAAAGAAGTTACGCGTGAAAATGTGATAACAATAATCAGAGCAATAGGAATAGAGCCCAACAATAATTACCTTAATTTTATCTCTTCATTAAATCTCAAGAACAATATAATAGCATATGCTCCAGTAGTTTACTATTTGAAGGTGGTACGGAAAGAGGTTACCCTGGAAAATGTGCTAAAGGTCATAAGTGCAATGGGAATAGAGCCTGACGAAGAAATAGGGAAGCATGTTCTTGAAATATATTCTAATTCTGAAAAAAGAGCAGAAGGAATGCCAAGCACAAAAATGGAGGAGAAATTCATGAAAATGACGCAATCCGCAGCATTACTCATGGGCAAGATTATGATAACAGAGCTAGATAGGACATTTGAGCATGGTGATATAGACGAACATATCAAAAATGGATTCATTCCATATCTGGCTGCTGTAGGAACACTCGTATATGCGGGCAAAGATGTCAACATAATAGGAACTGAGAAATTTGATGAATATATAAGCAAGATGGTAACTGCAGTGGGCTTTATTCTTAATAAAACAATGCTTGATTACATCTCTTCATTCAACTATGGCAATTCTGGTTTTCCATACGTATCTGGAATATATTACCTTATTTCTGTAGGAAAGGAGCTTACAAGCACAAATCTAATGTCCGTTGTAACTGCCCTCGGAATCAAAACAGATGAGGCTCTTGCAGGATACATACTGACCATCTATAAAGACTACGTAAAAACGACTATGTCCAATACTTATCAATGAATATCCATCTTCTACCATGAACCATACAACCAGACATTCCTGTTAACACTGTGAGCGGGAAACCCCACATGCTGTGTTGCATAATTATTAATTCTCAGATAAATCCAGAATGCTCGGTTTGGCTTTCAACTTCTTCAATGCCCGAACCACCTGTGGAACATACCTCTTTTCAACTAAAATTGCCCCCTTAATTTGATGTGCATTTGGAATTTCCGAAATTAAACCTTTCCGAGCATACTTGTATTTTCCAAAATTACTTTTATCTTCGTAACCAAACAACGTACGGATAATGCGTGTCTTCTGAACAGGCGATTTGCCAGTCAAATCGTATGAGATAACGGCCTTCATGATTTAATATATACAACATACTAATTTATAAGCTTTTACTGAATATATTTTCAGTATATAGTGATTAAACATGAAACCTAAAAAGCCAACGGGACGATAGAGCAAGAAGTTCGTTGACAAACGCAATTTTCGCGTTTACAATGAACAGCTGGTGAAGCGGGGAGAGTACCTGCTCTCCTTCGAATTTGTCGAGGGATGGAATAGTGAACTTGCATTGATGAACGCGGGCAAACCCGGTGCGCCGTACTTGTTTCCCAACAGCCTCATCAAACTGCAATCAATCTGGCATGACAAACATATTTGCTATCGTATGATTGAAGGTATGACGCGAGACCTTTGCAAGATTGGCCAACTGCCCGAATACAACGATTATTCGACGGTAAACCGTAGGGTTAACAGGCTCACGTTTAATCTGGAGCCACCTTGGGGCGACAATATAGTCGTATTCAGCGACGGAACAAGTATGCAGGTTGTTTCTGGCGGGGAGTATTTGCATGAGAAATACGGCAAGAAGAACAGACGTTGGGTGCAACTCATTATTCTCGGCGATGCCAAAACACATGAACCAGTAAGTTATGAAGTGCACATCATTCAAGAATCAGAAGCAAGTAGCATAGAACGTCAACTTGCAGGGCTTTTAGAAGACGGTGTACCAGTTGTTGCAGCCAGCGGAGACGGTGCGATGGATTCTAAACTATTATACGATTTTTGCAACAATCACGAAATTATGCCAATCTTCAAACCAGATGTGAATGCACGCGACGATACGGATTCTGAACTATGCAATAATATAGTAAAGGAACGTAATAGGCTTGGTTACAAAGGCTGGGCGAAAAAGAACAGGTATGGTCCATGATGGCCGGCTACTGAAGGGATATTCAGTGCAATGAAACGTATGTTCGGCGAACAACTTGCCGCGACAAGCGAATTAGGCATATTGCAGGAAGCATCATGTAAAATTTGGGCTTATCAACTACTCAAACGCTATGGCGAATTCAAATCGTGACCAGTTCACCATAACAAAGAAATCGAAGAGTTATGCAACACAGCAGGAGGATGTCACAAAATCTATGCACATCGCTTCCTTCAAAAGTCGTTCTTTTTTTGGTTCTGTAGAAATGCCAAGAGCCTATCAGATATGCGCGGTTTGCATGCTCCAGTGATATGGGCTCTTCCGAGAGCAGCAATTGTTGGTCAACACCTATGCACAATACAGGAAAAGAGTTTCTACAGAGCCATAGTAATCAATCTCGATAACGAATAATCTACCAAACTCACAAAACTTTCCTGGATTTTTCTGTGATGAGTTCAACCACTCTTTTTTTGTCGCTTTCAGATCTGAAATTATTATATTCTTTAAGATCCAGCTTGAATCCGGATGCATGCGGATGTCCATTACCTCCAAGAGATCTAGCCAACATGGATGTATTGCTTTTTATGCTTCGTATATGTCCCTTTCCATTCCTAATGTTTATATATACGCCAACATCCCTTCCGCTCGCTTCTATTATTGAGGCGCATGCCTGTGTGGATTGTATATCTGTTGAGAATCCAACTGCGAGCTCACTTCCTATCAAGTAAAGCTTTCTGCTCATTCTTTTAATCCTATCACTGTTAACTCTTTCAAAAGTTCTTGCCGCATCTGCAATCTTTTTGCCATATAACCTTTTCTTTTCAAGGGTAGCAATTATGCTTCTCATCTTACTATCTACGACGCTTCTTGAAGATGCCGTATTGTAGTATGTGATCCCTAGAGCGTAATACCCTACTATCTTTCGTGTTCCTTCATCATCAGGCCTTATATTGAAGTCTGAATAATGAACCATCTCAGCAAGCATATCCAAAAATGCATCTTTCTTGAAAAACTTCCTATAAACAATCTCAGTCGCGCAGAATTTGGAATTCTCTCCGACTATGGCAATCTTGCATCTTGAGGCTATCTTTCTTATTGCATCTACTCCCCAGGGATGGTGGTCAAACCACGAAAGATTTCCTCCAGATCCATTAGCAATCTCTAATATCTTAGAGAAAGTCTCCATACTCTTCCCGTCCGCGCTAAGATCTGATATCAGTATTGAAAGCTTCCCTTTCTTAGCCAGCTTTCTTATCTCCTTCTCAACATATGCGAGATCTTCTTCACCATAATTGACAAAAAAGATATTCTTTAATTGTACTTTAAATGCTTCTTTAAGCAGGAATGCGCTTGCAATTCCATCAATATCTCCAGAATGTGATATGATTGCGATAGTCTCGGTTTTCATTGCCCCACATTGCTATATTGCATATCAAACACTAAATATATAGCTTCTGAGCTTCAAAAGATGTCCTGATGGAGTTCAGCATAGATTTTACGAAGACTGCACAGGAGAATGCAAATCATTACTTCGAGTCGGCAAAGCGCTCAAGGAAGAAAGCAGAAGGTGCAGGGGCTGCAATAAAGGACCTTGAGTCGAGGCTTAGCAAGGAGATGGAATCAAAGACTCCGGAAAAAGAACTCCGCAAGCTTGTGAAAAAAGAATGGTATGAGCGATTCAACTGGTTCCTGACCAGCAATGGCATGCTTGTCATAGGCGGAAGAAGTGCGCAGCAGAATGAAGAGATCAATAGCAAATATTTCATTGAAAAGGATCTTTTCTTCCATGCAGATATATTTGGTGCTTCCTTAGTACTACTCAAGGACGGGGTTGACGCCAGCATGGACATACGAAATGAGGCTGCACAATTTGCTGCTTGTTTCTCAAGAGCGTGGGACGGTGGGTCTTCATCTGTGGATGTATACTCATTAAAGCGCGATCAGGTTAGCAAATCAAAGGAGAAGGGATCGTTAGGCACCGGAAGTTTCTTGTTAAGTGGGGAAAGGGAATGGCATAGGCACATGTCTCTTGAATTAGCTGCGTTTGGCTCTCAGGAAGGGCATGGTGGTAAAGTAGAGAAAGTAAGCGTGACCCCTCTAAGCACCTGCAAGGCTCTTGAGACTAAAAAGTATCTTTTGCTAAAACCCGGCCGGATGAAGAAATCCGATGCCGCAAAAGAAATATCAAAAGCCTTTAAGTATGATGATCTAGATTATATCATGCAGCATCTTCCTCCAGGATCCTTCTCTATAAAAAGGGTTCTGGATTAGCCACTTTCCGCTCTTTTTATGGCCTTCTCTATCTCTTTATAAGCTTTTTCAGAACCTTCCCATCCCGAGACTTCTGCCCACTTGCCTGGCTCGAGGCTCTTATAATAAGAGAAGAAATGCGCTATCATATTCCTATCATGCTCAGTAAGATCAGATATCTCTGTTATGTTTTTGTAATCGGGATCTATCTTCTCAGAAGGCACGGCCATTATCTTTGTATCGATGCCTTCCTCATCCTTCATAAGCAGCAAGCCTATTGGCCTTACAGAAATAATTGTATTTGGAAGAAATTTTCCCTTGCTTATTACCATGATGTCAAGAGGATCTCCATCTTCCCCCCTGGTTCCTGTAATAAAGCCATAATTGTATGGGTAAACCATCGCAGTATGCAGTATCCTGTCAACTCTCAATATGCCTGCCTCTTCGTCAAGCTCATACTTGACGTTGCTTTCTTTCTGTATCTCTATAAACGCATTTACTTTGTTTGGTGCATCTTTCCCTGCATCTAGCTTATTCATACAACCACTACGCCAATTTACTCTTTGTTATCTTTCTTCGGTATTTTTTATCAATGCATAAAATATCAATAGCTTCATATTTATAAATATATCATAATTATACTACTTTATGCGGGATAAACGCCCTCTACGTAAAAAAGGTCTTGATTCTCCAGAATCCATGCCTTCTGGCAAGAGCCGAAGCCATAAAGCGCAATCTGCTACAGAATATATAGCAACATATGGGTGGGCCGTCCTTATAATTGTTATAATGATAGGTGCGCTTTACTTTTTTGTTTTAGCCCCTTCCACAAGTGCTCCTGAAGTATGTTTAATACCTTCTCAAGACTTCTACTGCCAATCTTTCGTTTTCGGCTCAAACTCCTCATTCTCTAGCATCGGTGTTGTATTAACAAATTCCAGACAATACGCAATAAAAGACCCTTCATTATCCCTTAATACTTCTGTAGGTCTGTTTCCAATACCATGCATGCCAAACTTCGTTCTTCCTGGGGGCACTGTTATTTGCAATGCAACATTTTCAAATACTGTGGTAAATCCGGGCGTTCTGGTGAGCGGTTCGCTGACTATAAACGCTACAATCTGTACCAACCTAAATCCTACTGAAAAGAATTGCGTAATTTCTCCAGTTCAAAGTACGATTGGGAGATTTCAGACTCACGTTACTCAAACATACACAAAACCAAAGATAAGTATGGCTCTCTTGGTTGGAAATGCTTCTCAATTAGCTACGGGCGCAGGGGACAATCTCACTGCAGTAGTAAAGTTCTTTGGCGTGCCCATAGCCGGAGCAACTGTCAACTTCACATACTCTTCCCCAATAA